>NZ_JAKEIP010000190.1 GCF_021474425.1 Streptomyces muensis | reverse complement strand
ATCCGTCCCCAACCCCCCAACCGTCCCCGTCCACCGTCGCAACAGCGCCCGCAACGCGAGGAGACTCCGTGGCAACCGACGCACCGCCCCCCTCGAAAGAGACACACAAACTCCCCACCACCGAGGAGTTCACCGAGGTGCAGCAGAGTGCGGAGTTCGGTGAACTGCGCCGCTCCTACCGCTCCTTCGCCTTCCCGCTGACCGTCGCCTTCATCGCCTGGTACCTGCTGTACGTCCTGCTCTCCAACTACGCGGGCGACTTCATGGGCACCAAGCTGTTCGGCAACATCAATGTCGCGTTCGTCCTCGGCATCGCCCAGTTCATCACCACGTTCCTCATCGCCTGGTGGTACTCGCGCCACGCCGGCGCGAAGCTCGACCCCAAGGCCGAGGCCATCAAGACCCGTATGGAGGGCGGCGCATGAGCCCCGCGATGACCCAGGTGCAGCTCGCCGCCAACGAGGCCAGCGAGCACCGGCCGCTGATCATCACCCTGTTCGCGCTCTTCGTGGTCGCGACCCTGTTCATCACCGTCTGGGCGGGCCGCCAGACCAAGGACGCCGCCGACTTCTACGCGGGCGGCCGGTCCTTCAGCGCCTTCCAGAACGGCCTCGCCGTCTCCGGCGACTACATGTCCGCCGCGTCCTTCCTCGGCATCGCGGGCGCCATCGCCCTCTTCGGCTACGACGGCTTCCTGTACTCCATCGGCTTCCTCGTCGCCTGGCTGGTCGCCCTGCTCCTGGTGGCCGAGCCGCTTCGGAACTCCGGCCGCTACACGATGGGCGACGTCCTCGCCTACCGGATGCGCCAGCGCCCCGTGCGCACCGCCGCCGGCACCTCCACGATCGTCGTGTCGATCTTCTACCTGCTGGCCCAGATGGCGGGCGCGGGCGTCCTGGTCTCGCTGCTGCTCGGCATCACCTCCGACGCGGGCAAGATCCTCATCGTCGGCCTCGTCGGCGTCCTGATGATCGTGTACGTCTCCATCGGCGGCATGAAGGGCACGACCTGGGTCCAGATGGTCAAGGCCGTCCTGCTCATCGGCGGCACCATCCTGATCACCTTCCTGGTGCTGCTGAAGTTCAACTTCAACATCTCCGACCTGCTGGGCAAGGCCGCCGAGAACAGCGGCAAGGGCGCCGCCTTCCTGGAGCCCGGCCTGCAGTACGGCGCCACCGGCACCTCCAAGCTGGACTTCATCTCCCTCGGCATCGCCCTGGTCCTCGGCACCGCCGGCCTGCCGCACATCCTGATCCGCTTCTACACGGTGCCCAACGCCAAGGCCGCCCGTAAGTCCGTGAACTGGGCGATCGGCATCATCGGCGGCTTCTACCTGATGACCATCGCCCTCGGCTTCGGCGCCGCCGCGCTGATCTCCCAGGACGAGATCATCGCCTCCAACCCGTCCGGCAACACCGCGGCGCCACTGCTCGCCCTGCATCTGGGCGGCGTGGACTCTGCCTGGGGCGCGATCCTGCTCGCCACCATCTCGGCGGTGGCCTTCGCGACCATCCTCGCGGTGGTCGCCGGCCTCACTCTGGCCTCGTCCTCCTCGTTCGCCCACGACATCTACGCGAACGTCATCAGGAAGGGCCAGGCCACCGAGAAGGAGGAGGTCAGGGCCGCCCGCCTCGCCACCATCGGCATCGGCGCCGTCTCCATCCTCCTCGGCGCCCTCGCCCGCGACCTCAACGTCGCCGGCCTGGTCGCCCTGGCCTTCGCGGTCGCGGCCTCCGCCAACCTGCCGACGATCCTCTACAGCCTGTTCTGGAAGCGGTTCACCACCCAGGGCGCCCTGTGGTCGATCTACGGCGGTCTGATCGTCGCCGTCGGCCTGGTGCTGTTCTCGCCGGTCGTCTCCGGCGACCCGAAGGCGATGTTCCCGGACGTCGACTTCGCCTGGTTCCCGCTGAAGAACCCGGGCATCATCTCCATCCCGTTCGGCTTCCTCATGGGCTGGCTCGGCACGGTCCTGTCCAAGGAAGAGCCCGACGCCGGGAAGTACGCGGAGCTGGAGGTCCGGTCCCTGACCGGCACCGGAGCCCACTGAGCACGGCCTGAGCACCGCCCGAGCACGACCCCTGAGCGGCCGCGTCGTAGGTCTCTACGACGCGGCCGCGTCTTACGTGGTGGGATCGGGCCTGTGTCACTGTCAGTGCCGTCACGTAGGCTCGCAGGAGACGGAAGTTGAATCTGGTCGTGACGAGGGAGGGGGCCCAGTGCTCATCGACACCTACGGCCGTGTGGCCACCGACCTGAGGGTCTCGCTGACCGACCGCTGCAATCTGCGGTGTACGTACTGCATGCCCGAGGAGGGCCTGCAGTGGCTGGCCAAGCCCGACCTGCTCAACGATGACGAGATCGTCCGTCTGATCTACATCGCGGTGACCTCCCTGGGCATCGAGGAGGTCCGCTTCACCGGCGGCGAGCCCCTGCTGCGCCCCGGACTGGTCGGCATAGTGGAGCGGGTCGCGGCCCTCGAACCGCGCCCCCAGATGTCCCTGACGACGAACGGCATCGGCCTGGGCCGCACCGCGGCCGCTCTGAAGGCGGCCGGCCTTGACCGGGTCAACGTCTCCCTGGACACCCTGCGCCCGGACGTCTTCAAGACCCTCACCCGCCGCGACCGCCACAAGGACGTCATCGAGGGCCTGCACGCCGCCCGCGACGCGGGCCTGACCCCGGTCAAGGTCAACTCGGTCCTCATGCCCGGCCTGAACGACGACGAGGCCCCCGACCTGCTCGCCTGGGCCGTGGAGCACGACTACGAGCTGCGTTTCATCGAGCAGATGCCGCTGGACGCCCAGCACGGCTGGAAGCGCGACGGCATGATCACCGCCGGGGACATCCTGACCTCCCTGCGCACCCGCTTCGAGCTGACCCCCGAGGGCGCGGAGAAGCGCGGCTCGGCCCCGGCGGAGCGCTGGCTGGTCGACGGCGGCCCGCATGTGGTCGGTGTGATCGCCTCCGTCACGCGCCCGTTCTGCTCGGCCTGCGACCGCACCCGCCTCACCGCCGACGGCCAGGTCCGCACCTGCCTGTTCGCCACCGAGGAGACCGACCTGCGCGCGGCCCTGCGCTCGGGCGCCCCCGACGAGGAGATCGCCCGCATCTGGCGGCTGGCGATGTGGGGCAAGAAGGCGGGCGCGGGCCTGGACGACCCGTCGTTCGTGCAGCCGGACCGGCCCATGTCAGCGATCGGCGGTTAGCGCAGCGCCCCTAGAGGGGCGCGGGGCTGTAATCGATCTGCGGCTCCGCCGCGGGGCGCGACAAGCCACGACGGCGAAGCAGACGCCATGCAACCCGAACCACCCCGGACCGATGGCGCCGCGGCTCAAACCTCCCGCGCTTCCCACTCCGCCAGCAGAACGACGTCCTTCAAAAACCCCCGGATACCCAAGAACTGCGACAAATGCTCCCGATGTTCCTCGCACGCTAGCCACGTCTTGCGTCGCTCCGGCGTATGAATCTTCGGATTGTTCCACGCCAGCACCCACACGGCGTCGGCACGGCAACCCTTGGCAGAACAGATAGGCGTGTCACTCACAGGTTCGTCTCACAGAGGTACGCACACAAAAGGCGACGCCGAGCAGCCACGGGGGGAGCTGCCCGGCGTCGGTCCGTCGCTCCGACGGGGGATGCGGAGCGCCTACGAAGTATGTCACGGGTAACCCGTCGCCCGGCACCGGAACAACACTATTGATCTGAGCTTTTCCTGAGCTTGGCGCGGACTCGCCCAGCGGAAGGCGAGGGTCCGCGAAATCACGCCCCGTCGCGGGGTTTGCTTTGTGCGCCCGGCGCGGAGTCACCCGCGACATCTTCCGGGACCGATTCCGCGAAACCGTCATTCGTCCGCGGCGGCGCGATCATCGGCCGCACATGTGCGGTCACGAACGTCGACGGCAGAGACGGCGCGTTCTCCCGCCCCGCGTTGGCGATCACCACCGCGATGTACGGCAGGACCGCCCCGAGGACCAACGCCACGATCGCGACGTGCCGTTCGACGTTCCACAGGGTGGCCGCGAGGATCACCGACACCGTACGGACGGACATCGAGATGATGTACCGCCGCTGTCGCGCCCGCACATCGTCATGGAGGCCCGCCCGGGCTCCGGTGATCCGGAACACCTCGCTGTGGCCGCCGGCGTGCAGCTTCCGCATCACATTCCACCATCCGCCCGCATCGGACTCTCCCCCGCCCGCACCCGGTCGGGGACCCTGGCCGGGACACCTCCCACGGTACGCCTCGCCTCCGCCGCCTACGAGACCGGGGCCCCTGCCACCTGGGGGAACACCGTGAGCCGTAACGCGTACGGCCGTACCCGACATGCGGCGTACCCCGACCGGACCAAGACTGGGCCTACTGCTCACCCCGAGCCGTACGAGGAGGCAGCCATGGGCTGGTTGTGGGCGATCATCGTCGGGTTCGTGCTGGGCCTGATCGCGAAGGCACTCATCCCGGGCAAGCAGCACAGCCCCCTCTGGCTGACCACCATCTTCGGCATGCTCGGCGCCATCGTCGGCAACGCCGTCGCCCGCGGCTTCGGCGTCGAGGAGACCAGGGGCATCGACTGGAGCCGGCACATCTTCCAGCTGGTCGCCGCGGTGATCATCGTGTACGCCGGGGACATGCTGTACATGTCGACACTGGGCAAGAGGAAACAAGAACGGGCATAACTGATGACGCCGTGCAGGGGACGCCCTCAGGGGCGCGTGTCTGTATCGATTTGCGGCTCCGCCGCGAGGCGCGAGCAACCACGACAAAGCCGCAGCCCGCAGATCTCCGCACCCCCACGGCGAAACCCGAAACGGCGCCCCAAGCGGAGCGCTACGCCCCTGTGACCTCGACGGCCGCCAGGTTCTTCTTCCCGCGCCGCAACACCAGCCACCGCCCGTGCAGGAGGTCCTCCTTCGCGGGCACCGCGTCCTCGGTCGCGACCTTCACGTTGTTCACGTAGGCCCCGCCCTCCTTCACGGTCCGCCGCGCAGCCGACTTGCTGGCCACCAGCCCGACCTCGGCGAAAAGGTCGACGACGGCACCCAACTGCGAGACCTGCACATGAGGCACCTCGGACAGGGCCGCAGCCAGCGTCGCCGCATCCAGCTCCGCCAGCTCACCCTGCCCGAAAAGCGCCCGGGACGCGGCGATCACGGCGGCCGTCTGCTCGGCCCCGTGCACCAGCGTCGTCAGCTCCTCGGCGAGAGCCCGCTGCGCGGCCCGCGCCTGCGGACGCTCCTCCGTCTGCTTCTCCAGCTCCTCAAGCTCCGCACGGGACTTGAAGGACAGGATCCGCATGTACGTCGAGATGTCCCGGTCGTCCGCGTTCAGCCAGAACTGGTAGAACGCGTACGGCGTCGTCATCTCCGCGTCGAGCCAGACCGCACCGCCCTCGGTCTTTCCGAACTTGGTGCCGTCGGACTTGGTCATCAGCGGCGTCGCCAGAGCGTGCACCTGGGCGTGCGGCTCCAGCCGGTGGATCAGGTCCAGACCCGCCGTGAGGTTGCCCCACTGGTCGCTGCCGCCCTGCTGGAGCGTGCAGCCGTGGCGCCGGTACAGCTCGAGGAAGTCCATGCCCTGGAGCAGCTGGTAGCTGAACTCCGTGTAGCTGATGCCCTCCTCGGACTGCAGCCGACGGGCGACCGAGTCCTTGGTGAGCATCTTGTTGACACGGAAGTGCTTGCCGATGTCCCGCAGGAACTCGATGGCCGACATGCCGGCCGTCCAGTCCAGGTTGTTCACCATCACCGCGGCGTTGTCGCCCTCGAAGGACAGGAAGGGCTGGATCTGCGCGCGCAGGCGGTTCACCCAGTTCGCGACCGTCTCCGGATCGTTCAGCGTGCGCTCGGCCGTCGGGCGCGGGTCGCCGATCTGGCCCGTGGCGCCGCCGACCAGCGCCAGCGGGCGCAGGCCCGCCTGCTGGAGGCGGCGCATGGTGAGGACCTGGACCAGGTGGCCGACGTGCAGGCTGGCCGCGGTCGGGTCGAAACCGCAATAGAACGTGACGGGACCGTCCGCGAGCGCCTTGCGCAATGCGTCCTCGTCAGTGGACAGGGCGATCACGCCGCGCCACTTCAGCTCGTCGACGATGTCCGTCACGGTTCTCGTGTCTCCTCAATGATCTTCGGCCAGTCGGATGACAGCCCGACCGGGAACGCCTACGAGGTTATACGCCCTGACTGACAGAGCTCATGTTGAAATCGGGGACGCGTAGCGCCGGCATCGCCGCTCTGGTGAACCAGTCGCTCCACTCCCGCGGCAGCGTCTTCTCCGTCCGCCCCGCCTCCGTCGCCCGCCCCAGCAGGCCGACCGGCGACTCGTTGAACCGGAAGTTGTTGACCTCGCCGGTCACCTCACCGTTCTCGACGAGGTAGACACCGTCCCGGGTCAGACCGGTCAGCAGCAGCGTCGCCGGGTCGACCTCGCGGATGTACCACAGGCAGGTCAGCAGCAGCCCGCGCCCGGTGTTCGCGACCATCTCCTCGAGCGAGCGGTCCTCGCCGCCGTCCAGGATCAGGTTGTCGGCGCCCGGCGCGACCGGCAGACCGGTCAGCCCGGCACTGTGGCGGGTGGTCGTCAGGTGCTTCAGCTCGCCCTCGCGCATCCACTCGGTGGCCGCGATCGGCAGCCCGTTGTCGAACACCGACTGATCGCCGCCCGAGGAGTGCGCGATCACGAAGGGCGCCGACTCCAGACCCGGCTCGTTCGGGTCGCTGCGCAGCGTCAGCGGCAGCTCGCTCAGCTTCTCGCCGACCCGCGTCTTGCCGCCGGGCTTGGAGAACACCGTCCGCCCCTCCACCGCGTCCCGGCCCGACGCCGACCACATCTGGTAGATCAGCAGGTCGGCCACGGCGGTCGGCGGCAGCAGCGTCTCGTAACGCCCCGCGGGCAGCTCCAGGCGCCGCTCGGCCCAGCCGAGGCGTACGGCCAGCTCGGCGTCGAGCGCCGTCGGGTCGACGTCCTTGAAGTCCCGCGTGGAGCGCCCCGCCCACGCCGAGCGCGTACGGTCCGGGGACTTGGCGTTCAGCTCCAGCGTCCCGTTGGGCTGGTCGTGCCGCAGCCGCAGCCCCGTGGACGTGCCCACGTACGTCGACACCAGCTCGTGGTTGGCGAAGCCGTACAGCTCCCGCCCGCCCGCACGCGCGCGTGCGAACGCCTCACCGAGCGCCGGGGCGAAGTCGGCGAACACCGTGGACGACGTCTCGGCCGGGGCGTCGGTGAAGTCCGGCGACGCCGGTGCGTCCGTCACCAGCGGCTGCGCGTCCTCGGCGGGGCCGGCACCGCGCGCGGCGGCCTCGGCGGCCCGCACCAGCGGCTCCAGCTCGTCCGCCGTGACCGCCGACCGCGACACGACCCCCGAGGCCGTGCCCTCCTTGCCGTCGACGGTCGCGACCACGGTGAGCGTCCGCCCGCGCGTGACGCCGTTCGTGGTCAGCGCGTTGCCCGCCCAGCGCAGATTGGCGGTCGACTGCTCGTCGGCGATGACGACACACCCGTCGGCCCGCGACAGCTCCAGGGCCCGCTCGACGATCTCGTGCGGCTTGCTCGTACGGGCGCTCATCGACCGGCCTCCTGCGTGGTGTTGAGAATGTTGACTCCCTTGAAGAGGGCCGAGGGACAGCCGTGCGACACGGCCGCGACCTGCCCGGGCTGTGCCTTGCCGCAGTTGAACGCCCCGCCCAGGACATACGTCTGCGGACCGCCCACCGCGGCCATCGAGCCCCAGAAGTCCGTGGTCGTCGCCTGGTAGGCGACGTCCCGCAGCTGCCCGGTGATGCGGCCGTTCTCGATCTTGAAGAACCGCTGCCCGGTGAACTGGAAGTTGTAGCGCTGCATGTCGATCGACCAGGACCGGTCGCCGACGACATAGATCCCGCGGTCCACGCTCCCGATCAGATCCTCGGTCGACATCCCGGCCGGATCCGGCTGCAGCGACACATTGGCCATGCGCTGCACCGGCACATGGCCGGGGGAGTCGGCGAACGCGCATCCGTTGGACCGCTCGAACCCGGTCAGCCTCGCGATCCGCCGGTCCAGCTGGTAGCCGACGAGCGTGCCGTCCTTCACCAGGTCCCAGGACTGGCCCTCGACGCCCTCGTCGTCGTACCCGATGGTCGCCAGACCGTGCTCGGCGGTGCGGTCACCGGTGACGTTCATCAGGTCGGAGCCGTACCGGAGCTTGCCGAGCTGGTCGAAGGTGGCGAAGGAGGTGCCGGCGTAGGCGGCCTCGTAGCCGAGGGCGCGGTCCAGCTCGGTGGCGTGGCCGATGGACTCGTGGATGGTCAGCCACAGGTTGGACGGGTCGACGACGAGGTCGTACGGCCCCGCCTGAACGCTCGGCGCCCGCATCTTCTCGGCGAGCAGCCCGGGGATCTGCTCCAGCTCGCTCTCCCAGTCCCAGCCGGTCCCCGTCAGGTACTCCCAGCCCCGGCCGACGGGCGGCGCGATCGTGCGCATGGAGTCGAACTCGCCGCTCGACTCGTCCACCGACACGGCGGTCAGCTGCGGGTGCAGCCGGACGCGCTGCTGGGTGGTCACGGTCCCGGCGGTGTCGGCGTAGAACTTGTTCTCGTGGACGGTGAGCAGCGAGGCGTCCACGTGATTGACGCCGTCCGCCGCCAGCAGCCGCGCGCTCCAGTCCGCCAGCAGCGCCGACTTCTCCTCGTCGGGCACGGAGAACGGATCGATCTCGTACGACGAGATCCACGTCTTCTCGGCGTGCACCGGCTCGTCGGCCAGCTCCACCCGCTCGTCGGACCCGGCGGCCTTGATCACCTGGGCGGACAGCTTCGCCATCGCCACCGCCTGCGAGGCCACCTTGGCGGCTGCGTCCAGCGTCAGATCGACCCCGGACGCGAACCCCCAGGTCCCGCCGTGCACCACCCGCACCGCGTACCCGAGGTCGGTGGTGTCCGACGACCCGGCGAGCTTGGCGTCCCTGAGCCGCCAGGACGCGCTGCGCACCCGCTCGAACCGGAAGTCCGCGTGCTCGGCGCCCAGCGCACGCGCGCGTGCCAGCGCGGCGTCGGCCAGGGCGCGTAGGGGAAGCGCCGTGAAGGCTTCGTCGATCGTATGAGGCACGGAGGTCTCCCTGCTGTCGTGGCCTGTCGGCACCGATCATGTCGCGCGGGCGGGGCCACGGACCACACGTTTCCGGCTGGAGCGGTCATCTTTCTGTAGAGACCCGACAGCGACACCCGTACGCCACTGTCGGTGCCCGAATGTCCCCGCACCGGACCGGCCCGATAGGTTTTCGGAGAAGCCGCCTGTCATCCAGCTGTTCGGGCGGGTGTGTCAGACCCCTATCGAAAGGGTGATCCGTTGAGCCGCTCGGTTCTCGTCACCGGAGGCAACCGGGGCATCGGCCTCGCCATCGCCCGCGCTTTCGCCGACGCCGGCGACAAGGTCGCCATCACATACCGCTCGGGTGAGCCGCCGGCCGGCTTCTTGGCCGTCAAGTGCGACATCACCGACACCGAGCAGGTGGAGCAGGCCTACAAGGAGATCGAGGACGCGCACGGGCCCGTCGAGGTGCTCGTCGCCAACGCCGGCATCACCAAGGACCAGCTCCTGATGCGCATGTCCGAGGAGGACTTCACCTCGGTCATCGACACCAACCTCACCGGCACCTTCCGCGTCGTCAAGCGCGCCAACCGCGGCATGCTGCGCGCCAAGAAGGGCCGCGTGGTCCTCATCTCGTCGGTCGTCGGTCTGTACGGCGGTCCCGGTCAGGCCAACTACGCCGCCTCCAAGGCCGCCCTGGTCGGCTTCGCGCGCTCCCTCGCCCGTGAGCTGGGCTCGCGCAACCTCACCTTCAACGTCGTCGCGCCCGGCTTCGTCGACACCGACATGACCAAGGTGCTCACCGACGAGCAGCGCGCGAACATCGTGTCGCAGGTCCCGCTCGGCCGGTACGCGCAGCCGGAGGAGGTCGCCGCCGCGGTGCGCTTCCTCGCCTCGGACGACGCCTCGTACATCACTGGAGCCGTCATTCCCGTTGACGGCGGACTGGGAATGGGTCACTGATCACCATGAGCGGAATTCTCGAGGGCAAGCGCATCCTGATCACCGGTGTGCTGATGGAGTCCTCCATCGCCTTCCACACCGCCAAGCTGGCCCAGGAGCAGGGCGCGGAGATCATCCTCACCGCCTGGCCGCGTCCGACGCTCACCGAGCGCATTGCCAAGAAGCTCCCCCAGCCGGAGAAGGTCAAGGTCCTGGAGCTCGACGTCTCCAACGACGAGCACCTCGCCCGCCTGGAGAGCCAGGTGCGTGAGCACCTGGGCGACAAGCTCGACGGCATCGTGCACTCCATCGGCTTCGCGCCGCAGGACGCGCTCGGCGGCAACTTCCTGAACACGCCGTTCGAGTCCGTGGCCACCGCCATGCACGTCTCCGCCTTCTCGCTGAAGTCGCTGACCATGGCCCTGCTGCCGCTGATGACCGAGGGCGGCTCCGTCGTCGGCCTCACCTTCGACGCGCAGTACGCGTGGCCGCAGTACGACTGGATGGGCCCCGCCAAGGCCGCCCTGGAGGCCACGAACCGCTACATGGCGCGTGACCTCGGCAAGCACGACATCCGCTGCAACCTGATCTCCGCGGGTCCGATCGGCTCCATGGCCGCCAAGTCCATCCCCGGCTTCGCCGAGCTGGCGTCCGTGTGGGACAGCCGCTCCCCGCTGGAGTGGAAGCTGGAGGACCCGGAGCCGGCGGGCAAGGGCGTCGTCGCCCTGCTGTCGGACTGGTTCCCGAAGACCACCGGCGAGATCGTCCACGTGGACGGCGGTCTGCACGCCATCGGCGCCTGATCTCCCGTACGCCGTTCGACGCCCCGTTTCCCGCCAGTGCGCGGGGAGCGGGGCGTCACCCGTTCGGCCTATCCGGCCGGGCGGGCCGGGCCCACAACTGCGCACTCTGGAGTACGCGTTCACTTCGCGAGCCCCTCCCCACCACGGCCGAGGAGGTCCCCTTGTGCGCTTGTCCCGCCGCCTGGCCTCAACGACCGTCGCCGTCGCTCTCGTACTGCCCCTGTCGTACGACGCGATAGCCCACGCGCGCGTGCACCCCGCGGAAGCGGAGTCGGAGCCCGAGGATCTCTTCGGCGCCGCGTGCCGGATTCGCATCACCGGCTCCCATGTGACCGCGTACTGCCACAACCCCTATCCGGAGACCGACAGCGTGAGCCTGCACGTCGAGTGCGCCCGCTGGTGGGACCTCGACAGCGACAGCTCCTCGGTGGACGCCGAGCCCGCGCAGACCGTGCGGCTGACCGGACGCTGCTGGAAAGAGGTCGACTCGGTGTGGGTCAGCCACCGTCCGGAGAGCTGAACCGCCCCGGACGGCACAGGAACGGATAGCTCGCCGCCTCCACCGCGGCCGCCGTCGCGTCGCCCGCGCGGATCGCGTCCACCAGCCGCCCGTGGTCCATGCGGGTCTCCGGCGTCAGCTCCTGGCCGACGTCCTCGCGCAGCCAGTCCCGCAGCACCTCGCCCAGGTCGGCGTACATCGCGGTCATCACGTCGTTGTGGGAGGCCGCCACCACCGCCAGGTGGAAGGTCGCGTCGGCCGCCACGAACGCCTCCGCGTCGCCCGACTCCCAGGCCTCCTCACGCCGCACCAGCAGCGCGTCCAGCTGCTTGAGGTCCTTCTCCGAGCGCCGCTCGGCGGCCAGCTTCGCTGCGGCCGACTCCAGCGTGGAGCGCAGCTCGGCGATGTGCCGGGGGTCGGCGTCGGCGAAGCGGCGGTGCATGACGCCCGCCAGCTCGCTGGTGGCCACCACGTACGTGCCGGAGCCCTGGCGGATGTCCAGCAGGCCGTTGTGGGCGAGCGCGCGGACCGCCTCGCGGACGGTGTTGCGGGCCACGCCGAGCTGCTCGACCAGCTCGGGCTCGGTCGGGATGCGGGCGCCGACGGGCCATTCGCCCGAGGTGATCTGGTTCCGCAACGCCGCGATGACCTGCTCGGACAGCGCCGAACGACGGGGGTGGCTCAAGGGCATGGCACACCTTCGCACGGGAGGACGGGCTCGGGTGGCCCGGGGGTGGACGACCAATTGTCCGGTGGACAACCGATGGCTGGACAGCCGATGGGTGGACAGCCCACGTGCGGACGGCCGACGGGTGGACAACCAATCATCCCATGATTCTATGATGGGCCTCATGGCACGCGAGGAACACCGGACGGCGACGTCCACGCGAATACGCACGGCCCGGACACGCACCACCCAGTCTGCGACCCCCTCACAGCCCGCCACGCGCGCGTGGACGACGCGACTCGTGGTGCTCGGCATCGTGCTGACCGCGTTGAACCTCCGCCCCGCCATCACCAGCCTCGGCGCCCTCCTCGAAGAGGTCCGCGACGGGCTCGGCATGAGCGGCAGCGTGGCCGGACTGCTCACCTCCGTGCCCCCGCTCTGCTTCGCCCTCTTCGGCGTCATGGCCCCCCGGCTCGCCCGCCGCTTCGGCCCCGGCGCGGTGGTCTGCGCCGGCATGGCCGCCATCACCGCCGGTCTGCTCCTGCGCCCGTACGTCGGCAGCACGGCCGGCTTCCTGGCCGCCAGCGCCCTCGCCCTCATGGGCATCGCGCTCAGCAACGTCCTGATGCCGGTCATCGTCAAGCGCTGGTTCCCGGACCGGGTCGGCTCCATGACCGGCCTGTACTCGATGGCCCTCGCGCTCGGCACCGCTTCCGCGGCGGCCGTCACGGTGCCCATGACCGAGGTGCTCGGCGGCAGTTGGCAGACCGGGCTCGCGGTGTGGGCGGCCCTCGCGGCGCTGGCCGTACTGCCGTGGATCCCCTTCGTGCGGGACCGGGGCCGGGACGGGGGAGCGGCGCCAGGCGCCTCCGCTCAGGAGAAGCACGCGCGCGTGGAGGCCCCCAAGCTGAGGATCACCCGGAGCCGCACCGCCTGGGCCCTCGCCGTCTACTTCGGGCTCCAGGCCACCGGCGCCTACATCACGATGGGCTGGATGGCGCAGATCTTCCGTGATGCCGGCGTGCACGCGGGCACGGCGGGCCTGCTGCTCGCCGTCACCATGGTGATGGGCGTACCGCTGGCCTTCGTCATCCCGCGCCTCGCCACCCGGCTGCCCCACCAGGGCCCGATCGTGCTGGCGCTGGGCGCTTGCGGCCTCGTGGGGTACGCCGGTCTGTATCTCGCGCCGGTCGCCGGCTCCTGGGCCTGGGCCCTGCTGCTCGGCGTCTCCAACTGCTCGTTCCCGCTGGCCCTCACCATGGTCGGCATGCGGGCCAGGACCAGCGCGGGCGTGGCCCAGCTGTCGGGCTTCGCGCAGAGCACCGGCTATCTGATCTCCATCCCCGGCCCGCTCCTGGTGGGCGTGCTCTACCAGCACAGCGGCGGCTGGGGGCTGCCGATCGCCCTCATGGCCGGCCTGATGATCCCGCAGATGGCGGTGGGTGTCCTGGCGGGACGCAACCGCACCGTGGAGGACGAGGCGGCCCGCTGAGCGTCACGGCTCCCTGGCGTCACCCCGGCGCACCCGCCGCGGACCACGGGTGCGAGACTTGCCGCATGCCAGTGCTCGACCCGAACCCCCAGAACGGCCAGAAGAAGATGCTGCTCGTCTTCGGCGCCTTCTTCGCCATCTTCGTGATCATCGCCATCGTGGCGACGGTCGCCGCGCCCTGAGACGGGCCGACCACCCTTCCCGACAAGATCGTCAAGCCGATGGTGGGGCTAGCACCACCATCCCCTAGGGGGCGAGTGTCAGGGTCAACTGGGTGGATCACCGGATGGGTTGACGGCGGAGAAGTCCGTAACTTCGAAGTGTGACCGCGAGAGGCGGACACGGACACTCGAAGACCCACGGAGGCGACATGTCGGCCCGCACCCACACCCCGCCCCACCCGGCGTCCACGGGCCGCGGAGACATCCGGCTGCCCTGGTGGGCCCTCGCCCTGCCGACGCTCGCGTTCATCACCCTGCTGACGCTGATCGTCAACCCGTCCGACGCGCAGGCCGCGACCGCCGAGCCCGCGATCACACGGCTCTTCGAGTACATACAGCAGTTGATCACGCGCTGAGCACCGCGGAAGCCGCCCGTCAACTCCCTGCGCCCCGTGGCGTGTTTCATGCGAAGCTGGATCTCATGAGCGTCGCAGAACCCCGCAGGATTGTCCTCTTCCGGCATGCGAAAGCCGACTGGCCACAGGTGAACGACCACGAGCGGCCGCTCGCCGACCGGGGCCGAAAGGACGCGGCAGAGGCCGGACGCAGGCTGGCCGACACCGACGTCCCCTTCGATCTGGCCCTGTGCTCGACCGCGACCCGGACCAGGGAGACCTGGAAGCTCGCCGTCCACGAGTTCCCGCACCGGCCGAAAACCATCTACGAGGAGCGGGTCTACGAGGCCTCGCCCGGCGAGCTGATCGCCCTGCTCAACGAGACACCCGACGACGCGCAGAACGTCCTGCTGATCGGCCACAACCCGGGCGTGCAGGGCCTCGCCGAGATCCTCTCCGGCACGGCCGAGAGCGACGCACGCGAGCGGATGAGCCGTCGCGGCTTCCCGGCCGCCGCCTTCGCGGTCCTCTCCTTCAGCGGCGGCTGGAAGACGCTGGAACCCGGGGTGGCCACGCTGCTCGACTATTGGGCACCCTCCGAGTGACCGACCCACGCGAAGGGGCCCGGCACCGTCACGGTGCCGGGCCCCTGTGCACGTAGGGCCCAAGACGCGGCCGATGCGTCGCGACGCGCCCCGAGGCGGTCGGCCGTCAGACCTCGTCAGCCGTCGGCAGACCTCGTCAGGCCTCGTCGTGGCTGTCCGCCGTCTCGACCTCTTCCCGGGTGACACCCAGCAGATACAGGACCGTGTCCAGGAACGGCACGTTCACAGCCGTGTGCGCGGCCTCCCGCACCACCGGTTTGGCGTTGAAGGCGACACCGAGGCCGGCCGCGTTCAGCATGTCCAGGTCGTTGGCACCGTCGCCGATCGCCACCGTCTGGGACAGCGGCACCCCCGCCTCGGCGGCGAACCGGCGCAGCAGCCGCGCCTTGCCCGCCCGGTCCACGATCTCGCCGACGACCCGGCCGGTCAGCTTCCCGTCGACGATCTCCAGCGTGTTCGCCTGGGCGAAGTCGAGCCCGAGCCGCTCCTGGAGGTCATCGGTGACCTGCGTGAACCCACCCGAGACGACACCCACTTGATACCCGAGGCGCTTCAGCGTACGGATCAGCGTGCGCGCGCCCGGCGTCAGCCGCACCTCGCTGCGCACCTTCTCCACCACCGAGGCGTCAAGACCCTCCAGCAGTGCCACGCGCGCGTGCAGCGACTGCTCGAAGTCCAGCTCCCCGCGCATCGCGGCCGCCGTCACCTCGGCCACCTTGTCCTCGCAGCCGGCGTGCGCAGCGAAGAGCTCGATCACCTCGTCCTGGATGAGGGTCGAGTCCACGTCCATGACGACCAGGCGCTGGGCGCGCCGGTGCAGCCCGGCCGCGACGACCGCGATGTCGACACCCAGTGCCGCGGCGTCGGTCACCAGGGCGGTGCGCAGCGGCTCGGTCTCCACACCGGACACCGCGAACTCCACCGCGGTCACGGGGTACTTGGCGAGCCGGAAGATACGGTCGATGTTGCCGCCGGACTTGGTGATCCGGGCGGCGATGGCGGCCGTCGCCTCCGCGGTGAGCGGGTGCCCGAGCACGGTCACCAGGGACCGTCCGAGCCCACGGGGCCGGTTGTCGCCGCGGCCGGAGATGATCTCCGCCTGCATCTTCATCGACTCGGCCCAGCTGTGGACGGTCGCCCGGAGGTCCCCCTCCATTCCGGTCGGAGGCTGCGTCACGAGAGCGCACAGCGTGATCCGGCCACGGGTGACGACCTGCTCGATGTCGACCACGTCGACGGAGTAGGCGGCCAGCGTGTCGAAGAGTCCGGCCGTGATGCCCGGCCTGTCCTTCCCGAAGATCTTGACGAGAAGGGTGGGGATGTCGGAGGTCTGCGAAGCGCTCATGGTGCTTCCACCGTATCCGGCACCCCGTGCCTGCCGCCCCTGAGGTCCGTCTGACGGACACGGAACACTGGGTGTCGGTCGGATGGCGTGAGCCTTACGTCACGGCCACGGCTGCCTCCCGCTCGTGGCTCGGAGTCGCCTCTGGCGGCTCAGGAGCGCCCCTTCGGGTTCCCCGGCGGCGGGGGAGCAGGGGGCGGAGGCGGCGGTGGGG
>NZ_JAKEIP010000189.1 GCF_021474425.1 Streptomyces muensis | reverse complement strand
GGTGAAGGAGGGGAGCGCCGCCGACCGCCGCGCCCCTCCTTCACCCCCGGCCACCCCAAGTCCTACGCCGTCCAGCAGAAGCGCACCCCCGACGGCCCGGAACCCGCCGTGATCCACACGACCGACTGCACGATGACCGAGGGCACCGCACACCCGATCAGCCCTCACGAGGCCCGAGCCGCCCTCACCGACCCCAACATCGAACCGTGCGCGTTCTGCCGCCCTGACAGCGAGTTGGGGATCCTGGACTAGCCGACGAAACCTCGGCACCGCCAACAGACTTTCCAACCACCCGAAAAACGCCAGAGGCCCCGGATCTCTCCGGGGCCTCTGGTCTGTGTGCACTCGGCAGGATTCGAACCTGCAACCTTCTGATCCGTAGTCAGATGCTCTATCCGTTAAGCTACGAGTGCTTGTTCTGTTTTCCGTCGCTCCCGGCCCTTCCGGCCCGCTCGCGGCGACAGGAAGAACATTACATGACTGCCGCCGCCATGTGAAATCCGTTTGCCGCACCCCTTGTGACCTGCGGAAACAGTCATAAGGAACGACGAAGCCCCGGTCCGTGGGACCGGGGCTTCGTGATCTGGCGCGGAGGCGGAGGGATTTGAACCCTCGATGGGCTTTAAGGCCCAAACCGCATTAGCAGTGCGGCGCCATAGACCGGACTAGGCGACGCCTCCAGCACAGCCGCCCGCGCGAGCGCGAGTGGTGCGTGCAGATGATGACACAGTCGAGCGTGCTGTCACCAATCGACCTCCACGGTACTAGGCGGGGAGGCCGCAGGGCAAAGCTCTTCCCGGCGCGCTTCGGGGCGAGGGCCGGCCATGTCGCGGGGGCGGGCGCAACGTCCGGGGGTGTGCGGCGTTAGTCAGGTCATGTTGCAGGTCAACCGTTCCGCCACGGCCGGGCGCCTTCGCCGGGCCCTCCTCGTCACCGCGGGCTCCCTCGCCGCCGTCGGCTCCACCGCCCTAGCGCCCGCCGCGTACGCCCACGCCGCGCCGCTCTCCCTCGCCTCCCCGTCCCTCCAGGACGCCGGCCGCTCCGGCGATCACCTCACCGTCACCGTCCGCGACGCCGGCGGCGGTGCCGACGGGATGTACGAGCTGTCCTGTCATCCGGCCGGGGGCGATCACCCCGACGCCGACGGCGCCTGTGCCGCGCTCGACAGCGGTACCCGTTGGGGCAAGGACACCTTCGCCCCCGTACCGCAGGGCAGCTTCTGCACCATGCAGTACGGCGGGGCGGCCACCGCTCATGTCACCGGCACCTGGGCCGGGCGTCCCGTCGACGCGCGGTTCGACCGTGCGGACGGCTGCGAGATCGCGCGGTGGGACCGGCTCGTGCCGCTGCTTCCCGACCTGCGGCAGACGGGGCAGCCGTAGCGGCCGTAGGCCACCGGTCGGGCCAGCCCGGTCAGGGAAGCAGGGGGTCCGGTACGTCGTCGTACAGACTTTCCATGGCGCCAGCAACGGCTCCGTAAAGGTCCCGCGAAGGTCTCGCGAAGCCGGAAGTACGCCGGGACGAGGCCGGAAGGACGCCGGAAGGACACAGGAGACGACGTCGGCACAGTCGGTCACACGTTCTGGGTCACTTCGTCGTGCGACCTGCCTCTCATCCGGCGTCGCGAGCGCAACCCCAGCCCTTAGACTCCCTCGCGTGACACGCCGCGGGCCGGTTGGCAAGATGGCCCGAGCGGTCGGCAAGGTGCGGTAACAGGGAGGAAGCGTCTCGTGAGCAGCAGGCCATCCCGAGGCGCTGCTCGCCTCGCAGCCATACTCGACGCGCTTCCCGATGCGTTGGTGCTGGTCAACGCCAATGGGACCGTCGTCAACGCCAACACCATCGCCCTGGAGGCCTTCGAGGCGCCGGGCACCGCGCTGGTGGGGCGGGGGCTGCTCGATCTGCTGCCGCAGTTCGACTCGAAGCTGATCCCGGGGTCCATGCGGCGGCCCGATCACATGGACCCGCAGGGACGGACCAAGCCGACCCGGATGATGGCCCGGCGGACCGACGGGAGCGAGTTCCCGGTCGAGGTCACGTCCGCGAATCTCGAGAACAGCCAGCAGGCCTACGACAGCTATGGCTACACGGGTGACGAGCTGCTGATGCTCGTCGTGCGGGACCTCTCCGGGACCGTCGACACCGAGGCCGAGCTGGCGCGTTCGCAGCGGCAGACCGAGATGATCCTGCGCGCCGCCTCCGAGGGCGTCGTCGGCACCGACACCGACGGGCGGATCGTCCTCGTCAACCCGGCCGCCGCCCAGATACTGGGTTACCGGGCCAGTGACCTGGGCGGCAGGGAGCTGCACACGCTCGTCCTGCACTCCCGTCCCGACGGCTCCCCCTTCCCGTACGAGGAGTCCCCGCTCGCCGACACCCTGCGCTCGGGGCGCAAGCACCGGGTGCGCGGGCAGGTGCTGTTCGCCAAGAACGGCGACAAGGTGCCGGTCGACCTGACGACCGCGCCGGTGCGCGACGGGGACCAACTCGTCGGCGCCGTGATGACCTTCGCCGACCGGCGGCCCTTCGACGCCCTCGCCGAGGAGAAGACCGCCGCCGAGAAGCAGCACGCCGAGGAGCTGGAGCGGCTCGCCGAGGAGCACGCCTCCGAGCTGACCGCGCTGCGGCAGAAGCACGTCGCCGAGCTGGAGGAGCTCAAGGAGCGGCACGAGGAGGAACTCGCGGCGGGCGAGGAGCGCTACGCCGCGCTCGGGGAGCGGGAGAAGGACCGGTACGAGGCGCTGGCGGGCCGGCACGAGCAGTTGCTGACCCTGCTCGCCCGTTCGCTGCGGGGCCCGCTCGACGAGCTCCGTCGTGAGCTGGCCGCGCTCGCCGCGGACGACGCGGGGCAGTTGTGGCCCGAGGCCAACCAGGTGCTGCACCATCTGTCGGCCGGCTATTCGCGCATCACGACGCTCATCGACAACGTCCTCGGCTACCAGCAGCTCGACACGGGCGGCGCCGGGATCGTTCGTACGAAGGTGATGCTCGACGCCGTGGTCGCCGCGGGTGTCGACGGGGCCGTCGAGCTCATCGGGCCCGGGCGGGTGCAGTTCGCCGTGCACGCGCCGCCCATCGAGGCCGAGGTCGACCCGCAGCGCCTGGCCACCGCGCTCGCGCATCTCGTCGCGGATGTCGCGGGGGTCGACGCGACCGGGAACTCGCCGGTGTCGGCGGGCGGTTACATGGACAACACCGTCGTGGTCGCGGCGGCGCAGCGCGGTGAGGTCGTACGGATCGAGGTGCGCGGGCCGTATGCCGGGGGAGACCCGGTGCACGAGCCGATCGTGCGCGGGATCGTGCGGGCCCACGGCGGGGTGCTCCAGACGCACGACGTGCCGGGGATGAGCGGCAGCGCGTACGTCCTCGAAGTGCCCATCGGGGGCGGGGCCGGCGCGGTTGCCGCCGCCCCCGGCGGCCCGGCCGCCCTTGAGGCCGGTGACGGGACCGAGGGCGCCGCCCAGGGTGCCGAGCAGGGTATTGAGCAGGGTATTGAGCAGGCCTCCGAGCAGGCCGCGCAGAGTGGCGGTGGCGGACGGCGGCGGGCCCGGCGGTCCTCCGTGGACGCCTTCCTGGAGAGCGACACGCCCGGCGCCGACGGCGAGGGCGGGGCGGCGGACGCCGAGGGTGCGGCGCCCACCGGACGTCGGCGCAGGCGCGCGGCGGCCGCACCCGAACTCCCCCAGGGTGCCGGGGACGCGGGCGGCGAGGCCTCCGGCGGTACCGGACGGCGGCGCGGCCGGCCGGCCGAGGTCGGTCAGGAGGGCGTGGGCGGCCAGGACGGTGTCGGCGTCCAGGAGGGCGTCGGCCAGGACGGCGTTGCCGAGGGGGCCGTCGTCACGGCCGCCGAGCATGCGGCGGGGACCGCGGCCGCCGGGAACAACCTGGGCGGGACCGTACCGCCGCAGGGCGTGCCCGCCCCCGGTGGACGA
Organism: Streptomyces muensis; assembly: GCF_021474425.1. Taxonomy (GTDB): domain Bacteria; phylum Actinomycetota; class Actinomycetes; order Streptomycetales; family Streptomycetaceae; genus Streptomyces; species Streptomyces muensis. Next base: position 12,288 of record NZ_JAKEIP010000189.1, on the reverse strand, counting down.
CGCGCCCGGCGCGACGGCGGGGAGCAGCACGCGCTGCCGCCCGCCCTGCCCGCGGCCGGTGACGCCGCTCAGACGCCTTCCGGGCCCGGTACGGCCGGTTCGGGCGAGGCTCCTCAGCCGACGGGCCGACGTCGACGTGCCCTGGCCGCGGCGGCCGAGCGCGCCGCGCAGGCGCAGGAGGCGGGGCCCCGTCCGGTGTTCGCGCTGCCGCCCGCCGAGGCGGACCGTGCTGCCGCCGCTCCGGTGGAGGCTTCGGGCAACGGTGGCTCCGAGCCGGCTGCGCCCGTGGCTCCGGGGCAGGCCCCGGTTCCGGTCGCGGTTCCCGGGCAGGGGGCTCCCCGGGACGTACTCGTCGACGAGGGTCGGCACGACGCCGTGCCGCACGATCAGGCCGAGGACCACACCCCGCCTCAGCCGCACCCCACCAGCGCGCCGACCGGGCGTCGCCGACGGGCCGTGGGCCAGCCGGCCGAAGCGGTCGGTACGGCTGCGCAGGGCGGCGGCACGGGGTCGGCTGCTCCGGCGCAGGTGGCTTCGGCGCAAGCGGCCACTGGTCAGGCCGCCACTGCACAAGCGGCTAACGCACAAGCCGCTCCCGTGCAGGCCGGTCCGCCCCAGCCCGCCCCGGGGCGGGCTCTTCCCGCCGAGGCGGCCACCGAGCAGGGCACTTCCGCGCCGGGCGTCACGGCTCCTCAGCCGTGGCCGGCCGCCGATGACACCCCCGACGCGGGGACGGCCGTACCGGCGAACGTCGCCGCCACCGCCGTACCGCCGCATCCGAACGCCCCCAAGCCCGCGCCGGGCACGCCGCTGCCTCCGGAGGCCGCCGCGGCGGCGCAGCCGTTGCCGGCCGAGGCCGGCGCCGCTGCCGGGGCGGCCCCTGTGGATCCGAACTCGACGCAGGGGCGTGCGATCAGTGTGCGGACGCTGGGGCAGGGGGTGCCGTTCACGCGGCAGGCGGCGCAGGTGCAGCAGCCCGCGGCGCCCGCGCCGTCGTCGGCGACGCCTCCCCCGCACCAGACCAACGGCGGACGGCGCCGCAAGCTGGGTACGCCGCCCGACCCCGCCGCGCGGGCCGGTGCCTCGACGGAGCAGGCGGCGCGTCCGCATCCGCCCGCCGAACAGGCGCCGGTGCCCGCACAGCCGCTGCCGCAACCGCAGGCGCAGCCCTCGCTCGGCGGGCAGCCTCAGCCCCAGCCGTCACTGGCCGGGCAGTCGCGGCTCGCGCCGATGACCGAGGGCGCCGGACGGTCGTACGCCATAGGCGCCCCGGACGAGAACGCCGCCGAGGGCCCCGAGCCGTTGGACGGGCCGGGCGGGGCCGTCGAGGTCGCCGACACGCCGCGGCCGCAGCCGATGGACGACGAACTGCCCCCGGAGCCGCTCGACAACCCGCGTCGGCTGCTGGTGTGGCCCGCACCGGATGTGACGACCCAGCAGGCGCTGAGCGACCGGGGCTACCGGCCCGTCATCGTGCACTCGCGCGAGGAGGTCGACGCGCAGATCGCGGCGTTCCCGGCCGCGCTGTTCGTCGACCCGCTGACCGGGCCGATCACACGGACCGCGCTGCAGTCGTTGCGGCAGGCCGCGGTCGCCGCCTCGGTGCCGGTGATGGTGACGGCGGGGCTCGGACAGGCCTCGCGGGAGGCGGCGTACGGCGCCGATCCGGCCGTACTCCTCAAGGCGCTGGCGCCCCGGGACAGTGAGCAGCACCCGCCGCGTGTGCTGCTGATCGAGGAGCACGCGGAGATCGCGCTGGCGCTGACCTCGACGTTGGAGCGGCGCGGGATGCAGGTGGCGCGGGCCGCGAGTGACGCGGACGCGGTGGCGCTGGCGGGGGACTTCCGGCCGAACCTGGTCGTGATGGACCTCATGCAGGTGCACCACCGGCGGGCCGGGATCGTCGACTGGCTCCGTGCGAACGGGCAGCTCAACCGCACCCCGCTCGTCGTCTACACCGCCGCCGTCGACCAGGCGGACCTGCCGCGGCTGGCCTCCGGCGAGACGGTTCTGTTCCTGGCGGAGCGTTCGACGAGCAACGAGGTGCAGGCCCGGATCGTGGACCTGCTGGCGAGGATCGGGACGAACTGACCGGCAGTGCCAAAGCGCCCCTTTTCAGGGGCGCGGGGCTGTATCGATGTGCGGCTGCCGCCGCGTGGGCGCGATCAACCACGAACAATCCGCGGCCACCCGGCGACAGTTCCCGGCAACTCCTGGGGCGCCCCGTCAGAGCTGCGTGACGTCCAGCCCACCCTCGGCGTACTGCCTGCGCAGCACCTTCTTGTCGAACTTGCCGACGCTGGTCTTCGGCACCGACTCGATGACCGTCCAGCGCTCCGGCAGCTGCCACTTGGCGATCTTGCCCTCGTCGGCGAGGAAGGCGCGCAGAGACGCGAAGTCGGTGGTGGCGCCCTCCTTGAGGACGACCGTGGCCAGCGGCCGCTCGCCCCACTTGTCGTCGGGGACGGCGACCACCGCGGCCTCGGCGACGTCCGGGTGGGACATCAGCGCGTTCTCCAGCTCGACCGAGGAGATCCACTCGCCGCCGGACTTGATGACGTCCTTGGCGCGGTCGGTGAGGGTGAGGAAGCCGTCCGGGGAGATGATGCCGACGTCGCCGGTCTTCAGCCAGCCGTCCTCGCTGAACTTGTCGGCCGGGCGCAGCGGTTCGGAGTCGGGGCCGTTGTAGTAGGCGCCCGCGATCCAGGGGCCGCGGACCTCCAGCTCGCCGGCCGACTCGCCGTCCCACGGGATGCGCTCGCCGCCGGGGCCGGTGAGGCGGGCCTCGACGCTCGTCGGGAAACGGCCCTGGGTGAGCCGGTACGCGAACTCCTCCTCGGTGCCGACCGCGTGGGCCGGCGGGCGGGCGACCGTGCCGAGCGGGGAGGTCTCCGTCATGCCCCAGGCGTGGCAGACCCGCATGCCCAGCTTGTCGAACGCCGCCATCAGCGAGGGCGGGCACGCCGAACCGCCGATGGTGACCTGGCCGAGGGAGGACACGTCCCGGGGCTTCGCGGTGAGCTCGGCGAGCAGGCCCTGCCAGATGGTGGGCACGGCGGCCGCGTGGGTCGGCTTCTCGCCCTCGATCATCTCGGCGAGCGGCGCGGGCTGCAGGAAGCGGTCCGGCATCAGCATGTTGACGCCGGTCATGAAGGTGGCGTGCGGCAGGCCCCAGGCGTTGACGTGGAACTGCGGCACCACGATCAGCGAGGTGTCCTGGTCCGTCAGACCCATCGACTGGGTCATGTTGACCTGCATGGAGTGCAGGTAGACCGAACGGTGGGAGTAGACGACGCCCTTCGGGTCCCCGGTCGTCCCGGACGTGTAGCACATGGAGGCGGCCTGACGCTCGTCCAGCTCCGGCCAGTCGTACGTCGTCGGCTTCCCGGCGATCAGGTCCTCGTACTCGTGCACCTGGACGTCGGCGGCAGCCAGCCCGGAACGGTCACCCGGCCCCGACACCACCACGTGCTCCACCGTCTTGAGGTGGGGCAGGAGCGGGGCGAGCAGGGGGAGGAGCGAACCGTTGGCGATGACGACCCGGTCGGCCGCGTGGTTGACGATCCAGGCCAGCTGCTCGGCCGGGAGGCGCAGGTTCAGGGTGTGCAGGATCGCGCCCATGGAGGGGATCGCGAAGTAGGCCTCGACGTGCTCGGCGTTGTTCCACATCAGGGTCGCGACGCGTTCGTCGCCGGTCACGCCCAGGTCCTCGCGCAGGGCGTGCGCCAGCTGTGCCGCCCGGGCTCCGACCTCGGCGAAGGAACGGCGGTGCGGCTCGGCCTCGCCGGTCCATGTGATGACCTGCGATGAGCCGTGGATCGTCGACCCGTGGGTCAGGATCCTCGAGATCAGCAGCGGTACGTCCTGCATGGTGCTCAGCACGGCGTCCTCCCGGGGCGACATTGCCTACGCGGTAGTAAGGGTTGCGGAGATTCTGCGCGCATACCGCGCGGTATGTCACTAGGGTCGGGCGATCGATCATGTCACGTTGCGTTCACAGAGCTCTCCCGCTACAGGCGGCGTGAAACCCGCGGCGCCCTTCCTTCGGCCTACGCCGTGCCCCGTGCCCCGGTCCTACCGAACCAGCCCCAGCTCAGGATCCTCACGCAGCTTCCCGAGCGCTCTCGACACCGCCGACTTCACCGTGCCGACGGAGACTCCGAGCACCTCGGCCGTCTGGACCTCGCTGAGATCCTCGTAGTACCGCAGGACGACCATGGCCCGCTGCCGTGCGGGCAGCCGCATGATCGCGCGCCACATGGCGTCGTGCAGCGCCTGCTGCTCGGCCGGGTCGTTGTCGTGACCGGGCATCGGCTCCGGCTCGGGCAGCTCGTCGCAGGCGAACTCGTCGACCTTGCGCTTGCGCCACTGCGACGTCCGCGTGTTCAGCAGCGCCCTGCGCACATAGCCGTCGAGGGCGCGATGGTCCTCGATGCGCTCCCAGGCCACGTATGTCTTGGTGAGCGCCGTCTGCAGCAGGTCCTCCGCGTCGCTCGGGTTCGCGGTCAGCGACCGCGCGGTACGCAGCAGCACCGGCTGGCGGGCCCTCATGTACGACGTGAAGGAGGGATACGTCGCGTTCGGAAGGGACCGCGTCGCGGCGTCGGAAGCGCTGGTGCAGACGGGTGTGGTCATGGCTCCACGCTATGAGCGGGCCCTGCTTCAGCGGATCGGCCGCAGGTGCCGAAGCCAGGTCCGCCTCAGGTTGTAGGGGTGGGGCTGGCTCCACCTCCTGAAGGTGGACGAGCGGGGGACCCCTACTGCGGGATTACCCCTGGGGGTCATCGCTCGGCAGTAAGAACCAGCCCCGAGGTCGGCACCCCGGTCCCCGCCGTCACCAGCACCCTTTCCGCCCCGGATATCTGGTTCACGGACGTGCCCCGCACCTGTCTCACCCCCTCCGCGATCCCGTTCATCCCGTGCAGATACGCCTCCCCGAGCTGCCCTCCATGCGTGTTGAGCGGCAACCGCTCCTCGGCCACGAAGCCCCCTCCCTCGCCCTTCCCGCAGAACCCGAACTCCTCCAGTTGCATGACGACGTACGGAGTGAAGTGGTCGTACAGGATCCCCACGTCGATCTCCTCCGGTCCCAGCCCCGCCGTCCGCCACAGCTGCCGTGCCACCACGGCCATCTCGGGCAGGCCGGTGAGGTCGTCCCGGTAGAAGCTCGTCATCTGCTCCTGCCCCCGGCCGGCGCCCTGGGCCCCCGCCGCTATGACGGCCGCCGGGTGGGGCAGGTCACGGGCCCGCTCGACGGAGGTGACGACGATCGCCTGGCCGCCGTCCGTCTCCTGGCAGCAGTCCAGCAGCCGCAGCGGCTCGACGATCCAGCGCGAGGCCGCGTGGTCGGCGAGGGTGATGGGTCTGCCGTGGAAGTAGGCGGCCGGGTTCGTCGCCGCGTACTTGCGGTCGGTCACCGCCACATGCCCGAACACCTCCGGCGTCAGCCCATAGGTGTGCAGATACCGCTGGGCCGCCATCGCCACCCAGGAGGCCGGGGTGAGCAGTCCGAACGGCAGGGACCAGCCCAGCGCCGCGCCCTCCGCCGAGGGCTCCCGGTGCTGTACGCCCGAGCCGAATCTCCGGCCCGACCGCTCGTTGAAGGCCCGGTAGCAGACCACCACCTCGGCGACTCCCGCCGCCACGGCGAGCGCCGCCTGCTGGACCGTCGCGCAGGCCGCGCCGCCGCCGTAGTGCACACGGGAGAAGAAGGACAGCTCCCCCATCCCGCATGCCTGGGCCACGGTGATCTCCGGGCTGGTGTCCATCGTGAACGTCACCATCCCGTCCACGTCCCCCGGTGTCAGCCCGGCGTCGTCCAGGGCGGCCCGCACCGCCTCCACGGCCAGCCGCAGCTCACTGCGCCCCGAGTCCTTGGAGAACTCGGTGGCCCCGACACCGACGATGGCCGCCCGCCCGGCCAGGGCGTCCTTCCTCCGCACGCTCATGTCAGGCCCTCCGACGGAGGGAGGGTGACCGTCACCGTGCCGGTCACGTGCTTGCCGATGCCGTTCGCGCCGACCACCCGAACCGTCGCCGTATCCCCGTCGACCGCCTCGACGCGTCCCGTCAACACCATCGTGTCTCCCGGGTAGTTGGGCGCCCCGAGTCGTATGGCCACCTTGCGCAGTTCGGCCGTCGGTCCGAAGTGGTCGGTGATGTAGCGGCCGACCAGGCCGTTCGTCGTCAGGATGTTCATGAAGATGTCCGGGGAGCCCTTCTGGCGGGCCAGCTCGGGGTCGTGGTGGACGTCCTGGTAGTCGCGTGAGGCGATGGCCCCGGCGACGATCAGTGTGCGGGTGATCGGGATCTCCAGCGGGGGCAGTTCGTCACCGGTGTTCATACAGACCCTCCTGAGCAGCACCCTCCTGAGCGGCACCCTCTTGAGCGCACCAGATCGGCAGCACCAACTCCTCGTCGTACTCCCGGAATTCGAGCCGCACCGGCAGCCCGATCCGGACCTTGTCGTACGGCACACCCAGCACGTTGCCGATCATCCGCACCCCCTCGGCCAGTTCGATCAGGCCGACCGCGTAGGGCGGGTCGAAGGCGGGGAAGGGCGGGTGGTGCATCACGACGTACGAATAGACCGTCCCCTCACCGCTCGCCTCGACCGTGTCCCAGTCGAGTCCGCCGCAGGCGTTGCAGCCGGGCAGCCAGGGGTGGCGCAGAGTGCCGCAGCCGGTGCAGCGCTGGATGAGCAGTCTGTGCCGCTGGACGCCCTCCCAGAATTCGGCGTTGTCGCGGTTGATGACGGGGCGGGGACGTGAAGGCTTCTGCGACTGGTCGCGCCGGGCCGGGCCGGCTGCCGGGCGGTCTGCTCTGCGTAGTGGCGCGTACTTGAGGATGCGGAAGCGGTGGGTGCCGGCGAGGTCGGGGCCGACGCGGATGTCCATGCGGGTCGTGACGAAGTACCCCGTGCCGAGCTTGGTCGTCTTCTTCGCCGAGACCGACTCGATCACCGAGTCGTAGGTGATCTCGTCCCCGGGCCGCAGGGGCCGTAGATACTCCTGCTCGCAGTCCGTGGCGACCACGGAGGTGTAGCCGGCGTCGTCGAGCAGGCCGAGCAGCTCGTCGTACGCGTGCGTGCCTCTCGTGTGGCCGGAGAGGCCGCTCATGGTCCATGCCTGGAGCATGGTAGGCGGGGCGATGGCGTCCGGTCCCGAGTACGCAGGGTTGGTGTCCCCCATCGCCTCGCACCAGTGGCGGATCATGGGGGCGTTGACGGGGTCCTTGCCGACGCGGGACACGGCGGCACGCTGCCCCTCGTAGACCTTCAGCCGGGTCTCGAACACGTCGCCCGGTTCAGCCGCCGCCTCCGCTTTCGCCTCATGGCTCACCACCGGTTCGTAGCTCACCGTCGCCCCCTCACCCTCATCGCCCCACGGCGCTTCGCACTGACACTTCTGGTACACCGCGAACGCCGATCCGGTTCCCACGAAAATCCGCGGGCCCCACGAAGGTTTCTGACTGTCCGTCAGATGAGGGCTACTGTCAAGGCCGCCCGGGAGCAGCGCGAAAACGCCTGCGCGGCAGTACCGAAGTACCGCCGCGCAGACGCGTCACACCCCACAGAGCACACCCCACACAACTCCGAGGAGGCCGGTGGTGAGCACCGGGCACCGGCCTCCTCAGCTCACCACCACAGAGGGGTGAAGTTGACGGACGTGTTGTCGTTGCCCTGGTTGACCGACGTGAACGCGGAGCCGTTGACCTGGGCCGTGTTGCTCTGGTTCGAGGCGCCGGAGCCGGTCGCCTGCTGCTGGGTGGTGGACGAGTTGCCGTAGTTGTCGCCGCCGACCCCACTGCCGATGAGGCCCTGCGCGGCGTTCGTGACGGCCGCACTGGATCCGTCGTCCGCGAATGCGCCGCTGTCAGCCGTCGCGACGCCGGCGAACAGAACGGCGGCCAGCGGGAGGGCGGAGACGGCGGCGATGACGCGGGCGGTACGGATGCTTGCCATGTTGTTCCTCCAGAACAGGTGCGCCCAGGCTCCCCGCCGGACGCATTGGTGGTGCATGAAGTACTGCGCTTTCCAGGGCAGTTGGCCGACCGCCCCGGAGTTCTGCACGACGTCGCGAGATCAGAGTTGCCCACCGAATCCCCGGCGAACCACCCCGGAAGCCCCTATTCGCCCTGAAGCGTGATGACAAGTCGATAAACCCCTTTCGCCACTTACAGCGCTCACGTCAGGGCAGTTCGGGCAGTCACACCCCATGTGCCACAAGAGGGGAAAGGTTCCGGCAGCCTTCCGGCCATTCGCCGTGGACCGGCGCGTCGGCGGCAGGTCACACCCGTCACCCCTTCCATTTTTCGAACACTCGTACGAACATAGAGGCATGGCCACCACCGACCGGCAGGCCACGACGCTGGCCCTCGCACACGCCCTGTCAGCCGCCGAGCGCGGACTGGCCGTCATCCCCCTGTCCCGGACGAAGCTCCCGGCCCTGCGCTCCCCGCACCGCGACGACACCGACCCCGCCCCCTGCCACGGCGAGTGCGGCCGCTTCGGGCACGGGGTCTACGACGCCTCCACCGACCCCACCCGCATCCGCGAACTCTTCGCCGCCGCACCTTGGGCCACGGGCTACGGCATCGCCTGCGGCCTGCCTCCGCACCACCTCATCGGCATCGACCTCGACACCAAATCCGGTACGGACGCCTCCGCCGCCCTGCGAGAACTGGCCCTGCGCCACCTGTTCACGATTCCGCCCACGGTCGTCGTCCTGACCCCGAGCGGCGGCCGCCACCTCTGGCTGACCGGCCCACCGGAAGTCGTCGTCCCCAACTCCGCGAGCCGCCTCGCACCCGGCATCGACATCCGGGGCGCCGGCGGCTACCTCGTCGGCCCCGGCTCCCGCACCGACCACGGCGTCTACAGCACCGCCCCCGGCACCTCCCACATCGGCCCCGCGCCCTGCCCGCGCGCCCTTCTGCGCCTCCTGCTCCCGCCGCCCCGCACGCACCACTTCACGCCCCCCTCGGCCGGCGGCCACGGCCAGGGGCTCGTCCAGTTCGTGCTCGCCGCGCACGAGGGCCAGCGCAACACCCGCCTGTTCTGGGCCGCCTGCCGCGCCTACGAGGACGGCATCGGCCCCGCCCTCGTCGACCCCCTCGTCGAGGCGGCGCTCAACACCGGCCTGACTGAACGCGAGGCCCGCGCAACGATCGCGTCGGCGGCGCGGATGACGGGGCACCGGCCCTGACGGACGCAGACGCCAGACGCCCGACCGGGGCTTGAACATGCACGGGAGCACGATGCACCACCGCCCACAAGCGCCGACCATGTCGCTCGCCCGCGTCATCCTCACCTCCGGCCGCTCGCTCGACCTCTCCGAGCTGCGGCTGTCCGCGACGTACGGCGGGATGCTCGGCATGCTCGGGACGCTGGAGGGCTATCCGTGCAAGCCGGTCAACGACCTGAAGATCAAGGGCCTCGTCCGCGCCGCGGCACGCGCCCACCCCTCCGTGCCGGTCCACCTCGTCCCGCCGCGGCGCGAGTATCCCGACCAGTACGCGGGCGCGTTCGGCCCGGTCGAGGTGCTGCCCGCCGTGGCCTGTGTCGGCGCCTTCCACTCCACCGCCCTCGACCGCGACCACGACCCCGTCCTGCGCCGCTCGGCCCTGACGATCGTCTGGTTCCAGCCCACCGCGCGCGTGCCGTACGGCTGCGACGCGGAGGAGACGCTGCGGGGCGTGGACTGGGAGAGCTTGGCACGGGACTACGAGCTCTAGGGCGGCCGCCGGCCTTGCGGCCCCGCTCCAGAACCGGCCGTGGCCGAGAAATCGGCTTGCCCCGGAAGGGAGCCCCTGTGCCAGGCTCGGCCGATGAGCGCTTCCCGACGTGAGCTGCTGCGCGGGCAGTTCGACCTGACCTGGGCATTGTTCGAGTACCACCTGGAGCGGCTGCGGCCCGAGGACTTCCTGTGGGAGCCGGGGCCGCTGTGCTGGACGGTGCGTCAGACCGCCGACGGCACCTGGGTGCCGGACTGGGCCGAGACCGAGCCCGACCCCGTCCCCGTACCGACGATCGCGTGGGTGAGCTGGCACATCGGCTGGTGGTGGAGCGTGGCCACCGACCATCTGCGCGGCCACCCGCCCCGCGAGCGCACCGCCGTCACCTGGCCCGGTGACGGCGAGTCGACCATCACCTGGCTGCGCGACCTGCGCACGGACTGGCTGGCGGCGCTGGACTCGCTCGACGACACGGCCCTGGACGCCACGGCACCGTTCCCCTGGCCGAACGACCCGCAGTACACCCTCGCCCACATGATCGGCTGGGCGAACGCCGAACTGATGAAGAACGTCGCGGAGATCGGCCAGCTACGGCTGCTGCGCACTGCCGCGAAGGGGACCGAGATGTCCCCTTCGGATCCTCGTTCCACAATGTGAACTGTCAGCTGTTCGCGCGCTGGATCGGAGAGGCCATGTCGGACCTCAAGTTTGAGCAGAAGCGCTCGCTGTCCCGCCTTGAGGCGGCTGATCAGCTCGCGGCGCTCGCGGCCGCGCTGAGGCAGGGCGGCGACGCCGAACTGGAACTCGAGCCGTGGACCTTGAGTCTGCGGATCCCCGCCGATCTTCGCAGCGAGATCGAGGTCGAGGTCGGTGACGGGGAGATCGAGCTGGAGATCGAGCTCAAGTGGTCGACCGCATGGACCGGGACCAGGCAGAAGGGCGCGCCTGCGAGTTCCGGGGGGACCCGCACCGGTGGGGGCAGAACCGCGAAACGGGCTGCCGCGAAGAGGTCGTGAGAAGAGGTCGTGAGAAGAAGTCGTGAGAAGAAGTCGTGAGCGGCTCGGCCACGGGCGCCGACGGGTACGGCCCCCGACCGATTCCGCTGGTCAAGGGCCGTTCTCGCTGCTCATCGTGCGGTGGGTGTGGGATTTGAACCCACGGTGACTCGCGCCACGACGGTTTTCAAGACCGTTCCCTTAGGCCGCTCGGGCAACCCACCTCGCCCCGGCCCACCAGGGGCGGAGCGCGTACAGACTACCGGCCTCACCCGCTGTGCGGGGATGGTGATCCCCTCTTGGGTCCCTTCTTGGGTCCCTCTTGTCGAAGTCGGCCGAGCCGAGCCGTACGCGCGCGTGGGGCCGTCGGGTCAGCTGTCGCCCGTGCGGGAGCCCAGGGTGACGTCGACGGTGCGGGTCTGGCCGTCTCGTTCGTAGGTGATCGTGACCTTGTCGCCGGGCTGGTGGGTCCAGATCTCGCCGATCAGGGTGGGGCCGGAGTCGATCACCCTGTCGTCGAGCTTGGTGATGACGTCACCGGGCTTGAGGCCGGCCTTGTCGGCGGGACCGCCCGCCTCGACCGCGTCCGAGCCGCTGGCGCCCTGTTCGGTGATCTTGGCGCCGTCGGTGGTGTCCTCCAGGGAGACGGAGGCACCGATCTTGGCGTAGACCGGCTTGCCGGTCTTGATCAGCTGCTCGGCGACGTACTTGGCCTGGTTGATCGGGATGGCGAAGCCGAGGCCGATCGAGCCGGACTGGCTGGTGCCGCCCAGGCCGTTGGCCGCGGACTGGATCGCGGAGTTGATGCCGATCACATTGCCCTGGGCGTCCAGCAGCGGGCCGCCGGAGTTGCCGGGGTTGATCGAGGCGTCGGTCTGTAGGGCGCTCATGTACGACGCGTTGCTCCCGGTGCCGTCGCTGGAGGCGACCGGGCGGTTCTTGGCGCTGATGATGCCCGTGGTGACCGTGTTGGAGAGGCCGAAGGGGGCGCCGATCGCGATGGTCGAGTCACCGACCGCCACCTTGTCGGAGTTGCCGAGCGTCAACGGCTTGAGGTTTCCCGGGGTGTCCTTGAGCTTGATGACCGCGACGTCGTAGCCCTGCGCGTGGCCGACGACCTCCGCGTCGTACTTCTTGCCGTTCGGGAACGTCGCCGTGAGCTTGCCGCCGTCGACCGCGTCGGCCACCACGTGGTTGTTGGTGAGGATGTGGCCTTCCTTGTCGAAGACGAAGCCCGTGCCGGTCCCGCCCTCGCCCGCGCTGCTCTCGGCCTGGATGGTGACGGTGCTCGGCAGCGCCGTGGCGGCCACGCCCGCGACGGTGCCCGGGTCGCGCTTGAGCGAGCCGCCGCTGTCGGAGGCGGAGACGGTCGTCGAGGAGGTGTTCTCGTCGTTCTTGGCCAGCGTGTAGCCGAGGCCGCCGCCCAGACCGCCCGCGACCAGCGCGGCGATGAGGACCGCGGCGAGCAGGCCACCGCGTCCGCGGCCGGACTTCGGCTCCGGCTGCTGGTACGTCGTGCCCCAGCCGGAGCCCGCGCCCACCCCGCCGGCGCCGACCC
>NZ_JAKEIP010000188.1 GCF_021474425.1 Streptomyces muensis | reverse complement strand
AGGGATAGGGTCGGGGTATGGGTAGTCATACGGAAGCTCTCCCGACCCCTACCACCGAGCCCGGCCGCGCCGGCCTCGCCGCCATCCTCGGTCACCCCGCGCGGGCGCTCATCGCCCTCGACTTCGACGGCACCCTCGCCCCGATCGTCCCCGACCCCGAGAAGGCAAGACCTCACCCCGACGCGATCCCCGCCCTCACCGCCCTCGCCCCCAAGGTCGCAGCCGTAGCGGTGATCACCGGTCGCCCGGCCGAAACCGCGGTGCGCTACGGCGGCTTCGCCGACACCCCCGGCCTGGAACACCTCGTCGTCCTCGGCCACTACGGCGCCGAACGCTGGGACGCCGCCACCGGCGAGGTCACCGCTCCCGCCCCCCACCCCGGCATCGCCGCCATCCGCGCCGAACTCCCGGCTCTCCTCGACGGCATCGGCACCACCGGCACCTGGACCGAGGACAAGGGGCACGCCATCGCCGTGCACACCCGCCGCGCACCCGATCCCCAGGGCACCTTCGACACCCTCCGCGCCCCCCTCACCGACCTCGCCACCCGCAACGGCCTCGTCGTCGAACCGGGACGCATGGTCCTCGAACTCCGCCCACCCGGCATGGACAAGGGCAAGGCCCTCCGCGACTACGTCCGCGACCTCGGCGCCGAGTCCGTCCTCTACGCCGGCGACGACCTCGGCGACCTCCCGGCCTACGCGGCCGTGGCCGAACTCCGTTCCGACGGCACCCCCGGCCTCCTGGTGTGCAGCGGCAGCGAGGAGGTCACGGAGTTGTCGGAGAAGGCGGATGTGGTGGTGGACGGCCCGGAGGGGGTCGTACGACTGCTGCAGGCCATCGCCCGTCAGGCAGGCTGAAGGCTGACCGTCGCTGCCGCCGGCCGCCTCAACCGTCAAGCACCGCCTCAACCGTCAAGCGCCGCCCCACCGTCAAGCGCCCGCAACTGATCCAGGAACCACTGAGCCGGCGGCAGCGCCGTCGCTGCCGCCGAAAGCCGCTTCGACCGCTCCGCCCGCTCCTCCGGCCGCATCGACAGCGCCTCGTGCAGCGCCCGTGCCGTGTCGATCACGTCGTACGGGTTCACGGTGATCGCGTCCTCGCGCAGTTCCTCGAAGGCCCCGGCCTCCCGTGAGAGCACCAGCGCGCAGCCCTCGTCGGAGACGACCGGGACCTCCTTGGCGACGAGGTTCATGCCGTCGCGGATGGGGTTGACCAGAGCCACGTCGGCCAGCCGGTACGCGGCGAGGGAGCGGGCGAAGTCGTCCTTGACGTGGAGGACGACCGGGGTCCAGGTCGCGGTGCCGTAGCCGGAGTTGATCTCCTCTGCCACGCGCTGCACCTCGGCCGTGTAGTCGCGGTACACCGCCAGGTCCTGCCGGGACGGGTAGGCGAAGGCCACGTGGACGACCCGCTCGCGCCACTCGGGGTGGTCGTCGAGCAGCTGCCGGTAGGACAGCAGACCGCGCACGATGTTCTTGGAGAGTTCGGTGCGGTCGACGCGGACGATCGTCCGCCGGGCCCGTCCGTCGGGATCAGTGCCGATCTCGGCCCGCAACGCCGTCATCCGCTCCTCGACGTCCGGCCGGTGGGAGCGTTCGCGCAGGAACTCGGCGTCGGCGCCCAGAGCGTGTACGCCGATCCAGGTGGTACGCACGGGCGGATGCCCGGTCGGTGTGTGCTCGATCGACTTCGGGGCGCCGCTCGGCCACAGCGCGGAGATCCGCACGGGGTCCGTGGCCGCGGCGCAGCCCATGAACGCCTGGGCCCACCGCCAGGTGAGGAACCCTAGCCGGTCGGCGCCGAGCATGCCCCAGATCAGCTGCGCACGGATGTCGTCCGGCAGCAGAGCGAAGTACTCCGCCGGCGCCCACGGCGTATGCGAGAAGTGGCCGATCCGGACGTCCGGGCGCAGCTCGCGCAGCATCCCCGGCACCAGGCACAGGTGGTAGTCCTGCACCAGCACCGCCGCCCCCGGCGCCGCCTGCCGCGCCAGTTCCTGCGCGAACGCCCTGTTGTACGTCTCGTACGACGCCCACTGCCGTCGGAACTCCGCGTCGAAGACCGGCTCCAGCGGGGTCTGGTACAGCATGTGGTGGACGAACCACAACACCGAGTTCGCGATGCCGTTGTACGCGTCCGCGTGCACGTCGGCCGGGATGGGCAGCATGTGCACGCCCTCCTCGCCGACCCCGCGCCGCACCGCCTCGCGGTCGCCGTCGGACAGCGCCGAGCACACCCACAGGGCGCCCGCGTCCGGCCCGATCGCCGACAGTCCGGAGACGACTCCGCCGCCGCCCCGCTTGGAGCGCAGCGAGCCGTCGTCCTGCACCTCGTACGAGACCGGGCCGCGGTTCGACGCGACCAGCACCTTGGCAGCACCCTGCTCGGCAGCACCTTGAGTGGAAGCCATACGCGTCAACCTAGCCCGGCCCGGAAACGCTCAAACGTGCGGTTCAGCTCAGTGGCGCATCATCGTCGCGGCCCGTATACGGACGGTGTCCGTCGTTCACGCGACCTTCCGCGTCGCGTACTCCGCGATCTCCACCATCGGCGGCCGCTCCTCGGTGTCCACGGAGTAGGTACGCGGCTCGAAGCCGTCCTCGCCCCGCTCGAACTGGGTGAGGGACGGGCGGACCAGATGGCCGCGGGCCAGCCGCAGCTGGGCCGTGCGGTAGATCGCCGCGGACATCCGGCCCAGGGCCTGGCCGTCCTGGTGGCGGTGCTTGCGGACGCCCACGTCGACCTGGGCCAGCGCGTCGAGGCCCACCAGGTGCAGGGCGTCGACCAGCATGCCCAGCTCCACGCCGTATCCGACGGGGAACGGGAGCTGTTCCAGCAGGGAGCGGCGGGCCGCGTACTCGCCGCCGAGCGGCTGCACGAAGCCGGCCAGCTGGGGCCAGTGCATGTTCAGCAGCGGGCGGGCCATCAGTTCGGTGACCCGGCCGCCCTGCCCGGCTGCGCCGCCGAGGGGACGGTCGTACATGCCCTTGACCAGGTCGATCTCGGGGTCGGTGAGCAGCGGGCCGACGATGCCGGAGACGAAGTCGGAGGAGAAGTCCTTCAGGTCGGCGTCGATGAAGCAGACGATGTCCCCGGTCGTGACGAGCAGGGAGCGCCACAGCACCTCGCCCTTGCCGGGCACGGCCGGGATGCGCGGCAGGATCGCGTCCCGGTGCACCACGGTCGCGCCCGCCGCCGCGGCCACCTCGGAGGTGCGGTCGGTGGAGCCCGAGTCGACGACGACGATCTCGTCGACCAGCGGCACCTGCCGCATGAGGTCGTGACGGATGACCGCGACGATGTCGCCGACCGTCTCCTCCTCGTCGAGCGCGGGCAGGACGACGGAGACCGACCGGCCCGTACGCTGTTTGGCGGCCAGAATCTGGTGGAGCGGACGATCGCTCGCGGACCAGGAGCGGGTGCTCAGCCAGCGCTCGACTTCTTCCAGCACGTAAGCGGCTCCTTCGCGTGTGATCCATCTCGCGGTTCGGACGACTATCTCAACTGTCCTGGTTGTCGGTTACAGTCTTGAACAACGCGGGTGACCATCGCATGTCCTGTCCGGCCCGCCGACCACAACTTCATACCGCTCATCCAGAGGGGCAGAGGGATACGGCCCGATGAAGCCCCGGCAACCCTCCAGCCGGTCTCGTTCACGCGAGGCTCCCGGCTAGGGAAGGTGCCAAATCCGTCTCACGGCGAGATGCGTCGTGAGGAAGATGAGGAGAAAGGGCCTCGCCTCACATGGCTGCGCAGACTGTTGCAAGCACCACCGACTCCACCACCGGTTCCACGGTAGACCTCGGCCCCGCCGCGGCGCTGTCCTGCCGCGAGTGCGGTCACCGGGTGCCCCTCGGACCGGTCTTCGCGTGCGAGGAGTGTTTCGGCCCGCTGGAGATCGCCTACGACTTCTCGGCCTACGACACCGAGGAGCTCCGCAAGCGGATCGAAGCGGGCCCCGCCAACATCTGGCGCTACGCGCCGCTCCTTCCCGTCCCGGCCGACGTGGCGACCAAGCCGAACATCAACCCCGGCTGGACCCAGCTCGTCAAGGCCGACAACCTCGCGCGTGAGCTGGGTGTCGACGAGGGCAAGCTGTTCATCAAGGACGACTCCGGCAACCCGACGCACTCCTTCAAGGACCGCGTCGTCGCCCAGGCCCTGGAGGCCGCCCGCGCCTTCGGCTTCACCACCCTCTCCTGCTCCTCCACCGGCAACCTCGCCGGCGCGGTGGGTGCCGCGGCCGCCCGCGCCGGTTTCCGCTCCTGCGTGTTCATCCCGCACGACCTGGAGCAGGGCAAGGTCGTCATGGCCGCGGTCTACGGCGGCGAGCTCGTCGGCATCGAGGGCAACTACGACGACGTGAACCGTTTCTGCTCCGAGCTGATCGGCGACCCGGCCGGCGAGGGCTGGGGCTTCGTCAACGTCAACCTGCGGCCGTACTACGCCGAGGGCTCCAAGACGCTGGCGTACGAGATCTGCGAGCAGCTCGGCTGGCAGATCCCGGACCAGCTGGTCGTGCCGATCGCCTCCGGCTCGCAGCTCACGAAGATCGACAAGGGGCTTCAGGAGCTGATCAAGCTCGGGCTCGTCGAGGACAAGCCGTACAAGATCTTCGGTGCGCAGGCCGAGGGGTGCTCGCCGGTGTCGGTGGCCTTCAAGGCGGGGCACGACGTCGTACGGCCGCAGAAGCCGAACACCATCGCCAAGTCGCTGGCGATCGGCAACCCGGCGGACGGTCCGTATGTGCTGGACATCGCCCGTCGTACCGGGGGTGCGGTGGAGGACGTGACGGATGAGCAGGTCGTCGACGCGATCAAGGTGCTTGCGCGGACCGAGGGCATCTTCGCGGAGACCGCGGGTGGGGTGACCGTGGGGGTGACGCGGAAGCTGATCGAGGACGGGTTGCTCGATCCGGCGCTGACCACGGTCGTGCTCAACACCGGTGATGGTCTGAAGACGCTGGATGCGGTGGCCGGTACGGGGCTTACTGCGACCATTCGTCCCAACCTGGATTCGTTCCGCGAGGCCGGCCTCGTCTAGTTCCATTGTTCGTCTGCGGGCCGGTGGGGGCTGGTCGCGCAGTTCCCCGCGCCCCTTAAAGGCGACTACCTGACCGGAGGTCACAAAGTGAGCGTCACCGTCCGCATCCCCACCATCCTGCGTACCTACACCGGCGGGCAGGCCGAGGTCGCCGCCGAAGGCGCCACCCTCGCTGAGGTCATCAGCGACCTGGAGAAGAACCACACCGGGATCGCCGCCCGGGTGCTGGACGATCAGGGCAAGCTGCGTCGGTTCGTGAATGTCTACGTCAATGACGACGACGTGCGTTTCGAGCAGGGGCTGGAGACGGCCACCCCCGACGGTGCCGGTGTCTCCATCATTCCGGCCGTCGCCGGCGGCTGACCGGGCTGACCGAATGACCGATCATTACCTTCGGTAACACCGGTCACCGAGAGTTCATCGAATTGCCCCCTCCGTGAGAGAAGCGGAGGGGGCAATTCTGTGTGGTTGAGCGAGGTACAGTTGGGGAACGCGTCGCCGATCCAAGGGTCGGCACCCCTTTATTTCCACCGCGAGCCCGACAAGAAGTAGCCAAAGTGTGCGGGTTTTTTGCGGCTTTTGTTCTGTTTGCCGGGTCCGACTTGACCTGAAGTCAGCGGAATTGTCCCCACATTCCCGACCGGTCGTGCCCGGATTTCTCGTCCGATTGACCTGTTGCAGACGGCAGTTGGGCAGATACATTCAGCCGCGGTCGACGCGTTCCGGCGCACGCCCCCGACCGATGGGGGGTGAGGTCTGACCCGGATCCGCGAAGTGTGGATCTGTGCAAGGGCCAGTAATAGGGGAGTTAGGCATGGCTCAGGGCACCGTCAAGTGGTTCAACGCGGAGAAGGGGTACGGCTTCATCGCGGTCGACGGTGGTGCGGATGTTTTCGTCCACTACAGCGCGATCCAGATGGACGGGTACCGCACCCTGGAAGAGGGCCAGCGGGTCGATTTCGAGATCTCGCAGGGTCAGAAGGGGCCGCAGGCGGACATGGTCCGTCTGGCGACCGGCTGAAGCACGCGTCGACTTAACAGCAGCGACGTTCTTCTTCGAAGGGCCCGCACCTCCCGGGGTGCGGGCCCTTCGTCATGCCCGCACTCCGGGGGGTTCGATCCCCGAGAGCCGCTTGCACTCGCATGGGTCGAGTGCTAATCATTGGCGTTAGCACTCTGAAGGTGAGAGTGACAAAGAAGGACCGGGTCGGTGAGGCCCGCAGGCCAAGTGGGGCAAGGAACCACGAGGCTGGCGAGCCGTCCGTCGCGGGCGCGGGCGCGGTCCGAAGGAATCACCCCCAGTCCTGGAGGGACCACTTCACATGGCCAAGATCATCGCGTTCGACGAGGAGGCGCGGCGCGGCCTCGAGCGCGGCATGAACCAGCTCGCGGACGCCGTCAAGGTGACGCTCGGCCCCAAGGGTCGCAACGTCGTCCTCGAGAAGAAGTGGGGCGCCCCCACGATCACCAACGATGGTGTCTCCATCGCCAAGGAGATCGAGCTCGAGGACCCGTACGAGAAGATCGGCGCCGAGCTGGTCAAGGAAGTCGCCAAGAAGACGGACGACGTCGCCGGTGACGGTACGACCACCGCGACCGTTCTCGCCCAGGCCCTGGTCAAGGAAGGCCTGCGCAACGTAGCCGCCGGCGCCAACCCGATGGCCCTCAAGCGCGGTATCGAGCGTGCCGTCGAGGCCGTCTCCGCCGCCCTGCTGGAGCAGGCGAAGGACGTCGAGACCAAGGAGCAGATCGCTTCCACGGCCTCCATCTCCGCCGCCGACACCCAGATCGGCGAGCTCATCGCCGAGGCGATGGACAAGGTCGGCAAGGAAGGCGTCATCACCGTCGAGGAGTCCCAGACCTTCGGTCTGGAGCTGGAGCTCACCGAGGGTATGCGCTTCGACAAGGGCTACATCTCGGCGTACTTCGCCACCGACATGGAGCGTATGGAGGCCGTCCTCGACGACCCGTACATCCTGATCGCCAACTCCAAGATCTCCGCGGTCAAGGACCTGCTCCCGCTGCTGGAGAAGGTCATGCAGTCGGGCAAGCCGCTGCTGATCATCGCCGAGGACGTCGAGGGCGAGGCCCTGTCGACCCTGGTCGTCAACAAGATCCGCGGCACCTTCAAGTCCGTCGCCGTCAAGGCCCCGGGCTTCGGTGACCGTCGCAAGGCGATGCTGAACGACATCGCCATCCTCACCGGTGGCGAGGTCATCTCCGAGGAGGTCGGTCTCAAGCTGGAGAACACCTCCCTGGACCTCCTGGGCAAGGCCCGCAAGGTCGTCATCACCAAGGACGAGACCACCATCGTCGACGGTGCCGGCTCCTCGGAGCAGGTCGCGGGTCGTGTGAACCAGATCCGTGCCGAGATCGAGAACAGCGACTCGGACTACGACCGCGAGAAGCTGCAGGAGCGCCTGGCGAAGCTCGCCGGTGGCGTCGCCGTCATCAAGGCCGGTGCCGCGACCGAGGTCGAGCTCAAGGAGCGCAAGCACCGCATCGAGGACGCCGTGCGCAACGCCAAGGCGGCCGTCGAGGAGGGCATCGTCGCCGGTGGTGGCGTGGCCCTGCTGCAGGCCTCCGGTGTGTTCGAGAAGCTGGAGCTGGAGGGTGACGAGGCGACCGGTGCTGCCGCGGTCAAGCTCGCGCTTGAGGCTCCGCTGAAGCAGATCGCCGTGAACGCCGGTCTTGAGGGCGGCGTCGTGGTGGAGAAGGTCCGCAACCTCACCCCGGGTCACGGCCTGAACGCCGCGACCGGTGAGTACGTCGACCTGGTCGCCGAGGGCATCATCGACCCGGCGAAGGTGACGCGGTCCGCGCTGCAGAACGCCGCGTCGATCGCTGCGCTGTTCCTGACGACCGAGGCTGTTATCGCCGACAAGCCGGAGAAGGCCGCTGCGCCTGCCGGTGGCGGTATGCCGGGCGGTGACATGGACTTCTGATCGGCCTCGGGGGCATTGACCTCCGGTTGATCAACGTCCTTGCCGAGGGCGGTACTTCCTGTTGCGACAGGGGGTGCCGCCCTCGGTGTTTTGGCGGGTGCGGGCCGGTGGGGACTGGTCGCGCAGTTCCCCGCGCCCCTTAAAGGCCGCCTTCGGCGGCTGCGGGTAGTCGTGGCTGGTCGCGCCCGCGCGGCGGAGCCGCATATCGATACAGCCCCGCGCCCCTTAAGGGGCGCCTGCCTGGGTGCGGTTGGTTCGGATCTCGTCGTGGTGGGTGGTGGCCCAGGCGATCAGTTGCATGACGATCTCGTGCAGGCCGCGGCCGAGGGGGGCAAGGGCGTATTCCACGCGTGGTGGTACCTCGGCGTAGGCGGTGCGGGTGATGAGGCCGTCGTCCTGGAGTTGGCGCAGAGTGTGGGTGAGCATGCGCTGGGAGATGCCGGGGATCTGGCGTTGCAGGTCGGTGTAGCGCAGGGGGCCGTCCTGGAGGACGGCGATGATCAGCATGCTCCACTTGTCGCCGACCCGGTCGAGGACCTGCCGGATGAAGGCCATGTGGTCGGCGGGGATGCTCGCGCACGGCCCCGCCGCGGCCGCCATCTCCATTCCTGCGCTGTCCTGCATGGCGCCCATTCCTCTCTGTCGCGCACACCGATGTGCCTTTTGTACCGCCTTCCATACTGGCTCATTATGGCGTTACGAACTAATGAGAGGAATCGCAGGTCAGGGCTGTGAAGGTAGAGATCTGGGACCCCGACGGCTGTGCCGTGCCCGCCCGCTCCTGACCTCTCGCCCATCCCTCCGTCTCGTTGAAAGGCGTCATCACCATGTCGTACCTGCTGCACATCGACTCCTTCTCGCTCGGTGATCCCCATGACTGACCTGCTCGTCCTCGGCGGCAGCGGCCGCACCGGAATCCACGTACTCCGCGAGGCCGCCGCCCGCGGCCATCGCGTCCGCGCCCTAGTGCGCGACCCCGACGCGGTCCAGGCCCTGGCCGGCGTCGAACTCGTCCAGGGCACGCCCGCGAACATCGACGATCTCCGCAGGGCCGCCCGCAGCACCGAGGCCGTGATCAGCGTGCTCAGCAACGCCCGCGCCTCGGACAACCCCTGGGCCAGGCCCGTCAGCCCGCCCGCCTTCATGACGACCGCCGCCCGCGACACCCTGACCGTGATGGACGAGCAGGGCATCCACCGGATCGTCCTGGCCTCCACGCAGGGCGCGGGCGACGACTGGGCCCACCTCAACCCGGTGGCGAAGGCGTTCATCAAGGCGTCCAACATCAAGGCCGGTTTCGCCGACCACGACGGAGTCGACCGGGCCGTGCGCGCCTCGCACGCCGACTGGACCCTGGTCCGTGCCGTCGCCCTCAGCGACAAACCGGCCGGCGGCGAGGTGAAGGCCGCCGAACGCGGGACCGGTAAGCCGGCCGCGCGGATCAGCCGCGCCGACTTCGCCGGCTTCCTGATCGACGCCGTGGAGCAGGGCGCCTGGATCCGTCAGGCCCCGCTGGTGTGGAACGCCCGGGGCCGCTGAGGGTCCGCCTGTCCGACCGGGAATGCCCAGACTCACATTCCCCGTTGCTTAAGGAGGTGCAACAATGCGTACGCACATACCATCCGGTCCGATATAGCCAGCCCGCCTTCAAGGAGCCCTCCCTGTGACCCTCACCCAGCCCGCCGCCTCCCGCGCGGCCCAGATCCTGTCCCGGCCGACCGTGATCAACGGCCTGACCGTCCCGAACCGCATCGTGATGGCGCCGATGACGCGCATGTTCTCCCCGGGCGGCGTTCCCGGTGAGGACGTGCTGTCGTACTACGCGCGGCGGGCCGCGGCCGGTGTCGGGCTGATCGTCACCGAGGGGACCTACGTCGGCCACGACTCGGCCGGGCAGAGCGACCGGGTGCCGCGGTTCCACGGGGAGGAGCAGCTGGCGGGCTGGGCGAAGGTCGCCGACGCGGTGCACGCGGCGGGCGGGACGATCGTGCCGCAGTTGTGGCACATCGGCATGGTGCGCGAGCAGGGGCAGCCGCCGTACGCCGAGGCGCCCGCCGTCGGTCCCTCCGGGCTGCGGATCGGCGCCGACGAAGCCACCGGCAAGGCGATGACCCAGAGCGACCTCGACGACGTCATCGACGCCTTCGCCCAGGCCGCCGCGGACGCGGAGCGCATCGGCTTCGACGGCGTGGAGATCCACGGCGCCCACGGCTACCTCGTCGACCAGTTCCTGTGGGAGGGGACCAACCGTCGCACGGACGCGTACGGCGGTGACCCCGTCGCCCGTACGAAGTTCGCGGCGGAGATCGTGGCCGCCGTACGCGAGAGGGTCTCCGCGGAGTTCCCCGTCATCTTCCGCTACTCGCAGTGGAAGCAGGAGGCCTACCAGGCCCGTCTCGCCGAGACCCCCGAGGAGCTGGAGGCCATCCTCGCCCCGCTCGCCGCGGCCGGCGTCGACGCCTTCCACGCCTCCACCCGCCGCTACTGGCTCCCGGAGTTCGACGGCTCCGACCTCAACCTGGCCGGCTGGACGAAGAAGCTGACCGGCAAGCCCACCATCACCGTCGGCTCGGTCGGCCTGGACGGGGAGTTCCTGGGCGCGTTCGTCGGCAAGGGCTCCGAGGTCAAGGGCATCGACGATCTGCTGGACCGGCTGGAGGCCGAGGAGTTCGACTTCGTCGCCGTCGGCCGCGCGCTGCTCCAGGACCCGGAGTGGGCGGCGAAGGTGCTGGACGGGCGCTTCGGTGAGCTGGCGGCGTATGACGCGGCGTCGCTGAAGACCCTGAGCTGACGTAGGTCCGGTCACCCTCCTCGTGGGGGTGACCTGCCTCGCTTGAGTAAGTCAATCAACTGACTTAAGGTTGCCTCGGTCAATCACGCGTGCCCTGCGCGTGCATTCACGCCCGTACGCCGACGGAGGCCCCGCATGTCCCACCCCCCATCGCCGAGAACGAATGCCGTGGTGGCGGTGCTGGCCTTCGCCGGGATCGTCGTGTCGCTGATGCAGACCCTGGTCATCCCGATCGTCCCGGAGCTGCCGCGTCTGCTCGACGCGCCCGCGTCGGACGCGGCCTGGGCGGTCACGGCGACGCTGCTCGCGGCCGCCGTCGCCACGCCGGTGATGGGGCGGCTCGGCGACATGTACGGCAAGCGGCGGATGCTGCTGGTCAGCATCGTGCTGCTGGTGGGCGGCTCGGTGGTGTGCGCGCTGAGCGACTCGCTGGTGCCGATGATCGTCGGACGGGTGCTCCAGGGTCTGGCCTCCGGCGTCATCCCCCTCGGCATCAGCATCATGCGGGACGAACTCCCCGCCGAACGCCTCGGCTCCGCCACCGCCCTGATGAGCGCCTCCCTCGGCATCGGCGGCGCGCTCGGTCTGCCCGCCGCCGCGCTGATCGCGGACTACTTCAACTGGCACGTCCTGTTCTGGACGTCGGCCGGCATGGGTGTCGTGGCGCTGGTGTGCGTGCTGCTGTTCGTGCCCGAGTCGAAGGTGCGCTCCGGCGGGCGGTTCGACCTGGTCGGCGGTGTGGGCCTGGCGGCCGGGCTGGTGTGTCTGCTGCTGGGCGTCTCCAAGGGTGCCGACTGGGGCTGGGGCAGCGGTACGACGCTGGGGCTGTTCGCGGCGGCCGTGGTGATCCTGCTGGCGTGGGGCTGGTGGGAGCTGCGGACCGGGCAGCCGCTGGTCGACCTGCGGACGACGGCCCGCCGCCAGGTGCTGGTCACCAACCTGGCCTCGATCGCCGTGGGCTTCGCGATGTTCGCGATGAGCCTGGTCATCCCGCAGCTCCTCCAGCTCCCCGCGGAGACCGGCTACGGCCTCGGCAAGTCGATGCTGGTCGCGGGCCTGTGCATGGCGCCGTCCGGCCTGGTGATGATGGCGACGGCCCCGGTGTCGGCCGCGATCTCCCGGGCCAAGGGCCCGAAGGTCACGCTCATGATCGGCGTCCTGATCGTGGCCGCCGGATACAGCCTCAACATCGTCCTGATGTCCGAGGTCTGGCACTTCGTCCTGGTGGCCTGCGTCATCGGCGCGGGCGTCGGCTTCGGCTACGGCTCGATGCCGGCCCTCATCATGAGCGCCGTACCGGCGTCGGAGACGGCCGCCGCGAACAGCCTCAACACGTTGATGCGCTCGCTCGGTACGTCCAGTGCGAGTGCGGTCGCGGGTGTGATCCTCGCCCAGATGACGACGAACCTCGGCGGTTACGCGCTGCCGTCCGAGAACGGCTTCAAGGTGGTCCTGGCGGTGGGTGCGGGGGCGGCGCTGCTGGCCTTCGTGGTGGCGTCGTTCATCCCCCGGCAGGGGGCCGCCGCCGCTGACGGGGAGCCGGTGAGGTCGGAGGGCTCGGCGGAACCGGCGGGGGCGGCCAAGCAGTGACCACGGCATTCCGAACCAAAGGTTGCCGAACTACAGGTTGCCCAGCGGCTCGATGTCGACCTTCACCGGGGTGCCCCAGACGCGCAGCACCTCGTAGTCCGTGAACTCGTGCACCAGCCGGTACGCCATCGCCGGGCGCGGGCCGCGGCGCGCGGCGGCGAGGTAGAGCTCGGCCTCGCGCCGGTCGCGGCGCGGGGTGCCGCACAGCTGCCACTCCTGTCCGTTCCACAGCTCCGGCAGCCAGCGCTGCTGGGGCTGCGGGCGGTCGCCGCGGACGCCGTAGCGGGAGGGGACCGGGTGCTCGGGGGCGTAGGGCACGGCCGGGCCGGAGCCGTTGAACTCGGCGCGGCGGGCCGAGCGGCGACGGGTCTCGCAGAGCAGGCAGAGGTCGGGGGCGGCGGTGTCGACCGGGCCGTTCGGGTGCTCCGGGCAGCGGGTCGCCGGGGCGGCGCCGGTGACGCTCTCGTCGAGCAGGTCGAGAGCGCGACGCAGATCCGCCTTGATCTCGTGCAGCCTGGCGTCCGGGGTGTCGGCGGTGAGGGACTCGCCGTGCTCGCCCACGAGCCGGAGGGCTCGGCCGAGGGCGGTCAGTTGGGCGTGGTTCATGGGTGGCTCCGGGGCTTCGCGAGGGCCTGGTCAGCGTAGTCCTTCAGGTCGCCCAGTAATCGCGGTCCGGCAGTTCGACCCAGTGGTCCGGTGGGCCGAGGATCGCTCGGGTGTCGGTCGGGCGCAGACCGGCGTACGCGAGCGAGTAGGCCACCGCCTGGTAGCAGTGGACGTACGAGAACAGGACGTCCGCCGGGCCGTCCTCCGGGTTCGGGCCGCCGCCCGGGTGGAGGTCCCAGCCCTCGCAGACGCCGTCGCGGTGGATGCTGCCCTGGTTGCCGCTCTTGGGGTTGGCGTACAGGCCGTAGGAGACGGTGCCTGCGGAGAGGCGGGTGTGTACGCCGGGCATTGAAGGGCCGTATCCCCACGGCTGGGTGACGACGCAGCCGCCCGGCACGGTCGTCACGCCGACGAGGCGCAGGCTCTCGTCCGGGTCGTGGTCGTACGGGGCCGCCAGCAGATCGGTCATCAGCTCGGCGTCGGCCGGTGTCGCCTCCAGACGGCGTATCGCCTCCTCGGCGTCGATCCCGGCCACGCAGGCCAGCCCCGTCCCGTCGTAGTAGAGGTCCCCGAGGGCCGCTCTGAGCCTGCGGCCTTCCTCCGCCACCGCGCGCTCCGCCTCCGTCAGACCTGGCTGAGCCTCGTGCAGCCCGGTGAACAGACCGGGCTCCGGCCCGGCGAGGCTCAGCCGCCCCGGCGTCCAGCCGCCGTACCCGATCCATCCCGGGTCGGCTCCGGCGGCGGCCAGTGCTCGCGCGTTCTCAGAACGGCGCGCCACCACCGCCTCCCACAGTGCGGTGGTGCCGTTCTCCAGGGCGTCCACGTCCGCCACGCGCCGCGCCAGCTCCGCGACGACCTCGGGCGAGCCGAACACCGCCGCCCGGTGCAGGGGCCGCGAGCTCCCGCCGCCCCACCTCTCCGGATCGGCTCCCGCATCGAGCCGCCGCCTCACGTCCTCGTGGTCCTGCCAGCCCCGATAGTCCATGCCGGCCCAGCCGCCGGCGTCCCTACCCGTCATCCGTGCCCCCACCAGCCCGTCGATCTCCCGTCCTCACACCATCGCAGACAGCACTGACAACGGGCCGCGCACGCCTCCGCCCGGGGCACGAGCTTCGGGCTGTGGGTCCGTGCCCCGGGCCGGGAGGATCCGGGCTGGCTATGCGGCCCGGGTGAGTTCGGCGCGGCCGAACAACAGCGCGTAGCCGGAGGGGAGTCGGCGCAGGATGCGGGTGAGGAGGTCGGGGCCGGCGATGGCCGCGACGGCGCACAGGACGGAGCCGGTGTCCCAGCGGGTGGTGGCCGGGGTGGCGCCGGTACGGGCCGCGAGGTCCTTGACGAAGGCCCAGCCGGTCAGGGGCTGGGTGTCGGGGATCTGTTCGGTGAGGAGCCGTGCGGCTTCGAGGGGCAGACGGGCGGCCAGTTCGACGCGCTCGTCGCCCGTCAGTTGGCGTCCGAGTCCCGCGAGGATCAGGCGGACGGCTTCCTCGGCCCGTTCCCGCGTGGGGTAGGCGCCTTCGTAGCGGACCTTCTCCAGCATCTGCTCGTATGTCATGGCGGGCTGGTGCCGGATGGGTGTACGCCGGTCGGACATCGGTGGTGGTTGCCTTTCTGTCGCCAAGGTCGTGGTGCCGGTGTGCGGACACCGGATGTGTGTGCGGTCAGGCGGGCTGGGGGCGGCCGAAGAGGAGGTCGTAGCCCGCCGGGAGCTGGAGCAGGATCTGACTGAGCAGGTCGTCCTCGGCCGCGTCGGCGACCGTGCTGAGGACGGCGCTGACGTCCCAGGCCGCGGTCTGGTCGGTCGCCCCCTCGATCCAGGCCGCCGTCGCCCGCACGAACCGCTCCGGCGGGAGGGGTTCGGCGCTCTGCAGCGGGGTGAGGAGGATCAGGGCGAAGCCCTCCGGCAGTCGCGTCGCCAACTGGGCACGCACCTCACCGACCAGGTGTGCGCCCAGCAGGGCGAGCACGACGCGGGCCGCCCGCTCCGCCTCCTGGAGGCTGCCGTACTCACCGCGCTCCTTCACCCGATCGAGGAACGCTTCCCGTCGCAGTGTCACTTCGGCCGCCACCCTTCTTCGACCCGAGGGCGCGGAGGACGGGAGAGGGGGAGATCAGGTGCCCGTCCTCCGCCGCTGTTCGGCCCGCGTCGCCCGGCTCAGCCGGAGATCTCCTTGCGGTCCGACCCCCCGCCGATGGCGATCTTGCGGGGCTTGGCGCGCTCGGCGATCGGGATGCGCAGGGTGAGCACCCCGGCGTCGTAGTCGGCCTTGATGTGCTCGGTGTCCAGCGTGTCGGCCAGCACGATCTGGCGGGAGAAGACACCCAGCGGACGCTCCGAGAGCTCCATCTGCACGTTGTCGGCCTTCGTCACGGGCCGTCGCTCGGCCTTGACGGTCAGCATGTTCCGTTCGACGTCGATGTCGATGGCCTCCGGGGTGACGCCAGGGAGGTCGAAGGCCACCACGTACTCGTCGCCCTCGCGGTAGGCGTCCATCGCCATCGCGGCCGGCCGCGACCAGGTGCCCGGGCTCATCATCTGCTGAGCCAGCCGGTCGAGCTCACGGAAGGGGTCAGTGCGCATCAACATCGCGAAACACCTCCAGCAGGTTCGGGCAGTTGCTGCCAATGCGCCTCACTGAAACCGTTGTAGCATGTCATCCATTGGATGACAAACGCGCGATGTCGTCCAAACGATGACGACGTGAGGAGGCGACGGTGACAGCAGCCGACCAACCGGTCCCCAGCGGTTCCGACCCCCGCAGCCCGGCTTCGTTCCTCGCCGCGGCGGCGGCCCTGCGAGCGATAGACGACGCCCTGCGTGCCGCTCAGCACGTGGGCCCCGATGCCTCTGTCGCGCCCGGCTCCGCCCCCGGCCCCGAGCAGGCCCTGGCCTCTCTGCTCCTGCTGCGGCAGGTGCGCGAACAGCTCGCCGGCTGGGAAACCGGTCTGATCGAATCCGCCCGCCAGGCAGGCGCCAGCTGGGCCGACCTCGCCCACCCTCTCGGCGTCGCCAGCCGCCAGGCCGCCGAACGCCGCTACCTGCGGGGCCGGCCCGGTCCCGAGGGAAGCACCGGCGAACAGCGCGTCCAGGCCACCCGCTCACGCCGCGCCGCCGACCGCACCGCCGCCGCGTCGGCCCGCCGCAACGCAGCCGACCTGCGCCGCGTCGCCGGCCAGATCACCGCCCTCGACGACCTGCCCGCCGCCGCCCACCTCGCGCTCAGCCAACTCCACGCGGCCTTGGACGGCGCGAAGAGCATGGGCTAGTCGGGCACAGCCGGGTTCGTG
>NZ_JAKEIP010000187.1 GCF_021474425.1 Streptomyces muensis | reverse complement strand
GGCGGTGGCGGCCGAGGCGGCGGGAGCGGCGACGGCCGCGAGTATGGCGGCGATGAAAAGGGCAGCTGCGTAGCGCATGTTGCACGTCCTTCCTGGGGGTGGCCGCCAGGACACGTCGTCCTGGCGGAACGCCTCCCAGGCTTGCGCAGACACGCACGACCTGCATGTCGAAAGATCACGGACAGTGACGAGTCGGGGCCTGCGGGGCGGAGTTCGCCGTGCACGACCCTTGTGCAATTCCTGTGGAGGCCTCAATCTTTCGGCTGACACACAGGAGTGGCACAGGAAATTGACATGCCCCTGTCCACTTCGCGTCACCCCCACGAGCGCACCACCGATCGAGGAGGACCCCTCAGATGGCAGTGATGCGTAATTCCCGAAGAGACACCCGGCGAAGACTGGCCGCGCTGAGCGTGGCGGCCACCGCGGCCCTCACCGCGAGCCTCGTCTCCGCCCTCCCCGCCGCGGCCGCCCCCGAGGGCCGCATCCAGTACGCGGGCGCCGCCAACGCCGTCGCCGGCAGCTACATCGTGAACCTCAAGGCCGATCACGCCCGTTCGGGCTCACAGGCCGGACGCGCCCTCGTCGAGAAGTACGGCGCCGACGTCGAGCGGACCTACAAGAAGGCCCTCAACGGCTACGCGATCGAGGCCTCCGAGGCCGAGGCCAAGCGGCTCGCCGCCGACCCGGCCGTCGCCTCCGTCGTCCAGAACCGCACGTTCGGCATCGCCGCGACCCAGACCAACCCGCCCTCCTGGGGCCTGGACCGCATCGACCAGAAGAACCTGCCGCTCAACAGCTCCTACACCTACCCGGACTCGGCCGGGCAGGGCGTGACGGCGTACGTCATCGACACCGGCGTCCGCATCACCCACAGCGACTTCGGCGGCCGTGCCTCCTACGGCTACGACGCCATCGACAACGACAACACCGCCCAGGACGGCCACGGCCACGGCACGCACGTGGCGGGCACGGTCGCCGGGTCGTCGTACGGCGTCGCCAAGAAGGCGAAGGTCGTCGGCGTCCGCGTGCTGAACAACTCCGGTCAGGGCACCACCGCCCAGGTCGTCGCCGGCATCGACTGGGTCGCCCAGAACGCCGTCAAGCCGGCCGTCGCCAACATGTCCCTCGGCGGCGGCGCCGACTCCGCCCTCGACACGGCCGTACGCAACGCCATCGCCTCCGGCATCACCTTCGCCGTGGCGGCCGGCAACGAGTCGACGAACGCCTCCACCAAGTCCCCCGCCCGCGTCACCGAGGCCATCACGGTCGGCGCGACCACGAGCTCGGACGCCAAGGCGAGCTACTCCAACTACGGCTCGGTGCTCGACCTGTTCGCCCCGGGCTCGTCCATCACCTCGGCCTGGAACTCCGGCGACTCGGCGACCAACACCATCTCCGGTACGTCGATGGCGAGCCCGCACGTGGCGGGCGCGGCCGCGCTCCACCTCGCCGACAACCCCTCGGCCACCCCGTCCCAGGTCGCCTCGGCCCTGACGTCCGCCGCCACGACCGGCGTCGTCACCAGCCCCGGCACCGGCTCACCCAACCGGCTCCTCTACGTCGGCGGCGGCACGACCACCCCGCCCGGCCCGCGCTTCGAGAACACCGGTGACTACACGATCAGCGACAACTCCACGGTCGAGTCCCCGGTGACGGTCACCGGCGTCAGCGGCAACGCGCCGTCGTCCCTGTCCGTCGAGGTCCACATCGTCCACACGTACATCGGCGACCTCCAGGTCCAGCTGATCGCCCCCGACGGCACCGCGTACACACTGAAGTCGTACGGCACGGGCGGCAGTTCGGACAACATCAACACCACGTACTCGGTGAACGCCTCCTCGGAGACCGCCAACGGCACGTGGAAGCTGCGCGTCAGCGACAACGCCAACTACGACACCGGACGCATCGACGCCTGGGCGCTGCAGTTCTAACCCGACACCAGTAGTCCCCCTCGTCCTCGCGGCACGGCTCCGGGTCCCCGACCCGGCCGGCCGCGAGGACGAGCCGTGTGTGCCGCCCTTGGTACGCCGAGCGCCACGGCGCCGCTTACCATTCGCCCAGTCGTACGCCCGTTCCCACACCCCGGCACCGCCGCCCGAACCAGGAGCACGGTACTCGTGTCCATACCTCCGCCTCCCGGCCCGGAGCAGCCCCAAGGGCCGTACGGGCAGGGCCAGTACCCGGCGCCGTCGCCGTACGCGCACCCGTACCAGGCCTATGGCTTCTACGGCCCCTACGGCCGTCCCGTCTCCGTCAACGGCGTCGCCATCAGCTCCCTCGTCCTCGGCATCCTCTGCTTCGTGCCGGCCGTCGGGCTGGTGCTGGGGCTGATCGCGCTGGCGCAGATCAAGAAGCGGGGTGAGCGCGGCAAGGGGATGGCGGTGGCCGGTTCCGTGCTCTCCTCGGTCGGACTCGCGCTGTGGGCGCTGACGCTGTCCACGGGGTCCGTCTCCGACTTCTGGGACGGCTTCAAGGGCGCCGCGAGCGGTGAGGGCACCGCCTACGCGCTCGCCAAGGGCGACTGCTTCGACACACCGACCGGCGACCTTGAGGGCGACGCCTACGACGTCGACGAGGTGCCCTGCTCCGGCGAGCACGACGCCGAGGTGTTCGCCGTGGTCAGGCTGCCGGGCGGCTCCTTCCCGGGCGACGACGGGCTCGAACGGACCGCGGACGACAAGTGCTACACCCTCGCGGACGGCTACGCCATGGACCCCTGGGCCGTGCCGGACGACGTGGACGTCTACTACCTGGTCCCGTCCCGGCAGAGCTGGCGCGTCGGCGACCGCGAGATCACCTGCATGTTCGGCAGCACGGCCGACGACGGCAGCCTGACCGGCTCGCTGCGTACCGACACCACGACGCTCGACGAGGACCAGGTGGCCTTCCTCGCCGCGACCAACGCCATCGACACGGTCCTCTACGAGGAGCCCGAGGAATACCCCGAGGACGACCTGACGGCCAACCAGGACTGGGCCAGGGACGTCCACGCCGCGCTCGGCGAGCAGATCGAGGCACTGCGCGGCCACAGTTGGCCGAGCGATGCCAAGGAGCCGGTCGCCGATCTGGTCGAGGAGATGGAGGCCGCCCGCAAGGAGTGGTCGCGGGCGGCCGCGGCGAAGGACGCGGACACGTACTTCACGCACTACGAGAACGGGTACGAATACGTCGACGGCCCCACGACCGTCACCGCGCGCAAGGCTCTGGGCCTGGACACCACGGTGCCGGCCTACGAGGGCGACTTCGACAGCGGCGACGACAGCGGGAGCGGGGACGGCCTGGCCGTGTGAGCGCAGGTGTGAACGCGGCTATAGCGGGGAGAAAGTGCCTGCGTAAAGCCCTCCGCAGGCACAAGTCATCACATCGAGTGATTCTCTGGCCTTTGCTTGCACGGGACAACCCACGGTTGCCACGCTGTTGCTGTCTGTACAAGCTGATGGGAGCGGCCAGTGACTTTCGGTGAGCAGCCGGCGTACCTGCGCGTCGCGGGTGATCTCCGCAAGAAGATCGTCGACGGTTCGCTGCCACCGCACACCCGCCTCCCCTCCCAGGCCCGCATCCGCGAGGAGTACGGCGTCTCGGACACCGTCGCGCTGGAGGCCCGCAAGGTGCTGATGGCCGAGGGGCTGGTCGAGGGCCGCTCCGGCTCCGGGACGTACGTCCGTGAGCGCCCCGTGCCCCGCCGGATCTCCCGCTCCGGCTTCCGCCCGCCGAGCGGTGCCACGCCCTTCCGCCAGGAGCAGGCCGACGGTGAGACGCGCGGCACCTGGGAGTCCAGCAGCGAGCAGGCCGAGGCCAGCGTCGCCGTCGCCGAGCGGCTCGGCATCCGGGCCGGCGACCGCGTCATGTGCACCAAGTACCTCTTCCGGGACGCCGGTGAGGCGATGATGCTCTCCACCTCCTGGGAGCCGCTCGCCGTCACCGGCCGTACGCCCGTGATGCTGCCCGAGGAGGGCCCGCTCGGCGGCATGGGTGTCGTCGAGCGCATGGCGGCCATCGACGTCGTCGTGGACAACGTCACCGAGGAGGTGGGCGCCCGCCCCGGCCTCGCGGAGGAGTTGCTGACGCTGGGTGGCGTCCCCGGTCATGTGGTCGTGGTCATCCAGCGCACCTACTACGCGTCCGGGCGTCCGGTGGAGACGGCGGACGTGGTGATTCCGGCGGACCGCTACCGGGTCGCATACCACCTCCCGGTGAAGTAGCGCACTTGTTCGTGAAGTAGCGCACACCTTCACCGCAGTTACCTCCGGCAGAGCCTCAACTCCCGCACCCTCGCCCGCCGTTCGAATCTGGCCGTCTTCGCAGGTCGCCGCGGGCGTGCGCGGCATGCCCGTGACCGGATGCATCGACGTTCGCGCCCGGCGCGTTCGGTGCCGTGCGCCCCCTCCGACTTGGCTGGTTGCGTACCTCTTTGTGAAAAGCCGTATTCGCAGCGTAAAGGTTAGGCGTACGCTCGGGCATATGCGGATTGCGGTTTCCTTAGCGGGCGGGGCACGGCACAGGCCGCGAGCGGTACCGGGGCGGTCGTGGGCGGGAAGGAGCGGTGGGGCGCGATGAACGACAGCACGATCACTCTTCCTTGGCTCGTGATTCGACAGGACGACAACGGCAATCGCTACCGCGTAGGCCGGTACGCGACCCGAGCAGAGGCCCAAAAGATCGCAGACAGCCTCGACAACCGCGGCCACAAACAGCTCTACTGGGTCGAACGCCTGGCCCAGACCACCGACAACGCCCCCTGACAGGGGCCGCGCCCCCGAAGGGGCGCGGGGAACTGCGCGACAAGCCACGACGGCGCGGCAGCCGAAGGCCCGACGCATCCCGGCGTTCCAAAGCGAAGGGGCTCAGCCTCGGGCGCGCCCCATAGGGGCGCGGGGAACTGCGCGGCAAGCCACGACGGCGCCGCAGCAAAAGACCGACGCACCGGAGTCCCAAACGGAGTGCCTACGCTTCGGTGCATGACGGAACAGATCGTGGTAGGCGCCGCGCTATTGGCCGGAGGCCGCCTGCTCGCGGCGCGGCGCAGTGCACCCGAGGAACTGGCCGGACGCTGGGAGTTGCCCGGCGGCAAGGTCGAGCCCGGCGAGGCACCCGAGGCGGCACTCGTACGGGAGCTGCGGGAGGAACTCGGCGTGGACGCCGAGGTGATCGAGCGTCTGCCCGGGACATGGCCCCTGAAGCCCCCTTACGTGCTGCAGGTGTGGACGACCCGTCTGCTCCCCGGCTCCGGCGCCCCCGAGCCCCTCCAGGATCACGACGCCCTGCGCTGGCTCGGCGCCGGGGAACTCTGGGACGTCGACTGGCTGGAGCCGGACGTGCCGGCGGTCCAGGAGGTGGCCGGACGGCTTCGTTCCTGAGGAAACTTCCCGGATTCCTACCCGTTCGCATACCTTGCGCGCGGTACCGCCCCGCGAATATCGGGTATGTGGTCACTAACCCCGAGAAACCGGACATGGGCGAACCCGCTGGCCTGGGAAGTGATCGGCGTGATCGACACCGGCGGCGACTGCGCCGACTGGACCTTTCCCGCGGAGGCGGGCGCGGTGCGCGCGGCCCGTGCCGCCGTGCGCGGCCGGCTGCGCGACTGGGGGCTCGACAGCCTCGCCGACCTCACGGCACTACTGGTCAGCGAGCTGGTGACCAACTCCCTGCGGCACGCCACCGGCCCCATCGGCGTCCGCCTGGTGCGTCCCGCCGACCTCGACGGTGTCCTCCTGGTCGAGGTCTCCGACCCGCTCCCGGACCCGCCGCGCGAACGCGCCCCTCACCCCGAGGACGAGAGCGGCCGCGGACTCCAGCTCGTGGCGCACTCCTCGCGCCGGTGGGGCACCCGGCCGGGCCGGAGCAGCGGCAAGACGGTGTGGTTCGAACTGGCGGTCCCGCAGTGACCGTGGCGGCGCGGGGGATACACGCGGGGGATATAGGGGTGTACGGCCACCCCCACCCTGTCGAGCGACTGGTTCAGGCCAGTGGCAGTTGTCGAACCGCGTGATTCGACTGCGTGTCCGCTGGTTAGAAGTCTGGAAGTGTTTCCGGTGCCGGGACCGAAAACCATCGGGAACGTGCTGTGATCGTGAACACCGTGTTGTGCGGGGCCGTAGTGCTGGATACTGCGGGCAGCCGCCCCCGGTGACCGGTGCCGGACGCGGTGAGCTGGAGGGGACGGTTCGCGTGAGCGAGATACCAGCGAAGGCCACGGAGTCCGAGGACCCGTCGGACGGCGCGAGGACGAGGGGCGCGGGGGAGCGGGCCCACGACCCACAGGCCTCCGACGACACACAGGCCTCCCACACCACCTCCCGGGGCCCACGCGCCTCTCAGGACACACAGGACTCACAGGCCGTCGCAGGGGACGCACCGGACACCCAGGAACCCCCCGCTCCGCGCGCCCCCGGCTTCGCCGCCGACGAGCCCCGCCCCGGCGACCCCGTCTGGCAGAGCAGTCCGCCCGGCTCGATCTACGACTACATCAAGGTGGCGTCCTTCTCGATCGGTCCCGACGGCCTGGTCGACCAGTGGAGCCTGCGCGCCGAGCAGTTGTTCGGCATCCCGGCCCGGCGCGCCGTCGGCATGGACCCCATCGAGGCGTTCATCGACCCCGATCTGCGCGAGCAGGGGCAGCGCAAGATGGCCGAGATCCTGGACGGCCGGGAGTGGACCGGTGTGGTCCCCTTCCGGGCGCCCGACGACGAGGACGGCCGGCGCGGTCAGGACGGTCTCGCCGAGGTGTACGTCATGCCGACGCGGACCGAGGAGGGCGAGAAGGCCGCCGTCTGCATCGTCGTGGACGTCCGCGCGCTCCGCAGGATGGAGACCGACCTCGCCGCCTCGCAGTCGATATTCGGTCAATCTCCGTTCGGTTTCCTGCTGATCGACCCCGACCTGCGCGTGCGCCGCGTCAACCACCGGTTCGCTTCCCTGTTCGGCGGCACCCCCGACGACCACCGCGGCCGGGGCGTCCACGACTATCTGCCGCGCCCCGAGGCCGACCGTGTCGCGGCGACCCTGCGCCGCGTCCTGGACAGCGGTGACTCCATCACCGACATGCACGTCACCGGCTTTCTGCCCGGCTCCGACGAGCGCCGCCACTGGTCCGTCAACCTCTACCGGGTGCACAGCGGCAGCGGCCGCCCCATCGGCATCGCCTGGCTCGGCATCGACATCACCGCGCGTCGCGCCGCCGCCCGCGAGGCCGCCGCCGCCCGGCGCAATCTCGCCCTGCTGAACGAGGCCGGCGCCCGCATCGGCAACTCCCTCGACCTGGAGACCACGGCCCGCGAACTCCTCGACGTCGTCGTCCCCGGCTTCTGCGACCTGGCCACGGTCGACCTCTACCAGGGGCTGCTGGCCGGCGACGAGACCCCGCCCGGCCTCGCCGACGGCAGCGCGGAACTGCGCCGGGTCGCCTTCTCCAGCGCCGTCTCCGACGCACCCTTCGTCGGCGGCGGGGTGCCCGTCGCGGTCGGCGCCGTCCACCACTACCCGTTCAACTCGCCCTGCGCGGACGCCCTGCGCACCGCGCGGCCGCAGCATGTGCCCGGCGAGGAGGGCGGCCTCGTGCAGTCCACGCTCGCGGTGCCGATGGTCGCCCACGACACCGTCGTAGGACTCGCGCAGTTCGCCCGTACGAAGGGCAGCGAGCCGTTCGGCGACCGGGACCGTGACCTCGCGGTGGAGCTGGCGGCGCGGGCGGCGGTCTGCATTGACAACGCCCGTCTCTACCGGCGCGAGCACGAGCGGGCGCTGATACTGCAGCGGTCCCTGCTGCCGCCCGGGGACCCGGTCGCCTCCGGCCTCGACATCGCCTGCCGCTATCTGCCGGGCAACTCCTCCGCCGACCGGCCCAGCGAGGTGGGCGGCGACTGGTTCGACGTGATCGAACTCCCCGGGCACCGTACGGCGTTGGTCGTCGGGGACGTCATGGGCCGGGGGCTGCGGGCGGCCGTCGCGATGGGCGAACTCCGTTCGGCGGTACGAACGCTGGCGTTGCTGGACCTCGAACCGGCCGAGGTGCTCTCGGCGCTGGACGAGATCGCGCGCGGCCTCGGCGCCCCCGGCGGAGTCCAGCAGGCCACCCGTGCGGCCCGCCGGCCCCGGGAGGCGGACCTGTCCGAGGTGTACCTCGCGACGTGCGTGTACGCGGTCTACGACTCCGTCACGCGCCGGTGCACCTTCGCCAACGCCGGGCATCTCCCGCCGGTCCTCGTCGAACCCGGCGAGGCGGCGCTGATGCTGGACGTGCCGCCCGGGATGCCGCTGGGTGTGGGCGGGGAGCCGTTCGAGGAGGTGGAGGTCGAACTGCCGGAGGGCGCGCTGCTGGCGCTCTACACGGACGGCCTGGTCGAGTCCCGCGACCATCCTCTGGACGAGGGTCTCCAGGCTTTCGTCGGCGCGCTGACCGATCCCACGCGGCCGCTGGAGGACGTCTGCGACCACGTGCTCAACACCCTCGACAGTCATCACGGCGAGGACGACATCGCGTTGCTGATGGCACGTGTGCAGGGGCTGCCGGCCGAGTCCGTGGGGGACTGGACGCTGCCGCGGGAGCCGCGCAGTGTGGGGCGGGCCCGGGAGTACGCCCGTGGGCAGCTGCTGTCGTGGGACCTTGAACCCCTGGTCGACACCACGGAGCTGTTGGTCAGCGAGCTGGTCACGAACGCGCTGCGGTACGGCGAGGGTGAGATTCGGCTGCGGTTGCTGTTGGACCGGACGCTGGTGTGCGAGGTGTGGGACTCGGGGTTGGTCCAGCCGCGTCGGCGGCGTGCGCGGGACACGGACGAGGGTGGGCGGGGGTTGCAGCTGGTCGGGTTGCTCAGTGCGGCGTGGGGGTCCCGCCGTACCCCGCGGGGCAAGACGGTGTGGTTCGAACTGCCGCTGCCGGACGGGGAGAACGGGTTGGCGGACCCGGCGGAGGCGTTGCTGAGCCTGTTCTGACCGTCCTCGGCTCCGCCTTCGGCCGTTTCGTCTCCCACCCGCACCGCCCGTGCGGCTTTGGTGGCCGGGTGCGGGTGGCCCAGGTGGGGGCATCTCGCCGTCGGCGTCTGCGGGTTCGCTGTAGGTGTCGCCCGGCAGGAGGGCGGCGGAGGACTTCTCGCGCAGGGCCCGCGTGGTTGGCGTGCTCAGGTACCTGTCGGGTCTCCGCGTCGGTTCCTGGTGTGTGGGCCGCCGTAGCTGGCCGGGGGGCCGGTGGGGGGCTGGATGCCGCCCAGGACGGCTCCGGTCAGGCCGTGGGTGGTGTCGGTGAGTGGGGGGTGGCCGTGGAGGCGGATGTGCTGGTCGGCGAGGGCCTGGGCCTGTTGGGCGAGGGTGTCGGCGGAGCGGAGGTCGGCCAGGGGGGACGGGGGAGTGAGCAGGCGGTGGGCCTCGGCCAGGTGGGTGCGGGGTTCGGTGCCGACGGCGGCGCGGTGGGTCGCGACGACGTCGTCCGCGTCGGCCACCGCGGCACGGGCGCAGAGCAGTGCGGCGGCCGGGATCACCCCGGCCCGGCCCGCGGCGACGGGCGAGACGGCCCGTACGATCCGGCGCAGCAGCTCCAGGGGGTCGTACGGCCGTCCCGAGGTCAGCTCCTCGCGTACGCCGGCCAGGGCGAGGTCGGCGTGGGTGACGCGGGCGCGCAGCTCGCCGGGGGGTACGGACGGGGACGACGGTGAACCCCGTGCGCCGGCGATCTCCGCCTCGCCGCCGGTCAGCGCGGGCGGCACCATCGTCGCGGCCCTGGCGAGGACGTCGGCGAGGCGGTCCACGCCGTCGATGAAGACGGCCGCCTGGCTGATCGCGCCCTCGGCGGCGCGCAACCGGGCAGCAGCCCGCTCGTGGTCGCCCGAGTCGGCGGCCTGGCGGGCCTGGTTGAGGCGGGTGGTGGCGTAGACGAGCCGGTCCTTGGCCTGCTCGACATGGCCCACGACGGCGGAGGCGGCGGAGGGGGCGTACCGCTCGCCCAGCTCCCGCAGTGTCGCGTCGGCGCCTCCGGTACGTCCCGTCAGTTCCCGGAACCGGCCCTCCGCGACGACCAGGGCCTGCCCCAGCCCTCCGCCCAGGCCCTCCTCCAGCCCCCGTACCTGGTCGAACGCGGCGGCCCGCGCGTCCAGCAGCCGCCCCGTCTCCTCGCACCGCCCGACGATCCCGGCGAGCGCGTGCCGCCGCGCCGCGCCCTCCGCCGGCACCCCGTCCTCGTACTGCCACCGCATCCGAAAGGCGACCGCCAACTCGGCCCGGGCCTCCCGCAGCGCCCGGGCGAAGGTCTCGACCAACTCGGCGTCCTCGGCCTTCTCCTCGACGAACCCGAGTTCCTCCGCGCTGACCCGCACCCAGTCGTCCGCCTCGACCAGCAGTGCCCGGGCCCGCTCGTCGAGTTCCCCGGCCGGCGGCTCGGCGACCTCGACCGGCGCCCCACCGGGTGTCGTACGCCCCCGCGCCCGCCGCCTGCGCCGCCAGAACCCGTACCCGCCGACCACCGCCGCCGTGACGACCGCCAGCACCGGCAGCACCAGATCGAAGTCCGAGGTCCCCTCGCCCTCGCCCTGGGCCGCCGCACCGGCCACAGGCCGGTCCGCCCCGCCCGCGACCGCACCCCCGCCCAGCACCGTCACCACGGGCAGCACCAGCCACGCCACCCCGACCAGCCCGCCCACCAGCGCGTGCGCCACCCGCGCCCGTATGTGCGAGCTGCCCCGCCGCGGCCGGCCCCGTATCAAGGATGACGTCACATTTCGGAGCGTATGAGGAGGAAAGCCCCGACGCGACCGGGATGGGCCGACCTGGCTCGGCCGGCGACGGACTCAGCTCGACGAGGTCCGGCGCATGATCTTGTTGCCGAGCCACACCAACGGGTCGTACTTCCGGTCGACCGCCCGTTCCTTCAAGGGGATCAGCGCGTTGTCCGTGATCTTGATGCCCTCGGGGCAGACCTCGGTGCAGCACTTGGTGATGTTGCAGTAGCCGAGGCCGTGTTCCTCCTGGGCGGTGGCCTTGCGGTCCAGGCCCGTCTCCGCCGCGGCGTCCAGCGGATGCATGTCGAGTTCGGCGACCCGCATCAGGAAGCGGGGGCCCGCGAACGCCGGTTTGTTCTCCTCGTGGTCGCGGACGACATGGCAGGTGTCCTGGCACAGGAAGCACTCGATGCACTTGCGGAACTCCTGCGAGCGGTCCACGTCCTCCTGCTTCATCCGGTACTCGCCGGGGCCGAGCTCGGCGGGCGGGACGAAGGCGGGCACCTCCCGTGCCTTCGTGTAGTTGAAGTTCACGTCCGTGACGAGATCGCGGACCACCGGGAACGCCCGCAGCGGCGTCACCGTGATCGTCTCCTCCCGGGTGAACACCGACATCCGCGTCATGCACATCAGCCGCGGGCGGCCGTTGATCTCCGCGGAGCACGAACCGCACTTGCCGGCCTTGCAGTTCCAGCGGACGGCCAGGTCGGGGGCCTGGGTGGCCTGGAGGCGGTGGATGATGTCCAGGACCACCTCGCCGTCGTTCACCTCGACCGCGAAGTCCTCCAGGCCGCCGCCCTGCACATCGCCCCGCCACACCTTGAAACGGGCCTCGTAGCTGCTCACTGGTAGAGCTCCTCCTCGGCGAGATACTTGACCAGCTCTTCTTTGTCGAAGAGAGCCAGCAGGTCCTGGCGGACGGGATCGGTGGTCTCGCGCAGCAGATTGATCTGGCCGCGTTCGGGGTCCGTGGCGGCCAGGCCGCCCGTCGGGTCGGCCAGTTGGCACAGCAGGTTGATGTTGCGCCACTTGCGGTCCATCGTCGGATGGTCCTCGCGGGTGTGCCCGCCGCGCGACTCGGTGCGCTCCAGCGCCGCCCGCGCCACGCACTCGCTGACCAGCAGCATGTTGCGCAGGTCGAGCGCGAGGTGCCAGCCCGGGTTGAACTGGCGGTGGCCCTCGACGCCGGCCCGGCGGGCCCGTACGCGAAGATCCGCGAGCTTCTCCAGCGCCTGCTCCATCTCGCCCTCGCGGCGGATGATGCCGACGAGGTCGTTCATCGTCTGCTGGAGCTCCTGGTGGAGGGTGTACGGGTTCTCCGGCGGCCGCCCGTCGTCCTCGCCCGCGGCCGGGCCCTCCGCCGAGAACGGCCGCAGCGCCTCGGCGGCCGCCGTGTCGACCTGCAGATCGCTGACCTCGGGGCGTTCGAAGGCCCGCGCCGCCGCGTACTCGGCGGCGTGCCAGCCCGCGCGGCGGCCGAAGACCAGCAGGTCGGAGAGCGAGTTCCCGCCCAGGCGATTCGAGCCGTGCATGCCGCCGGCCACCTCGCCGGCCGCGTACAGGCCGGGCACCCCGCGCGCCGCCGCCGTGTCCGACTCGACCGCGATGCCGCCCATGACGTAGTGACAGGTCGGCCCGACCTCCATCGCCTCCGCCGTGATGTCCACGTCCGCCAGCTCCTTGAACTGGTGGTACATGGACGGCAGCCGACGGCGGATCACCTCGGCGGGCATACGCGTCGACACGTCCAGGAACACCCCGCCGTGCGGGGAGCCGCGGCCCGCCTTCACCTCGGCGTTGATGGCCCGCGCCACCTCGTCCCTCGGCAACAGCTCGGGAGGACGCCGGTTGTTGTCCGGGTCCTCGTACCAGCGGTCGCCCTCCTCCTCGGACTGGGCGTACTTCTCCTTGAAGACGTCGGGGATGTAGTCGAACATGAACCGCTTGCCCTCGGAGTTGCGCAGCACCCCGCCGTCGCCGCGCACCGACTCCGTGACCAGGATCCCCTTCACCGACGGCGGCCAGACCATGCCCGTCGGATGGAACTGCACGAACTCCATGTTCAGCAACGGCGCCCCCGCCAGCAGCGCCAGCGCGTGGCCGTCGCCCGTGTACTCCCACGAGTTCGACGTCACCTTGAAGGACTTGCCGATGCCGCCCGTCGCGATCACCACGGAGGGGGCGTCCAGGACGAAGAAACGGCCGGTCTCACGCTCGTAGGCGAAGACCCCCGAGACCCGGCTTCCGTCCTTCAGGATCCGGGTGACCGTGCACTCCTGGTAGATCTTCAGCCGGGACTCGTAGTCGCCGGTCTCCTTCTCGTCCTCCTGCTGCAGCGACACGATCTTCTGCTGGAGCGTGCGGATCAGCTCCAGGCCGGTGCGGTCGCCGACGTGGGCGAGGCGCGGGTACTCGTGGCCGCCGAAGTTGCGCTGGGAGATACGGCCGTCCTTCGTCCGGTCGAAGAGCGCCCCCCAGGTCTCCAGCTCCCACACCCGGTCCGGCGCCTCCCGGGCGTGCAGTTCGGCCATCCGCCACTGGTTGAGGAACTTGCCGCCGCGCATGGTGTCGCGGAAGTGGACCTGCCAGTTGTCGTGCTCGTTGACGTTGGCCATGGCCGCCGCGATACCGCCCTCGGCCATCACGGTGTGCGCCTTGCCGAACAGCGACTTGCAGATCACGGCCGTACGGGCGCCTCGCTCGCGTGCCTCGATCGCGGCCCGCAGGCCCGCGCCCCCGGCGCCGACCACGACGACGTCCCACTCCTGCCGTTCGACCACGGACATCTGTTCAGTCCCCACCAAATCTAGAAGAAGCGCGGATCGTCGAAGACCCCGGACGCGACGAGATAGACGTAGAAGTCGGCGAGCGCGACGCTCACCAGCGACGCCCAGGCCAGCAGCATGTGGCGGGCGTTGAGCTTCCCGATCCACTGCCACATCCGGTAGCGCACCGGGTGTTTGGAGAAGTGTTTGAGCTTGCCGCCGACGATGTGCCGGCAGGAGTGGCAGGAGAGGGTGTACGCCCAGATCAGCACGATGTTGACCAGGAAGACGAGGGTGCCGAGGCCCATGTGGCCCCACTCGTAGTTCTCGTCGCGGAAGGCGAGCACCGTGTCGTACGTCAGGATCCCGGCGACCAGGAGCGCGGCGTAGAAGAAGTACCGGTGGATGTTCTGCAGGATCAGCGGGAACCGGGTCTCACCGCTGTACTTGCTGTGCGGCTCGGCCACCGCGCAGGCCGGGGGCGACATCCAGAAGCCGCGGTAGTAGGCCTTGCGGTAGTAGTAGCAGGTCAGGCGGAAGCCGAGCGGGAAGATCAGGATGATGATCGCGGGGGAGATGCCCCACCAGCTCCCGAAGAGCTCCCAGTTGGGGCCGGCGCGCATGGGCTCGCAGTTCTCCGCCAGACAGGGCGAGTAGAACGGGGAGACGTACGGCGCCGCGTAGTAGTCCGCGTTGGCGAAGGCCCGCCAGGTCGAGTAGACGATGAACGCCAGCAGACCGGCCGCGGTGGCGGCCGGGGCCAGCCACCAGCGGTCGGTCCGCAGGTGCGGGGCGGAGATCGCGGCGCGCGTACCCGTTCGTACGCCGCCGCTGTTCAGATGGGGTTCCGTACCAGTGGCCAATGCATGACTCCGGTCGGGTGTGGGTTCTCAGGGGATCTCAGGGGGCGTGGCGGTCCCGGGCGCCGAGACCCTCGTCATCCGTGTCGATCCACAGAGAGTCGTCGTACGGCGTGTCGGGGATGGTGACGAGCTCCGGTTTGCGCTGGGTGGCGGCGGGGGCCGCGGCGGCGTCCCGCAGCAGCGCGACGCTCTCGCGGAGATGGTTGGCGTCGGTGCGGACGCGGCGCATCTCGATCCCGCCGGTTCCGAGCTGCTTCTCCAGCCGGCCCACGGACCGGGCCAGGTCGTCGAGGCAGCGCTGGACAGCTGTCAGGTCGTCTTGCACGGACATGACGTGACCTCACTTCCGTGGGCCCTACGGCCCTGGGTGGCAACGTTCATGCGCCTGCGAGTGTTGCGCGTCACACCTATCGCTGTGAAGGGATGTGCAGCGATTG
This sequence comes from Streptomyces muensis, assembly GCF_021474425.1. Classification (GTDB taxonomy): domain Bacteria; phylum Actinomycetota; class Actinomycetes; order Streptomycetales; family Streptomycetaceae; genus Streptomyces; species Streptomyces muensis. The sequence goes on along the minus strand of NZ_JAKEIP010000187.1, from coordinate 1,577 downwards.
GCGGATTGCACGCCTCCATTGCACGCCCGCAAGCGCTCTGTGCACGCCGGGGGGCCGAAAGGTGGCGAGGAGTGCGAAGTGCGGAGCGCGTTGCTCCGCACGGGTGGCCTTGTACGCCCCTGCCGCCGTGTCGTCTCCGCCTGGCGAACCCTTTCCTCTTCAGTGGGGTGCCTTAGATCTGATCAGCTCCAAAATACCGCCAAATGTGATCAGAACGCACTTATTGTCACCGGCGGGAGCCGCTCCCCGGAGGTACCTGAGATGTCCCACGTCGGCATCGGACCCAGCGTCGGACCCAGGCCTGGCCGCAGCGCGGTCCTGCGCTCGGCCACCTTCCTCGTCGCGGGCGCGCTCGCGATGCCCGCGCTCGCCGGTTGTAGCGACCCCGACCCGGCCGGAAAACCGCTGGCCGGGCAGGACATCGCCACGGCCGCCCGGGCCGAGCTCCGCGACGGCGGCACGCTGCGGTGGGCCGTGGACGCCGTACCGGAGACGCTGAACACCTTCCAGTCGGACGCCGACGCGGCCACGACCCGGATCGCGCAGGCCACGCTGCCCTCGATGTTCCGGCTCGACGAGAACGGGCGCCCGGAGCGCAACCCGGAGTACCTGGAGTCCGCGAAGATCGTCAAGACGGAGCCCAAGCAGGTCGTGCTGTACAAGCTCAACCAGCAGGCCGTCTGGAGCGACGGCCGGGAGATCGGCGCCGCCGACTTCGCCGCCCAGTGGCGGGCCCTGTCCGGCAAGGACAGCGCCTACTGGACCGCCCGCAACGCCGGCTACGACCGCATCGAGAAGATCGAGCGCGGCGACAACGACCTGGAGGTGCGGGTCACCTTCGGACGCCCGTACGCGGACTGGCGCTCCCTCTTCTCGCCGCTGTACCCGAAGGAGGTCATGGGCACGCCGGACTCGTTCAACGACGGGGCGCGGAGCAGGCTCAAGGTCACCGCCGGGCCCTTCACCGTGCAGAAGATCGACCGCAAGGGAGGCGACGTCACGCTCACCCGCAACCCGCGCTGGTGGGGAGAGCCGGCCAAGCTGAACGAGATCGTGCTGCGCGCCGTACCGCGCAACCAGCGGGCCGCCGCGCTGGCCGCCGGTGATCTCGACCTGGCCGAGATCGACTCCGCGGCCGCCCGGCGCATCGCGCTCGCCGCGCCGCCGCGGGCCGCGAGCGCCAGCCCCTCCGGTACGCCGCTCATGGGCCCCGACCGGCGCACCCTCACCCCGAAGCAGCGGCAGGACCGGGCGAAGTTCCGGGGCTTCGAGGTACGGAAGTCCCTGGAGCCGGCGTACACCCAGCTGGCCCTCAACGGCGGCGACAGTGTGCTCGCCGACGAGCGGATCCGGCGGGCCGTGGCCCGCGCCATCGACCGGGAGGAACTGGCGAAGCTGATCCTGGGCCCGCTGGGCCTGCCCGCCGAGCCCGTCGGCAGCCATCTCGCCCTGTCCGGGCAGGCCGCGTACGCCGACAACAGCGGCGCGATCGGCGACCAGGACACGGCGGAGGCGCAGGCGCTGCTCGCGGACGCGGGGTGGGTGCCGGGTGGGCCGGTGAAGGAGAAGAAGAAGGG
>NZ_JAKEIP010000186.1 GCF_021474425.1 Streptomyces muensis | reverse complement strand
CCTGGAGCGCGCGCTGACTCTGGAGGGCTACCAGGTCACCGCGGTCGCCGACGGGATCGAGGCGCTGGCGCAGGCCCTTCGGCGGGTGCCGGAGGCCGGGTGGTGTGGGGTTCCGCGGGTGCCTGGGGCCGGGTGCTGTGAGGTTCGGGGTCGTCGGGTCGGCCCCGATGAGGGTCCTGTGTCCGTCCGTATGAAGTCCCGTGAAAACGGTCACGGTTGGGCCACGGCTCCGTACACTCCGTGACCGTGTTGACGCTACGGGCCGGGCACGAGGTCGCCGGCCGCTACCTCCTCAGGGAACCCATCGGCAGGGGCGGGATGGGCGTCGTGTGGCAGGCCTGGGACGAGACGCTGAAGCGGATCGTCGCGGTCAAGTGCGCGCGCCCGGACGACGGGCAGGCCGCCAGGAGACTCCGGAAGGAGGCGCAGTACGCCGCCCGGCTGCACCACCCGAACATCGTGCCGGTGTTCGACTTCGTGGAGGAGCCGGACGACAGGACCGGCGGCGAGCCCACCTGCTGGATCGTCATGGAGTACGTCCCCTCCCGCAGCCTCGCCCAGCTCGCCGACGACAGCGGTGGCACGCTCGCGCCCGAGGACGCCGGCTCAGTCGGCTGCCAGATCGCGGCCGCGCTCGCGAAGTCCCACTCCTTGGGCGTCGTGCACGGCGATGTCACGCCGGAGAACATCCTGGTCACCGAGGACGGGGTCGCCCGGCTGACCGACTTCGGTATCGCCCGGGCCCTGTGGAGCGACGTCACCCAGACGCACACGACGACGGGCGTGGTGCGCGGCAAGCCCAAGTACCTCGCGCCCGAGCTGGCCAAGGGGCGGCCCGCCGACGAGAAGGCCGACGTGTTCTCCCTCGGCGCCAGCCTGTTCGCGTCCGTCGAGGGACACTCGCCGTACGGCCAGGTCGACCATCCGATGGCCTACGTCGCCCGCGCCATCCAGGGCCACCTGGAACCCGCCGAGCGGGCCGGTCGACTCACCGCCCCACTCACGGCGTTGCTGGAACTCGACGCCCGCCGCCGCCCCTCCGCCGCCGAGGCGCACCGGCTGCTGACGCGGGCCGCGCCGCCGCCCCTCGAGGTCCAGGGCAGGCTGCGCGACCAGGACACCCACGCCCACACCCTGCCCCTCGCCTCGCTGACCTTGCGGCTGCCGCGTGCCGTACGGCGTCGGCGGCGCCCCCTGGCGATCGGGGCGGGGGCGCTGGCCGTGGCGGCCGCGATCACGGCCGGGGTCATCGCCCTGACGTCGGGCGACGACGACGGGGGCCTGGCCTCGGCGCCCGACGCGCAGCCCTCCCCCACGGCCACCCTGCACGCCGGCGCGATCGGCGACGTCCGCACGGCCGACCCCTGCAAACTGCTCGACGCCACCTCGCTCAGCCGCTTCGGCGACACCGAACTCGACCCGGACTACGGCGAGTTGGACCGCTGCGACGTGCTGGTGATGAGCGACGAGGGCGACGAGCTCGCGGGCGTCGAGGTCAACTTCTCCAGTGAGGCGAGGGAGTTCGACGGCAGCGTGGCCGTCCGGCGGGCCGGCAATGTCGAGGTCGCCAGCATGACGCGGGACGGCGACGACTGCGAGCGGTACATCGCGACCGCCGACCGCCGGGGCATCGTGGTCATCGGGTCGCGGAGGGACGCCGGCGCGCCCGACCCCTGCGCCCTGGCCGACGCCGCCACCGACCACGCGGTCACCGTGCTGGACCGGGGCCCGGTGCCCCAGCGCTCCCCGTCCTGGCCCGCCACCTCCCTCGCCCAGCTCAACGCCTGCGAACTGCTCGACAGCGCCGCGCTCGCCCGGGTGCCGGGCCTGCGCGCCCGCCCGTCGGACCACGGCTTCGCCGACTGGTCCTGCGACTGGTCGAGCCCGGACGGCGACAAGGCCTTCGTCCAGCTGTCGTTCACCCGCGACAACCAGCTGGAGGACAACGGCCGGCCGACGTCGATCGCCGGGACGACGAGTCATGTCGCGGCCGAGGAGGAGGGCGAGCGCAGCTGCGTGGTCTACGCGCCGCACCGTACGTACACCAACTCCGTCGGCGATCCGACCGTCGAGCTGTTCCGGCTGACCGTACGAGGGGAGCAGCCGGCCCGGAAGGCGTGCGTCCTCGCCGAGGAGCTGTCGGCCACCGCGCTGACGAACATCGCGAAGCAGTTGCCGGAGGGGAAATGATCGCAGGTCACCACGCCTATCGACCCCTCGACCACGCCCGCGTACGGACCGCCCCCGGCTCCCGGGCCCTGCCCGCCACCCACGGCAGCCTCGCCCGGGGCGCCTCCGCCCCCGTCCCCGGCACGCTCTTCGTCCTCGCGCTCGGCGGTGGCATGACCCTGGGGCCCGGCGAGGGCCGCGAGGTGCTGTTCGGGCGCAACCGGCCCGAGGTGCACGTCTGCCTCGGCGAGGACGACCCGAAGGTCAGCCGTCACCACGGCACCCTCACTCATCGTGAGGGGCGCTGGTGGGTGAGCAACACCGGTCGGCTGCCGATCCGTTGCCCGGCGGGCCGGCTGCTGTTCCGGGGCGAGGAACCCCTGCCCCTCGACACCGGCTACACCCCGCTGTTCGCCGGCGGGTCGCGGGGCCGCGAGCATCTGCTGGAGGTCTTCGTCACCGGCGCCGACGGTGGGCACCGGGCGCCCCGGCACGCGGACGTCACCCGGCCGCCCCGGGTCTGGACGCTCAGCGAACCGGAGCGCCTCGCCCTGATCACCCTCGGTCGGCGGTACCTGCTGCACGAGCCGCGTCCGCAGCCTCTGACCTGGCGTCAGACAGCCGCGCATCTCTCCGAGACGCGGCCGGGAGAGGGCTGGACCGACAAACGCGTCGGGCACCTCGTCAACGCCGTACGGCTGCGGCTGTCCCGCGACGGGGTGCCCGGGCTGACCCGGGAGGAGGTGGGCGAGCCGGTCGGCAACGCGCTCAATGATCATCTGATCCGGGCGCTGTTGGCGTCTACGACGCTGGTGCCGATGGACTTGGCGCTGGTTGACGGGGTGTGACGTTGGCGCCGCCTGGGTGTCGGGGTGGTTCGGTCGTCTGGCGGGCGGCGGGTGAGTGGGGGCTGGTCGCGCAGTTCCCCGCGCCCCTGGAGGCATGTTGTCGGGGGCGGCGTCATGAGGGGCCGTTCGTGGTTGTTCGCGCAGTTCCCCGCGCCCCTGGAGGCATGGCCTCCGCAGCCCCCCTGGCGCCGGGCGGCGCGCCCTGACGTGGTCGCCATCCATGGGTCGTGGTCGTCCGCGCCGGTCGATATGACAGTTGTTATAGGGCGGTGTAGCGTTCGACGGGTAGCTTCTATAACGACTGTCATAAGGGATGGGCATGACGATCATCACCGTGAACACACCCAAGGGCCGCCTCAGTCTCGAACAGCGCCGTGAGCTGGCCGAGACGCTCACGGATGCCGTGCTGGTGCCCGAGGTCGGCCGGTTCGAGCCCGCCGCGCGGGTCGGGTTCCAGGTCCACTTCGTCGAGCGTGAGCGCGACATGATGGCCATCGGCGGACGGCTGCTGGCGGACGCCGGGCAGGAGGCGGACGTGATGGTGGTCGACCTGGCGGTCATGGACGCCGCCTGGCAGCCGGACGTCCGGGCCGAGGTCATCGAGCGGGTGCTGGCGGCGCTGACGGCGGCGTGCGGGACGCAGGGGCCGTCGCCCGCGTGGTGGGTCAACTTCCGTGTGATCGACGAGGGCAGCTGGGGCGCCTCCGGCGGTGTGCTGTCCGTTCTGTCCCTGCTCGACAGCGGCGTGTTCACCGGGGAGCGGGCCAAGGCGGTGCGCGCCGCGCTGGGGGTCTGAGGGGCCGGCCCGTCGTTAAGGTGGTCCCAAGCGGACAGCAGTCCGGTATCGGGGACGGAGGGCGGGAGGGCCGGTGGAGTCGAGAAGCGGTACGTCGCAGCGGTCGGACGCGCAGCGCAATCGCGAGCGGATCCTGGAGGTCGCGCTGGCGGAACTGTCGCGCTCGCCGGACGTCCCGCTGAGCGTGATCGCCAAGAAGGCGGGGGTCGGGCAGGGCACCTTCTACCGCAACTTCCCCAACCGCGAGGCGCTCGTCCTGGAGGTCCACCGGCACGAGGTGCGCCAGCTCACCGACAGCGCCGCCGAGTTGGTGAAGTCACGGGAGCCCGATCAGGCGCTGCGCGAGTGGATGGACGGCCTGGCCCACTTCGCGCTGGCCAAGTCCGGCCTCGCCGCCGCCCTGCGGCAGGCCACGAGCGCGACGGGTGGTCCGGAGCGGCCGGGCTACTCCCTGGTCGTCGCCGCCATCGACCTCCTGCTCGACGCCAACCACCGGGCCGGCACCATCCGCCCCGGCGTGACCTCCGACGACTTCATCCTCGCCATCGCCGGAATCTGGCAGATCGACCCCGAGAAGGGCCGGCGCGACCAGGCGACGCGACTGCTGGACATCGTCATGGACGGGCTGCGGGCGGGAGCCCCCGGGCGGGCCTGAAGGCGCCGGCGATGGCGCTGTCCCCTTGCTAAGCGGACAGCTGTCCGTTACGTTCTCCAGCGTAGCGGACAGCTGTCCGCTTAAGGCTCACGCTCGGAAGAGGTACCTGCCATGAAGCTGCTCGTCCTCGGCGCCACCGGTCCCACCGGTCGCCATCTCGTCGACCTGGCCGTGCGCTCCGGTGACTCCGTCACGGCCCTCGTGCGCAACCCGGCCGGCCTGGGTGACCTCGTCGACAAGGTCACGCCGGTCACCGGAGACGCGACATCCCGCCGCGACATCGCCGCCGCCCTCGCCGGGCACGACGCGATCGTCTCCGCCCTCGGCAGGGGCAACTCGGTCCGTGCGGACGGCCTCTTCTCCCGTGCCTCGGCGGCCGTGACGGAGGCCGCGCGGGAGACGGGCGTGTCCCGTCTGGTCTGGCTGTCGTCGTTCGGCGTCGGCCACACCTTCGACTGGTCGAGCACACCGCAGAAGCTGATCTACAGCACACTGTTGCGCTCGCTCTACGCCGACAAGGTCATCGCGGACGACGGCATCCGCTCCAGCGGGCTGGACTGGACGGTCGTCCTGCCGACCAGGCTGACCCACGGCCCGGCCAAGGGTGCCTACCTCGCGGACGACCGACTGCCGATGAAGGGCAACCCCTCGATCAGCCGGGCGGACGTGGCCGCCTTCATGCACCGCGCGGCGCACGGCGCCGAGTGGATCCACCGCAGCCCTGTGATCACCGACTGACGGTTCTGCTGATCCGTCCGTCGGTCCGTCCGCTGATCCGTCCGCCGATCCGCCCTGCGGTCAGTCCTTGATCGTGGCGAGGATGAGCGCCCGCAACTGCTCGGCGGTCCGGTCCAGGGGCTCGACGCTGCGCTTCGCGCGGCACATCGCCACCGTCCCCTCGACCGCCGCGACGACGAGCGTCGCGAGCTGCGCGGCCTGTCCGGGCTCGGCGCCGTGCTCGCGCAGGGAGGCGGCCAGGAGGCCCTCCCACTCCTCGAACACCTCGGCGGCGGCCAGTACGGCGGTGGGCGTCTCGTCGGCCGGGGGCTCCTCGATGGAGACGGCGAGCACCGGGCAGCCCGCCCGGAAGTCGGTGTCGACGACGATCCCCCGCCACAGGTCGAGGAACGCGCGCAACCCGGCGACCGGCCCGGCCTCCAGTTCCCTGCGCAGACTGCGGGACACCCACGCGCCCGTGTGGCGCACGGCCTCGGTCGCCAACTGCTGCTTGCCGTCCGGGAAGTAGTGGTACGTCGAGCCGAGCGGCGCCCGCGCGTGCTTGGCCATCTCGCGGATGCTCGTCGCGTTCAGGCCGCGTCGGCTGATCATGTCGGCCGCACCGGCCACGATCCGCTCCCGAGTCGTCGGGCTGGGCTTGCTCACGTACGCGGTCCCTTCTGACCCCACTGGCTATAACAGCCGTCATAGTCTAGCGTGGCCGCCGTCTATAACGACTGTCATAGTGACCGTGCAAGGAAGAGGTGTGCCCATGCCGATGATCCGGCTCACGACTCCCGCCGGAGCGCTGACCGAGCGCGGCCGCGAGAGCGTCCGACGGGATCTCGCCGCCGTACTGCTGCGCTGGGAGGGCGCGCCCGACACCGCGTTCTTCCGTGCCCAGGCCTGGAGCTACCTGGTCGAACTGCCGGACGGCGCCCAGACCACCGCCGAGGACGAGGCGCCGCGCTTCCTGGTGGAGGTCACCGTTCCCGAGGGCGCCCTTTCCGAGCGCCGTAAGGCGGGGCTGGTCGAGGAGGCGACGCAGACGGTCCTGGCCGCCGCGGGGCTCACGGCGGACGAGGCCCTGCGCGTGTGGGTGCTGGTGCACGAGCAGCCCGACGGCACCTGGGGCGCGGGCGGCTCCGTGATCCGATACGCCGACCTCGTGGCCCTGGCCGGGCAGGGGAAGGCGGACCGGGCCGATGCGTGAACTCACCTATGTGGCCAGGCGCACCGTCGAGTGGCGCGAGGCGCCCGACCCGAAGGTCCGGGGCGGCGGGGAGGCGATCGTCGCGCCGGTCGCCGCCACGCCCTGTGACGTGGACTCCGCGATCCTGGCGGGGCACGGTTTCCTAGACCCGCCCTTCGCCCTCGGGCACGAGTGCGTCGCCCGGGTCGTGGAGGTGGGCGACGACGTCACCGCGGTAGCCCCCGGCGACCTGGTCGTCGTGCCCTGGTCCGTCAACTGCGGCACATGCGACCGCTGCCGTGCCGGACTGACCGCGCACTGCGTCGCCGTGCCCCACATGGCGATGTACGGCGCACCGATCGGCGGCACCTGGGGCGGGCTCTTCTCCGACCTGGTCCGGGTGCCCTACGCCGACGCCATGCTCGTACCGCTGCCGGCCGGACTCGACCCGGTCGCCATGGCCTCCGCCAGCGACAACTGGTCCCTGGCCTGGCGCCTGGTCGCCCCCCACCTCGAGGCCCGCCCCGGCGCCCGGGTCCTGGTGGTCGCCCGGGGCAGCATCGGTCTGTACGTGTGCGACATCGCCCGCGCGCTCGGCGCCTCCGACGTCCTCTACGTCGACCCCGAGCCCGGACACCGCGCCCTCGCCCGCGCCTTCGGCGCCGCCACCGCCGCGTCCCTGGAGCCGCTCCCGCAGGGCTACGACATCGCCGTGGAGGCCACCGGCCGCGTCGACCAGCTCGCCCTCGCCGTCAAGTGCCTGACCCCGGAAGGCATGTGCGAGAGCGCGGGCAACCACTTCCGGCCCGGCGAGCTGCCCCTGCTCGACATGTACCTCAACGGCGTCACCCTGCGCGTCGCCCGCGACAACGTCCGCGCCCACATCCCGGACGCCCTCGCACTCGCCGCCTCCGGCAACGTCGCTCCGGAGAAGGTGGTCTCCCACGTCATCGACTGGGAGGACCTGCCGACCGCGTTGCCGGAGAAGCATCTGAAGCCGGTGTTCGTCCGGGCCGGCGCCTGACCGCGCCCCCGCGGGTCAGACGAGGTTGCGTTCCAGCGCGGTGAGGTAGCTGCCCATGAAGTGGTCGCGGATGCCGTCGCCGGCCGGGGCGAAGGCGTCCGCGGTCAGGCCCCGGGCGCGGTCGCCGAGACCGCCGAGGAGGGACATGCTCTCGCGGACCTTGCCGCCGGAGTCGATGTAACGCAGGACGTCCACGTGGTGGAAGACGGGCTCGGGCGGCAGCTGCGGGACGACGTCGTTGTTGTTGACGAAGCGGTACAGGCGGTCCTTGAACGCCTTGTTGCAGGAGGCCGCCAGCAGCCGGTCGCAGGTGCGGGGCTGGCCGTAGGTGTAGACGCCGTCCGCGAGCAGTTCGGGGTCCTCCAGGTAGAGGCGGCAGCCGGCGAGCATGGCCAGGGCGCCGCCCAGGCTGTGGCCGGTGAACCAGAGGGTCTGGCCGTTGTCGTGGAACTCGGCGAGCGTGTCCTTGACCTTCGGGAAGACGGAGTCGAGGGCCTCGGCGAAGCCGTAGTGGACGTGACCGGTGCCCGCCGGACCGGGACAGGGCGGGGTGGTGGCGTCGGTGAGCCAGTCACGGATGTTGGCGGGCTCGGTGCCGCGGAACGCGGTGATGATCATGTGCTCGTTCGTGGCGGTGTACGCCTGGGTGTCCTGCAAGGGGAACGGCGGTGTGAACGTGGTCCGGTGATGCCGGACCCGGTCGAAGCCCCACTCCCGCAACTGCCGTTCGATGGTGGCCTCGTCCTTGTAGGCCAGGTCGGAGGCGCGGGCGAGCCAGTAGGCGTGGGCGAGGCTGTAGCCGGTGGCGTGGTGGTCGAGCGGCGGGACGGGCACGGTGGTGCCTCCTGGGAGGTCGCGGCGGGGGGTGGCGCCGAGCGGCGCGGGATCGCCTTCTACCTATCCGGGGCTCCACGGCCGGACGCGGACCGGCAGTCGATCTTCACTCGAAAGAATCCAGCGGCCGCTTCCGGGCCGGGGCGGGGCCCGCAGCCCCGCCCCGGCACCGGACGGTCGTCACACCGTCAGCCACACCGCCTGGTCCGGCGCCAGCGTGCCGCCCTCGACAGGACCGCTCGCCAGCAGCACCGACGTGTGGGCGGGCAGCGGGTACGGCTCCGCCGAGAGGTTGACCACACAGACGAAGCCGGGGTCGCGGCCGAACGCGAGGACGCCTTCCGGGGCGTCCAGCCAGGTCAGGCTGCCGTCGCCGAGCGCGGGGTGCGCACGGCGCAGACGCAGCGCCGTGCGGTAGAGCTCCAGCATCGAGGCCTCGTCGCCGGTCTGGGCCGCCACCGTGCGCGGCGCCCAGTCGGCGGGCTGCGGCAGCCAGGGCACGGCACCGGCACCGTCGGGGCTGAAGCCGTACGGGGCGGTGGTGCCGGACCAGGGGATCGGGACCCGGCAGCCGTCGCGGCCGCGGTCGGTGTGCCCGGAGCGTTCCCAGACGGGATCCTGGAGCACGTCCTCGGGGAGGTCCTCGACCTCGGGCAGGCCGAGTTCCTCGCCCTGGTAGATGTAGGCGCCGCCCGGCAGGGAGAGCATCAGCAGGGCGGCGGCGCGGGCGCGCCGGGTGCCCAGTTCCAGGTCGAGGGGGCCCTCGGGTTCGTACGGCTGGTTGGCCAGCCAGCGCTTGGTGGCCCTGCGGCCGTAGCGGCTGGGATGGCGTACGACGTCGTGGTTGGACAGCACCCAGGTGGCGGGGGCGCCCACCGCGCCGAGCATCTCCAGGGAGCCGTCGATGACCTGGCGCAGGTCCTTGGCGTGCCAACTCGACATCAGGAAGTCGAAGTTGAACGCGGTGTGCAGACCGTCCGGCCGGACGTATGCGGCCAGCCGCTCCGGGGTGTCCGCCCAGGCCTCGGCGACGAAGGACCGGTCGCCGGGGAACTCGTCGGCCACCCTGCGCCAGGCGCGGTAGATGTCGTGGACCTCGTCGCGGTCCCAGTGCGGATGGTCGACGTGCTGCCAGGGCCGCGCGCCGTCCGGTTCGGGGCGCGGCGGGAGGTCGGGCAGCTCCGGGTGCTTGACCAGGCCGTGGGCGACGTCGATACGGAAGCCGTCCACACCCCGGCTGAACCAGAACCGCAGGATCGACTCGAACTCGGCCCGCACCTCCGGGTGCTGCCAGTTGAGGTCCGGCTGCTCGGGCGCGAACAGGTGCAGATACCACTGGCCGTCGGGCAGCCGCGTCCAGGCCGGGCCGCCGAAGCAGGAGACCCAGTCGTTGGGCGGCACGGAGCCGTCCTCGCCGCGGCCCTCGCGGAAGACGTAGCGTTCGCGCTCCGGACTGCCGGGGCCGGCCGCCAGCGCTGCCCGGAACCAGGCGTGCCGGTCGGAGGTGTGGTTGGGCACGATGTCGGGGATGACGCGGATCCCGTGCGCGTGCGCCTCCTCGACGAGCCGCTCGGCCTCGGCGACCGTGCCGAAGACCGGGTCGATCTCCCGGAAGTCGGCCACGTCGTAACCGTGGTCGGCCATCGGGGACCTGTACCAGGGGTTGATCCAGATGGCGTCCACACCCAGCGACCTCAGATACGGCAGCCGGGAGCGGATGCCGGCGATGTCACCGACGCCGTCGCCGTTGCCGTCGGCGAAGCTGCGGATGTAGACCTGGTAGATGACGGCGCTGCGCCACCAGGGCGCGGTGGTGGGGGACAAGGCTGAGCAGCTCCTTGGTCGTTGGGGAGACGGGGTCACTTCGCCGCGCCCGCCGTGAGTCCGGCGACGATACGGCGCTGGAAGAGCAGCACCATGACCACCAGCGGGACCGTGACGAGCACACCCGCGGCCATCTGGCTGCCGAACGGTGTCTCGTACGTCGTGGCGCCGGTGAACTTGGAGATGGCGACCGGCGCGGTCTGCATGTCCGGCCTGTTGGTCATCGACAGGGCGATGAGGAACTCGTTCCAGGCGGCGATGAACGTGATGATCGCGGTGGTGAAGATGCCGGGCGCGGCCAGCGGGACGATGACCCTGCGGAACGCCTGCCCGCGGGTGCAGCCGTCGACCATGGCGGCGTGCTCCAGCTCGTCCGGCATCTGCCGGAAGAACGTGGTCAGGTTCCACACCGCCAGCGGCAGCGCGAAGGACATGCTCGGCACGATCATCGCCTGGTAGGTGTTGATCCAGCCGACGTCCGTGAACAGCTTCAGCAGCGGCACCACGATCGACACCACCGGGAACATCGAGGTCGCGATGACGAGGGTCAGGACGAGCCGCTTGAAGCGGAAGTCGAGCCGGGCCATCGCGTAGGCGGTGAACGTGGCCAGGAGCAGCGCCAGAACGGTGGTGACGCCGGCCACGACCAGGCTGTTCAGCAGCGCCCGGCCGAAGCCCTGCGCGGGGTCGAACACCGCCCGGTAGTTCTCGAAGGACACCGGCGACGGGACGAGCGAGGTGTCGAAGATGTCCGAGGTGCGGCGCAGGCTGGAGACCAGCATCCAGTAGAACGGGGCCAGACAGTAGGCCACGACGGCGACGACTCCGGCGTACAGCAGCCCGGAACGCCACCTGGCGCTGAGGGTCGTCGTCATGCCGCCACCTCCCTGCGGCGACGCGGACGTCGGCCGACGGCGCCGCCTCCGACGAGATCCGCTCCCAGCAGCCGTACGAAGGCCAGGGCGATGAGGAAGACGTAGAGGAAGAGGAGCACGGCGTACGCGGACGCCGGTCCGAAGCGGACGTTGGACGCCTCGTTCTGGGCGAGCATGGACAGGGTCTCCACCGAGTGCTTCTGCGCGCCGACCAGGATGTACGGCAGGTCGAACATCCGTAGCGCGTCCATGCACCGGAACAGCACCGCCACCAGCAGCGCGGGTTTCACCAGCGGCAGCGTGATGTGCCAGAACTGCCTCGGCGCGCGGGCACCGTCGAGGCGGGCCGCCTCGTAGACCTCCTTCGGGATCACCTGGAGGCCCGCCAGGACGAGCAGCCCGATGAACGGGGCCGTCTTCCACACCTCGGCGACGATGACCGCGACCTTGGCGTGGAACCCCTCCGTGGTCCACAGCACCTGATGGCCGATCAGCGTGTTGGCGATGCCGTCGCTGTTGAAGATCCACCGCCACAGCAGGCCGGAGATCGCCGTGGGCACGGCCCAGGGGATCAGGATCCCGGCCCGTACGAGGCCGCGGCCGCGGAACGCCTTGTGCATGATCAGGGCCATGGCCACCCCGATCACCGTCTCCAGGCCGACCGTGACGACGGTGAAGAAGGTGGTGTTCCAGAAGGCGTTCCAGAACCGGTCCCCGGCCTCGCCGAGGATGTCGGCGTAGTTCCGCAGCCCGACGAACGGTTCGGTGTCGCTGATGAACCCGGTCGCCGGGTCCAGGCCCTTCGGCCCGTACAGCGACTCCTTCAGCGCCATGAGCGTCGGGTACGCGACCACGACCGACAGCACCAGCAGGGTCGGGGACACCAGGAGGGCGGCCATCCGGCCCGAGCCGGCGGCGGCGCGGGCGGGGTTTCCGGTGAGCCGACGGCGGGTGACGGGCGCGGAGGCCGGCCCGTCGGTGGCCTCGGGCGGGACTTCGGTCTTGGTCATGGCCCCGCCCCTCACCGCGCGACGGACTTCCGCAGGGCCGCCTGAAGGTCCTTGAGCGCCTGCGCGCTGCTCTTGTCACCGGTCAGGGCGGCGTACGCCTGCTGCTGGACGGCCGCGGTCACGTCGCCGTAGCGCACGACACGCGGGCGGGGCACGGCGCGCAGGATGGACTCCTTGAGGACGGGCAGATACGGGTACTGCCCGGTCAGCGCCTTGTCGTCGTAGAGCGCGGCGTACGGCGGGGCGAGGGAGGCCTCCTTGAGGAAGGTGGCGGTGTTCTCCTCGCTGGTGAAGAACCTGATGAAGTCCAGGGCGGTGGCCTTGTTCTCGGCGGAGGACGACAGGGCCATGTTGTGCCCGCCCAGACTGGAGGCGCCGGGGCCGTTCAGACCGGGCAGCGGGGCGACCGCGTACTTGCCCTTGATCCCGCTCTTGGCGGCGAGCGCGTACACATAGGGCCAGTTGCGCAGGAAGACGAGCTTGCCGGCCTGGAACGCCTGGCGGCCGTCCTCCTCCAGGTAGGTGATGCCCTCCTTCGGGATCGTCCCGTCCTTGACGGAGCCGACGAGGAAGTCCAGGCCCTTCCTCGCCTCGGGGGTGTCGACATCGGGCTTGCCGTTCGCGTCGGTGACGGTGCCGCCGGCCGAGTTCACCGCCTCGGCGAAGTTCACCGTCAGGCCCTCGTACTTCTGGGCCTGCCCGGCGTAACAGGACATGCCCCGGGCCTCGGGCAGCTCGCGCACCTTCGCGCAGTCGGCCTTCATCTCGGCCCAGGTGGTGGGCGGTTCACCGATGCCGGCCTTCTTCAGCAGGTCGGTGCGGTAGTACAGCATGCCGCCGTCGGAGCTGGCCGGGACGGCGTACAGCCCGCCTCGGTACCTGGCCGTCTCGACCACCGGGTCGAGCATCTCGCCCAGCGGGAACCGCTCCTCGGGCAGCCGGTCGATCCACCGGTGGGCGGCGAACTCCGACGTCCACACGACGTCCAGCGACAGCACCGTGTAGGCGTCGGACTTCGTCTCCGCGTTCTGGATCATCTGCTGGCGCTGTGCGTCCGGGTCCGTCGGCAGCTGGATGAAGGTGACCTTCTCCTTCGGGTGCAGCCTGTTCCAACGGTCGATCGTCGGCTGCACGGTGCCGGAGGTGTCCTTGCCGGCGACGTAGGTGATGGGGCCGCGCCCTTCGAACGACGCCGCGGCCCCGGCCTGCCCGGAGCCTCCACCGCCGGGGGCGGCACAGGCGGCGAGGAGGAGGGCGGAGGCGGCGAGTACGGCGGCGGCTCTGGCTGTGGATGTCGAGGTCTGGGTCGTCACTGTCTCTCCTGGCGTGAGGGAACCTCATGAGACTGCGTTGTCATGACCTGTGTTGATAGAAGCTGCAGGTCACGGCCATGTATCTGATGAGAGGTGAGGGCGATTCGACGATGATTCGACGTCGTCGAGACAACGCTTGCAAGCTAGGGCCGGGCTATCCGGAAGTCAATGCGCTACTTCGCGGTAATGGTGCGTGGGATGCGATGAAAGCGCTGTCACGACGACCCGTGAACGCGGCGCCCCCTGTGCTACCGTCCGCTCATGCCACCAGCTCAGCGGCACCCCACGATGGCTGACGTCGCCGAACGGGCCGGGGTCTCCACATCCACCGTCTCCCGTACCCTGCGCGGACTCTCGACCGTGTCGCCCGAGGTGCGCGCCCGCGTGGAACAGGCCGCGCGCGAGCTGAACTTCGCCGTGTCACGGCAGGCCGCAAGCCTTGTCACGGGCCGCACCGGCAACGTGGCGGTGCTGGTGCCCACGCTCGACGCCTGGTTCATGGGAGCCGCCCTGTCCAGCCTGGCCCCGCTGCTGCGGTCGGCGGGCATGGAGCTCAACGTCTATGTCATCCCCGACATGGCCGAGCGCACCTCGTTCTTCGAACGCCTCCCGGCCCGGCGCAACGCCGACGCCCTGCTGGTGTTCTCCTTCGACCTCACCGACGCGGAGACGGCACGGCTGGACGGCCTCGGCATGCCCGTCATCTACGTCAGCCAGCATGTCGAGGGGCGGCCCAGCGTCTACGTCGACGACGTGGCCGGCGCCCTGCACGGCACCCGGCACCTGCTCAACCTCGGCCACCGTCGGATCGCCTTCCTGGAGACCGTGGGCGCCAGCGGCTTCTCGTTCAGCTCCAACGAACGGCTGGTCGGCTACCGGCAGGCCCTCACCGAGGCGGGCGTCCCTCTCGACGACGACCTGGTGGCCGCGACGGCGGTCGGCGACAAGCGCGGCACCGCCGAGGTGCTCGGCAGGCTGCTCAGCCTGCGCGAGCCGCCCACCGCGATCTTCGCCGAACAGGACGAGGTCGCGGTCGCCGTGATCCGGACCCTGCGCAGGACACAGATCGCCGTTCCGGAACGGATCTCCGTGCTGGGCTTCGACGACCAGCCGCTCGCCGACTGGTTCGACCTGTCCACGGTGGCCCAGTCACCCTCGGACATCGGCCGCGAGGCCGGCGAACTGGCGCTGCGGCTCATCGAGGACTCCCAGGCGGAACACGAGCGGCACGTGATCCTGCCGACCCATGTGATCCCCCGGGCCACGACGGCCCCGGCGCCCCGCCCTCAGGACGAGCAGGAGGCGGACCGCTAACCGGCGGTGAGGGAGGCGTAGGGCGGCGCTGCTCAGGTGGGGCTGCCGTCGTCCGTCGTGGTCTCCGGCTGGGTGTGGAGGATGTCGCGGGCCTGGTCCGCGGCGCGGGCGATGCTCTCGGAGACGAAGTCGAGGAAGCGGGCGATGTTCTCCAGTCGGATCGCTGCCGGGGTGTCGCGGCCGAGGACGTGCACGCCCTCGCGTGCGGTCTCGGCGAGCTGGGTGGTGCTGCGGGCGCTGGCGATCATGGACTGGTACCAGACGTCGTTGTCGGCGACGTAGCGCTCGCGCCGGCGTTCGTCGCGCTCCCGGCGGACCAGGCCCTGGCCTTCGAGGAACGCGATGGCCTTGGAGATGGACGCCGGGCTGACCTGGAGGCGCTGGACGAGCTCGGCAGCGGTGAGACTGCCCGCGTCGCTGGTGTAGAGGCAGGTCAGCACCCGGGCCATCATCTTGGGCGTGCCCGTCTGTATCAGGACGGTGGTGAAGGTCTCCTCGTACTCACGCACGGCCTCGGCATCCCGCCCGTAAGCCGGCGCGGGCGCCTCGCCTCCTCGGGGCGCGGCCTGTCGACGCCGGTGGGCGCGGCGTTCGGTGGCGCGGTGGGCGAGGTCGGCACGGTAGGCGGTGGGGCCGCCGTTGCGCATCACCTCGCGTGTGACGGTCGAGGTGGGGCGTTCGAGCCGCCTGGCGATCTCCGCGTAGGCGAGGCCGTCGGCCAGTCCCAGCGCGATCTGCTGCCGTTCCTGCTGGGTGAGCCTGCCTCCCGGCATCGGGGTCTCCGTTCGGGGTGGGGGTGGAGTGAGGTGGGGTGGCCGGTGGTCGATGGTGCGGCGAGTATAGCGTTCACGGTCATTTCATTGCAACGAGCGGAACGGCATTTGTTGCGTTAAATTCACGACGATTGCAACGATTTTAGGCTGTTGAACTGCGCAAATATGATTGACGTGCAACGTGTGCGTTGCTGAATCCATGAACGCAACGTAGCGTTTCTCGCATCGGAAACAGCAGCGAGAACGCACAGGAGAGAGAACATCATGCAGAAGTTCGAGATCCCCGCCGCCGCCCAGGTCTCCGTCGTCCTGGACATCCCCGCGGGTGACGTCCGCTTCATCGCCGCCGACCGGGCCGACGCCACCGTCGAGGTCCTGCCCGCGGACGCCGCCAAGAGCCGGGACGTGAAGGCGGCGGAACAGATCCAGGTCTCCTGCGCCGACGGAGTCCTGCGGATCGAGGCCCCCGAGGCGAAGAACCAGTACTTCGGCCCCTCCGGAGCGGTCGAGGTCACCGTCCAACTGCCCGCCGGTTCCCATGTCGAGGCGAAGGCTGCCAGCGGCGAGTTCCGGGGTGTCGGCCGGCTCGGCGACGTCACCTTCGACGGCGCCCACGGCTCGGTCAAGCTCGACGAGGCCGCGAGCGCCCGACTGACCCTGGCGGCCGGTGACGTCACGGTCGGCCGCCTGGCCGGCGCCGCGCGGATCAGCACCCAGAAGGGCGACCTGCGCATCACCGAGGCCACGCACGGCGCGCTCACCCTGCGCACCGAGCACGGCGCGATCTCGGTCGGCGCCGCCCGCGGTGTCTCCGCCTCCCTCGACGCCGGCACCGGCTACGGGCGGATCCACAACACCCTGCGGAACGCGGACGGCGCCACGCCCGACCTCACCATCCACGCGACCACCGCGTACGGGGACATCACGGCACGCAGTCTGTAGGAACCAACCCGGGGCGGGCGGGGTGAGGCGCGGCCGGAGCCGTCAGCTCACCCCGCCCGCCCCGTCAGCTC
>NZ_JAKEIP010000185.1 GCF_021474425.1 Streptomyces muensis | reverse complement strand
CTCCCCCGGCCCCCCGCCCCCGTTGTCGGTCCCACGTGCGAGGATCGGAGATGTACCTCACACGTGTACACAAAGGAGAGTGCGCGATGGCCACCAAGCCGCCCAAGGGTGATCCGGTCCAGGACGCGCCCCAGGTCGCGGAGCCGCAGCACGCGGCGGCGGGGCTGCCGGCCATCGGGCACACCTTGCGCATCGCCCAGCAGCAGATGGGCGTGAAGCGGACGATGCTGACGCTGCTGAGCGTCAACCAGAAGAACGGCTTCGACTGCCCGGGCTGCGCCTGGCCGGAGCCGGACCACCGGCACAAGGCGGAGTTCTGTGAGAACGGCGCGAAGGCGGTCGCCGAGGAGGCCACCCTGCGCCGGGTCACCCCGGAGTTCTTCGCCGCGCACTCCGTCGCCGACCTCGCGACGCGCAGCGGTTACTGGCTGGGGCAGCAGGGGCGGCTCACCCACCCCGTGTTCCTCCCCGAAGGGGGCACGCACTACGAGCCGGTGAGCTGGGAGCGCGCCTTCGACATCATCGGCGAGGAGATCGCCGCCTGCGACTCCCCCGACGAGGCCGTCTTCTACACCTCCGGCCGCACCAGCAACGAGGCCGCGTTCCTCTACCAGCTCTTCGCGCGCGAGTTCGGCACCAACAACCTGCCGGACTGCTCGAACATGTGCCACGAGTCCTCGGGCTCGGCGCTCTCCGAGACCATCGGCGTCGGCAAGGGCAGCGTCCTGCTGGAGGACCTCTATAAGGCCGACCTGATCATCGTCGCCGGTCAGAACCCGGGGACGAACCACCCGCGCATGCTCTCGGCGCTGGAGAAGGCCAAGGCCGAGGGCGCGAAGATCATCAGCGTCAATCCGCTGCCCGAGGCCGGCCTGGAGAAGTTCAAGAACCCGCAGACCCCGCAGGGCATGCTCAAGGGCGCCGCGCTCACCGATCTGTTCCTGCAGATCCGCATCGGCGGCGACCAGGCCCTCTTCCGCCTCCTCAACAAGCTGATCCTGGAGACCGAGGGAGCCGTCGACGAGGAGTTCGTCCGCGAGCACACCCACGGCTACGAGGAGTTCGCCGAGGCCGCCCGCGCCGCCGACTGGGACGAGACGCTGACGGCGACCGGCCTCACGCGCGCGGACATCGAGCGGGCCATGGAGATGATCCTGGCCTCGCGGCGCACCATCGTCTGCTGGGCCATGGGCCTCACCCAGCACAAGCACTCGGTGCCGACCATCCGCGAGGTCGTCAACTTCCTTCTGCTGCGCGGCGACATCGGCCGCCCGGGCGCGGGCGTGTGCCCGGTGCGCGGTCACTCGAACGTGCAGGGCGACCGCACGATGGGCATCTTCGAGCGGCCAGCCCCGGCGTTCCTCGACGCCCTGGAGAAGGAGTTCGGCTTCGCGCCGCCGCGGGAGCACGGCTACGACGTCGTACGGGCCATCCGCGCGCTGCGCGACGGCGAGGCGAAGGTCTTCTTCGCGATGGGCGGCAACTTCGTCTCCGCGACGCCGGACACCGACGTCACCGAGGCGGCCATGCGGCGCGCCCGGCTGACCGTGCACGTGTCGACGAAGCTGAACCGCAGCCACGCCGTCACCGGCGCCCGCGCGCTGATCCTGCCCACCCTCGGCCGCACCGAGCGCGACCTCCAGGGCAGCGGCGAGCAGTTCGTGACCGTCGAGGACTCCATGGGCATGGTGCACGCCTCCCGGGGCCGCCTGGAGCCGGCGAGCGCGCATCTGCTGTCGGAGCCGGCCATCGTCTGCCGCCTGGCACGCCGTGTGCTGGGCGAGGACAGCCGCACACCCTGGGAGGAGTTCGAGAAGGACTACGCGACGATCCGGGACCGGATCGCCCGGGTGATCCCCGGCTTCGAGGACTTCAACGCGCGCGTGGCCCGCCCCGGCGGCTTCACCCTCCCGCACGCCCCGCGCGACGAGCGCCGCTTCCCGACGGCGACGGGCAAGGCCAACTTCACGGCGGCCCCGGTCGAGTACCCGACGGTGCCCGAGGGACGGCTGCTGCTGCAGACCCTGCGCTCGCACGACCAGTACAACACCACGATCTACGGCCTCGACGACCGCTACCGGGGGATCAGGAACGGCCGCCGCGTCGTCATGATCAACCCGGAGGACGCGCGGCGGCTGGACATCGCGGACGGGTCGTACGTCGACCTGGTGAGCGAGTGGAAGGACGGCGTCGAGCGCAGGGCGCCCGGCTTCCGGGTCGTGCACTATCCGACGGCCCGGGGCTGCGCGGCCGCCTACTACCCGGAGACCAACGTCCTCGTCCCGCTGGACGCCACCGCGGACACCAGCAACACCCCGGCCAGCAAGTCCGTCGTCGTCCGTCTGGAACAATCGGCGACCGACTGAGCGTTTGCTCAGTCGACGTCATCCGCTGATCACGTCGCCGACGGATCACGACGAACGGAGCCGGGCCCCATGGGCGAGCAGCAGCACGTGAAGTTCCCGCAAGAGGTCATAGCCGAGTACGCCGCGCTCGGCGTCGACCTCCCGGCCCTGTTCTCCGCCGGGCACCTCGGCACCCGCATGGGCGTCGAGATCGTCGAGGCGTCCGCCGAGCGGGTCGTCGGGACCATGCCGGTGGAGGGGAACACCCAGCCGTACGGGCTGCTGCACGGCGGCGCGTCGGCGGTGCTCGCCGAGACGCTCGGGTCGGTCGGGTCGATGCTGCACGCCGGCAGCTCCAAGATCGCGGTCGGCGTCGACCTCAACTGCACCCACCACCGGGGCGTCCGCGCCGGTCTCGTCACCGGTGTGGCCACGCCCCTGCACCGGGGCCGCTCGACGGCGACGTACGAGATCGTGATCAGCGACGAGGCGGGGCGGCGGGTGTGCAGCGCACGGCTGACGTGTCTGCTGCGCGATGTGAACCCGAGCGACGGGGAGCGCCTCGGGGCGACGACGGGCTGACGCCGGCACCGATCCCTTTGCGCCATCTCCGCCCCAACTCCCTTACGGGGCACACCTCTTAGGAACAACAGCCGTACACCCTCCCGCCGTTGAACCCGGGCGCCCGGCGGCATAACGTCGGGGCATGACGTCGGGAGGAGCGGCCCTGAGGCGAGGGGCGGCGCTCGGACTCGCGCTGCTGGCCGCCGGGTTGGCGGCCGGCTGCGGGGACCCGGGCGCGCCGGGCGACGCGACCGACACCCGGGCCGGTGGCGAGTCGCCCTCCTCGTCGCTCTCCTCGCCACCCTCCCCCTCGCACTCCCCGTCACCCTCGCCGTCGGCGACCTCGCCCGCGCAGTTGTGCACGCGGATCATCGGCTACTGGTCGCACCGGACGCTGACCGAGGACACCTACGGGGACTACCAGTCGATGGGCCTGTCCGACGGGCAGTACGAGATCCTCCGCAAGGTGGTGGACGCCGCCCGGGCGGAGCGTGAGCGCGCGGACGCACGGGCGGCCGACCTGCTGATCGACCGCCGGGCGCGCGAGCTGCGCGAGGAGCGTTACCGAAACGGCGAGCCGACCGGAGGGCCATGGGGCTGAGCGGCGAAATCCCCGAATTCCATTTTCGTGCCCTATACACGAAAAAGACCCACGGAACGGTGAACCTCTTTCCCTGCCGTAACTCTACGTAATACGACTGCAATACAGGCCCGGAGTTCGCCCGCCGCGAGCACCCTCCCCACAAGTCCACAGAGAGCCTTGGGCAACGTTCGCCGGCGACCTCGGTAATCACCAAAACCGGCGAACACTCGTGAAGAAGCTACGCGCGAACGCTGCGAGTTCTCACAATGTGGACAGGGCGAATCGGCCGGAAATCCGCTCTTCCCCCCACGGAGTACCGCTCTGTGTTACCCCGTGTCATAACAAGAGCGTCACAGCCTTGGTCAGAGCCTCCTCCATGTTCCCCACACGCGCTTAGAGTCACCGCCAGTCACCGAGCTACAGGATTCGAAGTCACTTCGACCCAGCGCTCGACTCGGCGCGTTCCACGGGGAGCCGCCGTGCCAGGGAAAGGACCTGATTCGTGCGTCAACGTTCGATCATCGCCATAACCGCCGCGCTCGCGGCGGGATCGCTGACACTCACGGCTTGTGGGTCGCGTGACGACGACGGCGGCAGCAGCAACGGCGACAAGACCACTGTGGTGATCGGTGTCGACGCTCCGACCACCGGCGACCTCTCGGCCCTGGGCCTCGGCATCAAGAACTCCGCCGACCTCGCCGCCAAGACGGCCAACAAGCAGGAGTTCGTCAAGGGCGTCGAGTTCAAGATCGAGGCCCTCGACGACCAGGCGCAGCCCTCCGTCGGCCAGCAGAACGCCCAGAAGTTCATCAGCAACAAGGACGTCCTCGGTGTCGTCGGCCCGCTGAACTCCAGCGTCTCGCAGCAGATGCAGAAGCCGCTGAACGACGCCGGCCTGACCCAGGTCTCCCCGGCCAACACGGGTACCGAGCTGACCCAGGGCGACGGCTGGAAGACCGGCAACTCGGTCCGCCAGTTCAAGACGTTCTTCCGTACGGCCACCACGGACGAGATCCAGGGCGCCTTCGCCGCCGACTACCTGTACAACCAGGCGAAGATCAAGAAGGTCTACCTGATCGACGACCAGAAGACCTACGGCGCGGGCCTGGCCGCCTCCTTCAAGGCGAACTTCACCAAGTTCGGCGGCCAGATCGTGGGCACCGACCACATCAACCCCGAAGACCGTGACTTCAACGCCGTGGTCGCCAAGATCAAGAAGACCGGCGCCCAGGCCCTGTACTACGGCGGCGAGTACCCGGCCGCCGGCCCGCTGAGCCAGCAGCTCAAGGACAGCGGCCAGAACATCCCGCTCATGGGCGGCGACGGCATCTACTCCGGCGAGTTCCCGAAGCTGAACAAGAAGGCCGAGGGCGACCTCGCGACCTCCGTCGGCGAGCCCGTCGAGAAGCTCGACTCCGCCCAGACGTTCATCAAGAACTACAAGGCCGCGGGCTACGAGGACGACTACGAGGCCTACGGCGGCCTCACCTACGACGCCACCTGGTCGATCATCGAGGCCGTCAAGCTGGCGGTCGAGGGCAACGACGGCAAGCTCCCGTCCGACGGCCGCAAGGCGGTCCTGGACGCCATGGCCAAGGTCAAGTTCGACGGCGTCACCGGCGCGATCTCCTTCGATGAGTTCGGTGACACCACGAACCACACGATGACCGCGTACAAGATCAAGGACAACGCCTGGGTGCCCGAGTTCAGCGGCGAACCCAAGCTCGGCTGACGAAGGACGAGTCAGAGAACCCTCCCCCACTCACACATTGATCCAGGCCGCGCGGGAAGCGCCCACCAGCGCTCCCGCGCGGCGCCATATCCGAACCACTCCACGGAGGCCCTGCGGTGAACGAACTGCCGCAACAGCTGGCCAATGGACTCATCCTCGGCGCGATGTACGGACTCATCGCGATCGGCTACACGATGGTCTACGGCATCGTCCAGCTCATCAACTTCGCCCACGGCGAGATATTCATGGTCGGGGGCTTCGGGGCCCTCACCGTCTGGTTGGTACTCCCCGAGGGCTTCTCCCTCGGTGCCGCCGTCCCGCTCATGATCATCGGCGGTGTGCTCGTATCGGTCGCTGTCGGCACGGCGGCGGAACGCTTCGCCTACCGGCCGCTGCGCACAGCGCCACGGCTGGCGCCCCTCATCACCGCCATCGGTCTGTCCATCGTCCTCCAGCAGGCCGTGTGGATGTGGTACCCGGACGCGAAGAAGGACCAGCCCTTCCCGCAGTTCCACGGCGGCCCCATTGAAATCCTCGGCGCCAACATCCAGCGCGGCGACCTCTTCGTCCTGATCGCCGCCCCGCTGTGCATGCTCGCCCTCGGCCTGTTCGTCACCAAGACGCGCGCCGGCCGGGGCATGCAGGCCACCGCCCAGGACCCCGACACGGCCAAGCTGATGGGCATCAACACCGACCGCATCATCGTCATGGCGTTCGCCATCGGTGCCGGGTTCGCGGCCATCGCCGCGGTCGCCTACGGTCTGAAGAACGGTCAGGTCGGCTTCCAAATGGGCTTCCTGATGGGCCTCAAGGCCTTCACCGCCGCCGTCCTCGGCGGCATCGGCAACATCTACGGCGCCATGCTCGGCGGCGTCGTGCTCGGCGTGGCCGAGTCCCTCGCCACCGGCTACATCGGTGACATCCCCGGCATGGACCTCTTCGGAGGCGGCGCCTGGAAGGACGTATGGGCGTTCGCGCTGCTCATCCTTGTCCTCCTGTTCAGGCCACAGGGCCTGCTCGGCGAACGCGTCGCGGATCGGGCGTGATACCCATGACCACCGAGATCCCCATGGACAAGAGCACCGACACCGTCAAGGTGTCCACCGCGGAGGCCACCCCGATCATCCCGCTGCCGCACGCCGCGGCGCGTGGACTGACGGTCGCCGGCTCCGCCCTCGCCCTCATAGGCACCTTCCTCGCCTGGACCTGGACCGAGGAGTTCCCGGGCAACCTGACCGTCACCGGCTATCCGGGCGGCCTCCAGGTCCTCACCCTCGTCGGCTCCGTGCTGACCCTGCTGTTCGCCCTCTCCGGCTACGGCATCCGGGGCCTGGGCTGGCTCACCCCCGGCGGCAAGAACAGCCCCGTCCTGCTCGCCGCCCTCGGCGTGTTCGGCACCACGGGCTACGCCATGGGCGCGATCAGCCAGGAGCTCGGCGGCCTGGTCAACCTGGAGCCCGGCGCCTGGGTCTCCGGCATCGGCGCGCTCGTCGCCCTGATCGGCGCCCTCGGCCTCCCGGTCGACCAGCCCTACGGCGCGGGCGAAGCGGCCCCGAACCTCTGGGGCCGGATCCGTCACTCGCTCACCGCCCCCGACCCGGGCCGGGCCAAGGAGCTGCCCTCCTGGGCGGAGATCCTGATCATCGCCGGAGGCTTCGGCGTCGGCCTGTACGTGTTCGCGTACGGCATCGGCACCGAGTACTCCGAGCTGTTCATCGGCTTCCTGATCGTCGCGGCGTTCGGCTTCACCGCCGTCACCCGCGCCGGTCTGCTGAAGCGGCTGTCGGCGCTGACCGCCAAGCACCGCAACGTCACCCTCGGCGCGGCGTTCGCGGCGGCGATCTGCTTCCCCTTCACCCAGTCCAACGACCAGTTCGCCCTCATCGGCGCGAACATCCTGATCTTCGCCACGGTCGCCCTGGGCCTCAACGTCGTCGTCGGCCTCGCCGGCCTGCTCGACCTCGGTTACGTCGCCTTCCTCGGCGTCGGCGCCTACGCCGCCGCCCTGGTCTCCGGCTCTCCGGCGTCGACCATCGGGGTGAAGTTCCCCTTCTGGGCCGCCGTTCTCACCGGCGCCGCCGCCTCGCTGATCTTCGGCGTGGTGATCGGTGCCCCGACCCTGCGACTGCGCGGCGACTACCTCGCCATCGTGACGCTCGGCTTCGGTGAGATCTTCCGCATCACCATGAACAACCTGAACGGCAACAGCGGCCCGGACGTCACCAACGGCTCCAACGGCATCCCGCAGATCCCCGACCTGGAGATCTTCGGGTTCAACCTGGGAGTCCCGCACGACGTCCTCGGTCACGAGCTGACCCGTTCGGCCAACTACTACCTGCTGATGCTGCTGTTCACGGCGATCGTCGTGATGGTCTTCCGCCGCTCGGCGGAGTCCCGCATCGGCCGCGCCTGGGTCGCCATCCGCGAGGACGAGACCGCCGCGACCGCGATGGGCATCAACGGCTTCCGGCTGAAGCTCCTCGCCTTCGCACTCGGCGCCTCCCTCGCCGGCCTCGCGGGCACCGTCCAGGCCCATGTGTCCTACAGCGTCACCCCCGAGCAGTACGAGTTCGCCGGCCCCGTGCCTCCCAACTCGGCCTTCCTGCTCGCCGCCGTCATTCTCGGCGGCATGGGCACCATCAGCGGCCCGCTCGTCGGCGCCGCGCTGCTCTACCTGATCCCGGCCAAGCTCCAGTTCATGGCGGAGTACCAGCTGCTGCTCTTCGGCATCGCGCTGATGCTGCTGATGCGCTTCCGCCCCGAGGGCCTGGTCGCCGACCGCAGGAAGCAGCTCGAATTCCACGAGACCGGACAGCTCGACGTACCGGAGGACAAGCCATTGCCCGAAGGCGCGACCGGCGTCGCGAAGGCAGGGGCGTGACCGCCATGACCACCACCACAAGCGCACCCACCACCACGACGGTGCTCGACGCGAGCGGTGTCACCATGCGCTTCGGCGGTCTGACCGCCGTACGCGACGTGGACCTCACCGTGAACTCCGGCGAGATCGTCGGCCTCATCGGCCCCAACGGCGCCGGCAAGACGACCTTCTTCAACTGCCTCACCGGCCTGTACGTGCCGACCGAGGGCAAGGTCGCCTACAAGGGCACCGTCCTGCCGCCCAAGCCGCACCTGGTCACCCAGGCCGGCATCGCCCGTACGTTCCAGAACATCCGGCTCTTCGCCAACATGACCGTTCTGGAGAACGTGCTGGTCGGCAGGCACACCCGCACCAAGGAGGGACTCTGGTCGGCCCTGCTGCGGCTGCCCGGCTTCAGGAAGGCCGAGGACGCCTCGCGCGCCCGGGCCATGGAACTCCTGGAGTTCACCGGTCTGGCCGCCAAGGCCGACCACCTCGCCCGCAACCTGCCCTACGGCGAACAGCGCAAGCTGGAGATCGCCCGGGCGCTGGCGAGCGAGCCCGGTCTGCTCCTCCTCGACGAGCCGACCGCCGGTATGAACCCGCAGGAGACCCGGGCGGCCGAGGAGCTGATCTTCGCCATCCGGGACCAGGGCATCGCCGTTCTCGTCATCGAGCACGACATCCGGTTCATCATGAACCTGTGCGACCGGGTCGCCGTGCTGGTCCAGGGCGAGAAGATCGTCGAGGGCCCCGCCGAGGTCGTCCAGGCCGACGAACGCGTCATCGCCGCCTACCTGGGCACGCCCTTCGAGGGCGCGCCGGGCGCGGCGGAGGCCGCGGAGGTCGAGGCCGCGGAGGCCGAGGCGCAGAGCACCACGGAAGGGGACGACAAGTGACCGCACTGCTGGAGGTCGAGGACCTCAGGGTCGCCTACGGCAAGATCGAGGCCGTCAAGGGCATCTCGTTCAAGGTGAACGCGGGCGAGGTCGTCACCCTCATCGGCACCAACGGCGCCGGGAAGACCACCACCCTGCGGACCCTGTCCGGGCTGCTCCAGCCGGTCTCCGGCGACATCAGGTTCGACGGGAAGTCGCTGAAGAAGATCCCCGCGCACAAGGTCGTCTCGCTGGGGCTCGCCCACTCCCCCGAGGGGCGGCACATCTTCCCCCGTATGACGATCGAGGACAACCTCCGCCTCGGCGCGTTCCTGCGCAACGACAAGGAGGCCATCGAGAAGGACATCCAGCGGGCCTACGACCTGTTCCCCATCCTCGGGGAGCGCAGGAAGCAGGCCGCGGGCACCCTCTCCGGCGGTGAGCAGCAGATGCTCGCCATGGGGCGGGCGCTGATGTCCCGGCCGAAGCTGCTCATGCTCGACGAGCCCTCCATGGGTCTCTCCCCGATCATGATGCAGAAGATCATGTCGACCATCCAGGAGCTCAAGTCCCAGGGCACCACCATCCTGCTCATCGAGCAGAACGCCCAGGCCGCGCTCTCCCTGGCCGACCACGGCCATGTGATGGAGGTCGGCAAGATCGTCGTCTCCGGCACCGGGCAGGACCTCCTGCACGACGAGTCGGTGCGCAAGGCGTACCTGGGCGAGGACTGACCGCCCGAGCGTTTCCCGTGTACGACGAGGCCCGCGCCCCCTGAGCTGGGGACGCGGGCCTCGTCGTGGGTGCGGCGGGCGGGTCAGCCCTTGGCGGCCTTCTTCTCCTCGGCGTCCTGGATGACGGCCTCGGCGACCTGCTGCATCGACATCCGGCGGTCCATGGAGGTCTTCTGGATCCAGCGGAACGCGGCGGGCTCGGTCAGTCCGTACTCGGTCTGGAGGATGGACTTCGCCCGGTCCACCAGCTTGCGGGTCTCCAGGCGCAGGGTGAGGTCGGCGACCTCCTTCTCCAGCTCCTTCAGCTCGGTGAAGCGGGAGACGGCCATCTCGATCGCCGGCACGACGTCGCTCTTGCTGAAGGGCTTGACCAGGTACGCCATGGCACCGGCGTCCCGGGCCCGCTCGACCAGGTCGCGCTGGGAGAAGGCGGTCAGCATCAGCACCGGGGCGATGCTCTCCTCGGCGATCTTCTCGGCCGCGGAAATGCCGTCCAGCTTCGGCATCTTGACATCGAGGATGACGAGGTCGGGCCGGTGCTCGCGGGCCAGTTCGACGGCCTGCTCACCGTCTCCGGCCTCACCGACGACGGTGTACCCCTCTTCTTCGAGCATCTCTTTGAGATCGAGCCGGATCAGTGCCTCGTCCTCGGCGATGACGACACGGGTCGTCAGCGGAGGCACGTGCGACTTGTCGTCGTCGGGCGCGTCTACGGGCTGGGGCGACTCGGGGGCGGTCACGGGGGCTCCTCGTTCAGGGGCAGGGGTGCTGCTCCCAAGAGCCTACCTAGCTACGGTATGGTGGACGCGCGGAGGGTCGGGGGAAACCTTTGATTCTTCGAGCCCCGGTAGCCCAATTGGCAGCAGGCAACGGATTCAAAACCCGTACAGTGTCGGTTCGAGTCCGACCCGGGGCACTTTTCCTTCGATTTCAAGGTCGCGATTACGGCCCCTCCAATGGACTCCATTGGAGGGGCCTTCGCTTTTTCGTCTTCCTTACTTCGGGCTGTCGTCCTCGCCGATGTGGTGGACGCGCACCATGTTCGTCGAACCGGAAACCCCGGGCGGCGATCCGGCAGTGATGACGACGGTGTCGCCCTTCTTGCAGCGGCCGTATTTCAGGAGCAGTTCGTCGACCTGGTCGACCATCGCGTCCGTCGACTCCACATGCGGGCCGAGGAACGTCTCCACACCCCACGTCAGATTCAGCTGCGAGCGCGTCGCCGGTTCCGGGGTGAAGGCCAGCAGCGGGATCGGCGAGCGGTAGCGGGACAGACGGCGGGCGGTGTCGCCGGACTGGGTGAAGGCGACCAGGAAGCGGGCGCCGAGGAAGTCGCCGATCTCGGCCGCCGCGCGGGCCACCGCGCCGGGCTGGGTGCGGGGCTTGTTGCGTTCGGTCAGCGGCGGCAGGCCCTTGGCGAGGATGTCCTCCTCAGCCGCCTCGACGATCTTCGCCATCGTGCGGACCGTCTCGATGGGGTACTTGCCGACGCTCGTCTCGCCGGACAGCATCACCGCGTCCGTGCCGTCGATCACGGCGTTGGCCACGTCGGACGCCTCCGCGCGGGTCGGGCGGGAGTTGTCGATCATCGAGTCGAGCATCTGGGTGGCGACGATGACCGGCTTGGCGTTGCGCTTGGCCAGCTTGACGGCGCGCTTCTGGACGATCGGGACCTGCTCCAGCGGCATCTCGACGCCGAGGTCGCCGCGCGCGACCATGATGCCGTCGAAGGCGGCCACGATGTCGTCGATGGCCTCGACGGCCTGCGGCTTCTCCACCTTGGCGATGACGGGGAGCCTGCGGCCCTCCTCGTCCATGATCCGGTGCACGTCCTCGATGTCCCGGCCGGAACGGACGAAGGACAGGGCGATGACGTCGAAGCCGGTGCGCAGCGCCCAGCGCAGGTCGTCCTCGTCCTTCTCGGACAGGGCCGGCACCGAGACCGCGACGCCCGGCAGGTTGAGGCCCTTGTTGTCCGAGATCATGCCGCCCTCGACCACCGTCGTGCGGACGCGCGGGCCGTCGACCGAGGTGACCTCCAGGCAGACCTTGCCGTCGTCGACGAGGATGCGCTCACCGGCGGTGACATCGGCGGCGAGTCCGGAGTAGGTGGTGCCGCAACTCTGGCGGTCGCCCTCGGCGCCCTCCTCGACGGTGATGGTGAAGGTGTCACCGCGTTCAAGGAGTACGGGTCCTTCGGTGAAGCGGCCGAGGCGGATCTTCGGTCCTTGAAGGTCGGCGAGGACGCCGACGCTGCGGCCGGTCTCGTCGGAGGCCTTCCGCACCCGTTCGTAGCGCTCCTCGTGGTCGGCGTGGCTGCCGTGGCTGAGGTTGAATCGGGCGACGTCCATTCCGGCGTCGACCAGTGCCTTTATCTGGTCGTACGAATCGGTGGCGGGGCCCAGGGTGCAGACGATTTTCGCTCGGCGCATGTTTCGACTCTATGACTTACCGACGGGTAGTGAATTGGTCGCGCATGACGACTCAACAACCTTTGCGTGAAGGGCTATTGACAAGTGTTGA
Source organism: Streptomyces muensis (assembly GCF_021474425.1). Classification (GTDB taxonomy): domain Bacteria; phylum Actinomycetota; class Actinomycetes; order Streptomycetales; family Streptomycetaceae; genus Streptomyces; species Streptomyces muensis. Next base: position 4,140 of record NZ_JAKEIP010000185.1, on the reverse strand, counting down.
ATTGTGCGGCGGGGCGCTCCGATGAGCGTTCGAAGCACCCCTCAAGGGGTGTTCACAGGCGCGGCGGCACCATGGTGAATCGCGCGTTCACCTGAGCGTGGACGTGCTGACGCTGGGGTTCGAGATCGAGCGGAGCGGCGGAATCGTCTTCCGCGGCATAGGCCATGGAACGCATACGACTGCCGGCGGCCTGCGGGTAGGGCGGCGGGGCGTTCTCCGCGCCGATGTCGGCGAGTTCCACCAGCGCGGCCAGGGAGGTCCCCAGCGCCTCCGCGTACTCCCGGGCCCGCTGTACGGCCTCCCGTACCGCCTGCTGCCGTGCCTCCCGGTGGGCGGGCGAGTCGGGGCGCAGGGCCCACCAGGGGCCGTCCACCCGGGTGAGGTCCAAGTCGGCCAGTCGCGTGGTCAGTTCGCCCAGAGCGGTGAAGTCCGTGAGGACGGCGGTGATGTGGACGCGGCCGTGGTAGGCGTGGATGCGTTCACCGCGGCCCTTCTCCTTCAGTTCGGGGCTGATGGAGAAGGCGCCGGTCTCCAGTCGCTCGACCGCGTCGCCGTAGCTCTTGACGAGGTCGAGGACGCCGGCGTTGCGGCGGGTGAGGTCGTCCAGGGCGGCGCGGCGGTCCTTGCCGCGGGAGGTCACGGTGACGCCGATGCGGGCGATCTCGGGGTCGACTTCGAGGCGGGCCTCACCGCGGACCGCGATACGGGGCGCGTCGGGGGTGCCGTAGGGGACGGCGGGCTGAAGTTCCTCTGAAGGGGCGGTCATACGTCCCACTCTGTCATCGCTTGCTTGGATACGGCCCCCGTGGGTCACCAGATCGAAACCTGCGGGGTCTGTTGCTGCTCGCCATGGCCAGGTCAGAATCTACGCGCGTTGTTGACCAATTCGCCCAGGAGAAGCACTCATGCCGTTGAACCGTCGGAAGTTTCTGACCAAGTCCGCCGTGACCGGAGCGGGGGTGGCGGTGGCCGGCGCGGTGGGCACCCCGGCGGCCCATGCCGCCGAGCCGGCGAAGGGCTCGCGCCCGAAGAAGCGGTACGCGCTGACGGTGATGGGCACGACCGACCTGCACGGCAACATCTTCAACTGGGACTACTTCAAGGACGCGGAGTACTCCGACGCGCAGGGCAACGCCAAGGGCCTGTCGCGGGTCTCGACGCTGGTGAACCAGGTGCGCGCGGAGAAGGGCCGGCGCAACACGCTGCTCATCGACGCGGGCGACACGATCCAGGGCACCCCGCTGACGTACTACTACGCGAAGGTCGACCCGATCACCGCCGAGGGCGGGCCGATCCACCCGATGGCTGCGGCGATGAACGCGATCGGGTACGACGCGGTGGCCCTCGGCAACCACGAGTTCAACTACGGCATCGAGACGCTGCGCAAGTTCGAGGACCAGTGCCACTTCCCGCTGCTGGGGGCGAACGCGCTGGACGCGAAGACGCTGAAGCCCGCCTTCCCGCCGTACTTCATCAAGCGGTTCTGCGTGCCGGGCGCCCCCGACGTGAAGGTCGCGGTCCTCGGGCTGACCAACCCCGGCATCGCGATCTGGGACAAAGCGTACGTCGAGGGCAAGATGGTGTTCCCGGGGCTGGAGGAGCAGGCCGCGAAGTGGGTGCCGAAGCTGCGTTCGATGGGCGCGGACGTCGTGGTGGTGTCGGCGCACTCCGGTTCGTCGGGGACGTCGTCGTACGGTGACCAGCTGCCGTACATCGAGAACTCGGCGGCGCTGGTGGCCCAGCAGGTACCGGGCATCGACGCGATCCTCGTCGGGCACGCGCACACCGAGATCGCGGAGCTGCTGGTCACCAACGAGAAGACCGGCAAGAAGGTCGTGCTGTCGGAACCGCTGTGCTACGCGCAGCGGCTGACCCTGTTCGACTTCGAGCTGGTCTTCGACAAGGGCCGCTGGTCGGTCGAGTCGGTGAAGGCGACGGTGCGTGACTCCAAGACGGTCGCCGACGACCCGAAGATCACCAAGCTGCTGAAGGACGACCACGACATCGTCGTGGAGTACGTCAACCAGGTCGTCGGCACGGCGACCGCCAAGCTGACGACGGTCGAGGCGCGCTACAAGGACGCCCCGATCATCGACCTGATCACCAAGGTCCAGGAGGACGTCGTCAAGGCGGCGCTCGCGGGCACGGAGCACGCCGCGCTGCCGGTCATCTCCCAGGCCTCCCCGTTCTCCCGCACCTCGGAGATCCCGGCCGGCGACGTGACCATCCGGGATCTGTCGAGCCTGTACGTCTACGACAACACGCTGGTCGCCAAGCTGATGACGGGCGCGCAGATCAAGGCGTACCTGGAGTACTCGGCGCAGTACTTCGTGCAGACCGCCGCCGACGCGGCCGTCGACGTGGACAAGCTGACCAACGCGGGCAACCGCCCCGACTACAACTACGACTACGTGTCGGGGCTGTCGTACGACATCGACATCGCGCAGGCGGCCGGTTCGCGGATCAAGAACCTGACCTACGACGGTGCCGCCCTCGACGACGCCCAGCAGTTCGTGTTCGCGGTGAACAACTACCGGGCCAACGGCGGCGGCGCGTTCCCGCATGTGGCGGCGGCCCAGGAGCTGTGGTCGGAGTCGACGGAGATCCGCACCCGGATCGCGGAGTGGGTGACCGCGAAGGGCGTGCTGGACCCGAAGGACTTCGCGTCGGTGGACTGGAAGCTCACTCGGAACGGCACGCCGGTGTTCTAGATCCGGACTCCCTGTGCAGGAGCCTCAGATCCCGTCCAGGAGCGGTGTCAGCGTCCTCGGCTGACGCGCGCGCGGGATCCGGGGCTCCTGCTGTTGGAGGCCGAAGGTGGTGAACGCCGTGCGGGTGGGCAGGGGGTAGGTCTCCTGGCCGGTGACGGAGTTGAGGATGCTCGCGCTGCGCCAGGCCGCGAGGCCGAGGTCGGGGGTGCCGACGCCGTGGGTGTGGCGTTCGGCGTTCTGGACGTAGATGTTGCAGCCGGAGCCGGTGACGGACGGGTCCATGACCAGGCGGTACTGGTCGTCGATGCGCGGGCGTTCCTGGCTGTCGCGGCGCAGGTAGGGGTCGAGGCCGGCGAGGATGCGGCCCAGGGGGCGCTCGCGGTAGCCGGTGGCGAGGACGACCGCGTCGGTGGTCAGGCGTGAGCGGGTGTTCTGGTGGATGTGCTCCAGGTGCAGCTCGACCTTGGTCGTGGCGATCCGGCCGGCCGTGCGGACCTGGACGCCCGGGGTGAGGACGGTGTCGGGCCAGCCGCCGTCCAGGGTGCGGCGGTAGAGCTCGTCGTGGATGGCGGCCAGGGTGTCGGCGTCGATGCCCTTGTGGAGCTGCCACTGCGAGGCGATGAGCTTGTCGCGGACCGGTTCGGTGAGGGCCTGGAAGTAGCGGGTGTAGTCGGGGGTGAAGTGCTCCAGGCCGAGCTTGGAGTACTCCATGGGCGCGAAGGCCTCGGTACGGCCGAGCCAGTGCATCCGCTCGCGCCCGGCAGGTCGGCGGCGGAGCAGGTCGAGGAAGATCTCGGCGCCGGACTGGCCGGAGCCGATGACGGTGATGTGCTCGGCGGCCAGGAGCGTCTCGCGGTGGGCGAGGTAGTCGGCGGCGTGGATGACCGGGACGGCCGGCGCGTCGACGAGGGGCCTGAGAGGGTCGGGGACGTCGGGTTCGGTGCCGATGCCGAGGACGACGTTCTTCGCGTACGTACGGCCGAGGGCCTCGGCGTCCCCGCCGGGGGCGAGCTGGGTGTAGTCGACCTCGAAGACATCGCGTTCGGGGTTGAAGCGGACCGCGTCGACCTGGTGGCCGAAGGACAGCGCGGGGAGGTTCTCGCAGACCCAGCGGCAGTAGGCGTCGTACTCGGCGCGCTGGATGTGGAAGCGCTCGGCGAAGTAGAAGGGGAAGAGCCGGTCGCGGGTCCTGAGGTAGCTGAGGAACGACCACGGGCTGGCGGGGTCGGCGAGGGTGACCAGGTCGGCGAGGAACGGGACCTGGATGCGGGAGCCGTCGATGAGGAGCCCGGGATGCCAGGCGAAGGACGGGCGCTGCTCGTAGAAGACGGCGTCGAGGTCGGTGAGGGGGTGCGCCAGGGCGGCGAGGGAGAGGTTGAAGGGGCCGATGCCGATGCCGACGAGGTCGCGGGGGGTGTCGGGGTCGCGG
>NZ_JAKEIP010000184.1 GCF_021474425.1 Streptomyces muensis | reverse complement strand
TGCTCCAGGAGCCCGCCCGGTCGACCTCGTCCTGCCCGCGGGCCTCCCACGACCAGCCCCACATCAGCGCCCGGTCGGGCTCCTGGAGCACGGCGGGGGCGTAGAAGTCACGCCCGTGGTCGAGGCGGCCGCCGGTGCGGGGGGCGAAGCGCAACTCGCCCTCCGCTCCTGGATCCAGACGCCCTGTCAGGTAGCCCGTGCTGCACGGATCTCCGTCCCACAGCGACAGCACCAGCACCCACTCCCCGCCCTCCGTCGAGTACAGCTGCGGGCACTCCCAGCCCACCGCCTTGTCGCCGAAGGCATCCGCCGCGACCGGGTCGTTGCCGTCGAGGAACACCCCGGCGAACCGCCAGTCGGACAGGTCGTCGCAGTCGTACAGCAACACCGACGGCGTCCCGTCGGCGTGCCCCGCGCCGACCAGCGCCCAGCGGCGCCCGCCGCCGCGGAACACGAACGGGTCGCGGAACATGACCACGTCCAGGTCGGCGGGCGGACCGGTCACCACCGGCGTCGGCAGCGGCTTCCAGTCGGTGAGCGTCTCGTCCTCCGGGACCACCGCCCGGGCCAGGCAGATCGCGCCGAGCCCGACGTGCCGGCGGTCGACCCCCGTGTACACCGCCGTCGGCACGCCGTCGTCGTCGACCACGCACCCCGACCAGCAGCCCGCCTCGTCCGGGCCGCCCGGCGTCGGGGTCAGCGCGATCGGATGGTGCTCCCACTCGACCAGGTCGGCGCTTGAGACATGCCCCCAGTGGACGTTCGTGTGCACGGGGGCGGCGGGGTTGTGCTGGTAGAAGAGGTGGTACCGGTCCCGCCAACGGAAGGGACCGTTCGGGTCGTTCATCCAGTTGGCGGGGGGACGGACCCGGAAGCGCGGGGCGCCCGGGTCCGAGGACGGAGCGGTGAGGCTCAACGGTTGACTCCTGCGGACGTGATGCCCTCACGCAGAGGGCGCTGACCGACGACGAACACGGCGACGGCGGGGATCATGGAGAGGACGACACCGGCCAGGACCACCGAGATGGAACCGGTGCCCAGGTTGCCCTGGAGGGAGACCAGGCCCAGGGGGAGCGTGTAGTTCTGGCCGGAGGTCTCCAGGATCAGCGGCCGGAAGAACTCGTTCCAGTGGTAGTTGAAGGCCAGCACACCGACGATCGCGAGACCGGGCGCGGCCAGCGGCGCGTACACGGACCGGAAGATCCGCCAGGGCCCGCAGCCGTCCAGCATCGCCGCCTCGCCCAGGTCCTTGGGCATGCCCAGGAAGTACTGGCGCATCAGGAAGGTCCCGAACGCGGTCGGGAAGGCCGGGATGATCAGACCGAGCAGGGTGTCGGTCAGGCCCATCGACTTCAGCACCAGGAACACCGGCACGATCGTGACCTGCAACGGCACCATCATCGTCGCCAGCACCAGCCCGAACAGCGGCTTCTTGAACCGGAATTCGAGACGTGCGAAGGCGTACCCGGCGAGACCGGCCGTGATCATCTGGCCCACCGCGATGAGGGCCGTCACCAGCGTGGAGTTCAGGGCGAGCAGCCAGACGTCGATCTGGTCGAAGACCCCGCTGTACGCCTCCAGGGACGGATCCGTCGGGATGATCTTCGGTGGCAGGTCGAAGGCCTCGGCCGGGGTGCGCAGCGAGGTGGAGACGGTCCAGACGACCGGGCCCAGCGTCAGCAGCGCGCACACGGCCAGCGCGGCGATGCGGGCCCACGGCGCGAGCGAGTGCCGGGTGCGGCTCAGGGACAGGGTTGCTTGGCTCATGGAAGTCACCGGGCTCACTGGTAGTGGACGAAACGCCGGCTGAGCCGGAACTGGAGGGCGGTGACCGCCATGATCAGCACGAACAGCAGCACACCCACCGCCGAGGCCTCACCGAAGCGCAGCTGTTCGAACGCGCTCTCGTAGATGACCATCACCACGGTCCGGGTGGCGTCGCCGGGACCGCCGTTGGTGAGCACGTACGGCTGCTCGAAGACCTGCAGCGCGTTGATGATGCCGACCACCGACGCGACCAGCAGCGTGGGGGAGAGCAGCGGCAGCGTGACGTTCAGGTGCTTGCGCAGACCCGTCGCGCCGTCGAGGGAGGCGGCCTCGTGGATCTCCTTGGGGATGTTGTTCAGGCCTCCGACGAACAGCAGGAACGAGAACCCGAACTGCTGCCAGACGTAGACCAGGATCACCGTGGCCATCGCCGCGTTCTCCGACGTCAGCCACGGCACCGGGGCGACCCCGACCAGCCCGAGCACCCAGTTCACGACCCCGAAGTCCTGGTTGAACAGGTACTTCATCACCACCGAGATCGACGCCGCGGACAGCACCAGCGGGAAGAAGAACGCCGACCGGAACACCGAGCGCAGCCACACCGGCATCCGCCCGTTCACCGCGAGGGCCAGCACCAGGGCGACGACCAGTTGCAGCGCGACCGCGAACACCATGAACACCAGCGTGTTGCGGAAGGACACCAGCACCGTCGAATCGGTGAAGACCTCACCGTAGTTGGCCGCCCCGGCGAAGCTCGGCTCGTCGATCACGTTCCAGTGGAAGAGGCTCAGCACCACCGAGCCGATGATCGGGACGACCGTGAAGACGACGATGCCGACGATCGTGGGCGCGAGGAAGAGGGTGGCCAGGAGCCGGGAACCACGGTCGCGGGCGGCCGTACGCGGCGCGGGCGCCGGCGGTGTGGCCGGCTGCGGCGGCCGTACGGCCGGTATCTGGGTGTTCGTCATACGTCACGCTCCATGGCCTTCTCCAGATCGCTCTGCATCCGGCGCAGCGCGGGGGCGACCGAGCGCCGCGAGGCCAGCGCGGTGCCGGTGTGCTTGAGCAGCACCTGCTCGACTTCGGCGACCTGCGGCGGGGCGGGGATCGGCCCGGTGTTCGGGAACTTGTCGAGGGTGTCGTAGAAGACCTGCCAGTGGTTCGGGCCGGTCTCGCGATAGCGGTCGGCGGTCAACATCGAGCGGCGCGCCGGAGTGGTCTGGTTGGTCTCGAACAGCCGCGTCAGGGTGTCCTTGCGGGCGGCGTACTTGATGAACTCCCAGGCCTCCTCCTGCCGCTTCGACGTGCGCAACAGGGCGTAGCCGGCGGCGCCGTACTGCATGCGCTGGGTGCGCCAGCGCGGGAAGTACTGCACGTCGAAGCCGTCCGCCTTCATGCCGGCCAGATGCAGGCCGCCCGCCCAGAAGCCGCCCGCGGGCGTGACGCCGACCCGGCCGGTGGAGAACACACCGATCAGGTTCTGGCCGTTGCCGCCCTCGGGGCGGGTGCACAGCCCCTCCTGGATGAGGGAGGCGAGATAGTCGTACGCCTCCTCCACGCGCGCGTCCGTGGCCTGCGGCGTCGTCCAGCGGAAGCCGCCCCCGCGGCCCTGCCGTGCGGCGGCGGGGTAGAAGGAGTCCCACAGCCAGCCGCCGCCCGGCGCCTTGGACTCGCTGAGCAGGTTGGTGTCGTTGGCGAACAGCCAGGGCACCACGCCGCCCCACAGCCGGTTGGTCCAGAAGTACGGCGTGAACTGGGAGCCGCTGGACTTCTTCATGTCCCGCAGCAGTCCGGTGAAGTCGTCGCGCGTCCAGTCGGCCGCCGGGAAGTCCGCTCCCGCCCGCTTCAGCACCTGGTTGTTGAGGTACATGTCGGCCGCGTTGAACTCGACCGGCAGCTGGTAGAGGCTCCCCTCGTACATCATCGACTCCACCAGGGAGGGATGGACGTCGGAGAAGTATTCGCGCAGCTCCCCGGCGTCCCGCTTCACCCAGTCGTCCAGCGGGACTCCGAGGCGCTGCGCGAACAGCTGGACGCCTTCGGTGGCGACGTACACCAGGTCGGGCGCGGTGCCCGCCGCGATCTGGGTGAGGATCTTCGCGAAGAAGTCCGACCAGTCGACGGCCTGCACGGCGTTGATGCGGAGCTTGATGTCGGGGTGGACCTCCTTGAAGCCCTCCGTGAGCGTGCGGACGGCCTCCGGTCCGTAGGCGGGGCCGAGGGTGGCGACGACGAGCGAGCCGTCGTCGCGGCCGGGTATGTCGGCTCCGGTGAGCCGGTCCCAGCTGGCGGCGGTGCCGGCGAGCGCGGCGGCTCCCGCGCCGTAGGCGCCGTACCGCAGCAGGGTGCGGCGGGTGAGCGAGTCGGTCATCTGAACGGGCCTAACTCGTGTTAGCCAGAATCTGATGCCCAGATGATGTGAAGGGCACCGTGACCCTGTCAAGAGTCGTGAACGGCTTGACCTTTAACGAGTTAGGCCTCACAGTTCCGATCCAGGTCGACCGGTCCGGGATTGAACGACTCCGGATCCGGTGGCCAGTTCCGATCCGGTTCGGATCTCCATGAGCCGCAGTCCTGACGACGCCGTCAGGGAAAGGAGCCGCACTGTGCGTGGCATATCCGGCATGCCCGGAATATCCAGGAGGTCGCTGTTCATCGCCTCGGCCGTGGGCGCGGCCGGCGCCTTACTTCCCGCCGGTTCGAGATCCGCGTCCGCGGCGTCGGCGCGGGCCGCGTCCACGACGGCCGCCGCCTGCACCGGCAGCTACCGGGCCGAGTACCACTTCACGGTCCCCGACCAGTGGATGAACGACCCGCAGCGGCCGGTGTGGATCGACGGCGAGTACCACTACTACTACCTCTACAACCCCGACTACTCGACGGGCGGCACGGCCGCCGGCACGGCCTGGCGCCTGGCGACCAGCACCGACCTGGTCTCCTTCACCGACCGCGGGATCGCCGTACCGAAGGACACCACACCCAACGGCGACGTCTGGTCCGGCTCGGCGGTGGTCGACACCGGCAACACGGCGGGCTTCGGCGCGGGCGCGGTGATCGTCCTCGCCACCATGGCGCCCGGCGACGGCGCCCAGGCGCAGTACCTGTACTACTCGACCGACGGCGGCCGTACGTTCACCAACCACGGCACCGCCCCGGTCCTGCCCAACCCCGGCGTCCGGGACTTCCGCGATCCCAAGGTCATCCGCGACGAGGAGCGCGGACGCTGGGTGATGGCCCTCGCCGAGAACGACAAGGTGGGCTTCTACCACTCCGCCGACCTCAAGTCGTGGACGTACGTCGGAGGCTTCATCAAGGGCGGCATCGGCGTCCTGGAGTGCCCGGACCTGTTCCGCATCCGGGCGGCGGACGGCACCTGGAAGTGGGTGCTGGGCGTGAGCGCCAACGGGAAGGGATCCGGGCTGCCGAGCACGTACGCCTACTGGACGGGCTCCTTCGACGGCACCACGTTCACGCCCGACCTGAGCGATCCGCAGTGGCTCGACCACGGCTGGGACTGGTACGCGGCCGTCACCTTCGAGAAGCGGGACGCCGGCGGCACTCTCGACCCGGCCGCGCGGTACGCGATCGGCTGGCTGAACCACTGGGACTACGCCAACACCACGCCCACCATCGAGTGCGACGGCTTCAACGGCACCGACTCGATCGTCCGCGAGGTCACGCTCAAGCGGGCCACGGACGGCACGTACCACCTGGCCTCCCAGCCGGTGGCCGGGCTCGACGCCCATGTCGCCCGCACGGTGGACCTCGGCGACCTGGAGGTCAGCGGGAGCCGTCTGCTCGACTACACGGGCACCGCCTACGAGCTGACCACCGAGATCACCTGGGACCAACTGACCGGCGCAGGGCTGCAGCTACGTCGGTCCTCCGACGGCGGACGCCACATCGACGCCGGGATCTACGGCGACTACGCCTTCGTCAACCGGGGATACACGGTCAGCCCTGACAGCACCGGCCGGTGGCAGGAGAGCCGGAGCCCCTTCGACGGGTCCGCCGGCACGGTGCGGCTGCGGATTCTGGTCGACCGTACGTCGATCGAGATGTTCGTGGACGACGGCCGGTACGTGCACTCGACCGAGGTCTTCCCGGATCCGGCCGACACCGGGCTCGCGCTCTTCACGATCGACGGCACGGCGGTCTTCCGGAACACGGTGATCCGGGAGTTCGCGGTCTGAAGCCCCTCGAACCCCTGTGCCGGAGGCCCTGTCGCCATGCCCGCCGATCACTGTCACGATCTTCCTGGAACCGGCTCGGACCGGAGCCGGCGGGGACGGACGACCGACGGAGCGGGCATGACGACGGACGGCACCATCGCGGACGGCACGGGGATCGAGGTGCGACCGGTCGCCGGGCACATCGGGGCGGAGATCATCGGCGTCGATTTGGCCGGGGAACCGGACGACGCGGTGGTCGCCGCGATCCGGGCGGCGGTGCTGCGCTGGAAGGTGGTCTTCTTCCGGGGGCAGCGGCTGGACCACGCCGGGCACGTGGCCTTCGCGAGGCGGTTCGGTGAACCGGTCGTCCTGCGCAAGCGGGGGAGCGCATCCCCTGCGGACTTCCCCGAGATCGAGACGACCGCCGACCGGCTGGAGCTCGGCGGGAGGTTCGGCATGGAGCACGACGAGTGGCTACGGCGCCGCCGTCACACCCTGCTGCGCGGCTGGCACTGCGACCACGGCGCCCGTGTCGACCCGCCCGCCGCCACCATCCTGCGCGCCGAGACCGTACCGCCGTACGGCGGCGACACGACCTGGTCGAACCTGGCGGCCGCCTACGCCGGACTGTCCGGCCCGGTGAAGGAGTTCGTGGACGGCCTGCACGCCGAGCACCGCCTCGGCGTCGGCTACCAGCCCCGGCCCGGCGACGACGCGTACGTCCGCCATCTGCTGGACCACCAGGTCGCCTCGCTGCATCCGTTGGTGCGCGTCCATCCGGAGACCGGGGAGCGGGTGCTCTACGTCAACGGCTACTACGTCGAGCAGATCGCCGGCCTCTCGCGGGCCGAGAGCGGCGCCGTCCTGGAGATGCTGCTGGAGCAGGCCGTGCGCCCCGAGTACACGGTCCGCTTCCGCTGGGAGCCCGGCAGCGTCGCCTTCTGGGACAACCGGGCCACCATCCACCTCGCCCCGAGCGACAACGCCCACCTCGGCTTCCCCCGGACCATGCACCGGGTGATGCTCGCCGGGGACGTACCGGTGGGCGTGGACGGCAGGGCGTCGGAGGCGATCGTCGGGACCGAGCCGGGACGCTGGTAGCCGGGGCAGGGCGTGATCGGCGTCGCTCAGCGGCCGAGGAGCTCGCGCAGCGCCTTCGTCACGACATCGGGCGCCTCCTCCGCCATGAAGTGGCCGCAGGTCACCGTGGAGTGCACCAGATCGGGCGCCCAGGCCCGCCACAGCACCGCCGCGTCGAAGCCGAGGGCCGCGCCCCAGTCCTGCTGGAGCACGCTGACGGGCATCGCGAGCGTGGTTCCGGCCGCCCGGTCGGCCCGGTCGTGCTCGACGTCGACGCCGGCCGAGGCCCGGAAGTCGGCGACGATCGACGGCACGGCCGCACGGCAGGCGGCCAGGTAGGCGGCGCGGACGTCGGCCGGGACGGCCTCCGGGTCGGTCGTCCAGATGTCGAGGAAGTGGCCGAAGAAGGCGTCCGGCGCGGCGCCGATCAGCCGTTCGGGCAGGCCGGGCGGCTGGGCCATCAGATACAGATGGAAACCGACGGCCGCGCTCACGCCGTGCATCACCTCCCACATGTCCAGGGTCGGCAGCACGTCGAGACACGCCAGGTGGGTGACCCTCTCGGGGTGGTCGAGCGCGGCCCTGAAGGCCACCAGGGCGCCGCGGTCGTGCCCGGCCAGGGCGAAGCGCTCGTGCCCGAGAGCGCGGGCCAGCGCCACGACGTCCGCGGCCATGGTCCGCTTGGCGTAGACGGTGCCGTCGGTCTCCGCCGGCTTGTCGCCGGCACCGTAGCCGCGCAGGTCGGGGCAGATCACGGTGTGGTCCGCCGCGAGGTCGGTGGCCACGTGCCGCCACATCAGATGGGTCTGAGGGAAGCCGTGCAGCAGCACGACGGGCGGACCGGAGCCGCCGACGGCCGTGTGCAGGGCCACGCCGTCGGACACCGGGACGCGGTGATGATCGAAGCCGGGGATGACAGGGGGCACGGACATGGACCCGTGCGTGGACCTGGACATGGCGGACCTGGGCATGGCGGACCTGGACATGGTGGAGCTCCTTGCGATGCTCGTCGATCGGTGGTGGGGACCCCTCGATCCTCCCGGCGCCGGATGAGCGGCGAATGAGCAGCGGGACGGGCCGACGCCGGGGGAACGGGAGCGGGCGAGGTCTCCGGGATTCGGCGGCCTGTATATACGCTCGGTGCGGTACATACGCTCACTGCCTGGGGTGCCTATGACGAGCAAGGATCCGGGGGCCCACCTGCGGGGACGGCAGAGCGAATGTGAAGCGCTGGACCGGCACCTGGCGACGGTGCGGGCCGGGCACAGCGCGGTCCTGGTGCTGCGCGGCGAGGCCGGCATCGGCAAGACGGCGCTGCTGGAACACGTCTCGGGCCACGCCGACGGATGCGCAGTCGTGCGGGCCGCGGGCGTCGAGTCCGAGATGGAGCTGGCCTTCGGCGGCCTCCACCAGCTGTGTGTCCCCTTCCTGGACCGTCTCGACCGTCTCCCGGATCCCCAACGAGCCGCGATCGAGACGGCCTTCGGCATGAGCGAGGGAACGCCGCCGGACCGCTTTCTCGTCGGACTAGCAGTCCTCAGCCTGCTCGCCGACGTGGGCCGGCGAAAGCCGCTGATCTGCCTGGTCGACGACGCCCAGTGGCTCGACGACGTCTCGGCGCAGATCCTCGGGTTCGTCGCCCGACGTCTCATGGCCGACCAGGTCGGACTGGTCTTCGCCGTGCGCGAGCCGGACGGCGGACACCTCCTTCAGGGGCTTCCGGAGCTGATGGTGGAGGGCCTGGGCGAACCCGATGCCCGCGCGCTGCTGGACTCGGTGATCCACGGCGGGTTCGACGAGCGCGTCCGCGGCCGTATCCTCGCCGAGGCCCGGGGCAACCCGCTCGCCCTGCTGGAGCTGCCGCGCGCGTCGTCGGCGGCCGAGCTCGCCGGCGGATTCGCCTCACCCGGCCCGAAGCCCGTCGCGAGCCGCCTGCAGCGCAGCTTCACCCAGCGGGTGGACGCGCTGCCGTCGGCGACCCGGCGGCTGCTGGTGCTGGCAGCGGCCGAGCCGGTCGGCGACGTCGCCCTGCTCAGACGTGCGGCCGAGAGGCTCGGCGTCCCCATGGACGCGCTGTCCCCGGCCGTGGCGGCAGGCCTGCTCGAACTGGACATCCGGGTGCGCTTCCGGCATCCGCTGGTGCGCTCGGCGGTCTACCACGCGGCGCAGCTGGCGGAGCGCCGAGAAGCCCACAGGGCGCTGGCCGAGGCGACGGACGCGCACTCCGATCCCGATCGCCGGGCCTGGCATCTCGCACGTGCCGCCGACGGACCCGACGAGTCGGTCGCCGGCGAACTGGAGCGCTCGGCCGGCCGGGCACGGTCACGGGGCGGCACCGCCGCCGCGGCGGCCTTCCTGGAGCATGCCGCCATACTGACCCCGCGCCCCGGGCACCGGGCGGCCCGCGCCCTCGCGGCAGCGCAGGCGAAACTGCGCGCCGGCGCGCCCGAGCCCGCACGGGAACTGCTGGCCCTCGCCGAAGAGGGCGAGCGGGACGAGCTCCACCACGCGCGCATCGATCTTCTGCGCGCACAGCTCGCCTTCACCACCGGCCGCGGCAACGACGCCGCTCCGCTGCTGCTGGCCGCGGCACGCCGGCTCGCACCGCTCGACGCGGGCCTCGCCCGGGAAACCCTCCTCGACGCCATCGCGGCCGCGATGTTCGCCGGCCGCCTGGCCGGCACCGTCGACGCGCGGACGGTGGCGACGGCCGCGCGCGAGATCGCGCCGGTCGCTCAGCCGTCGTGCAACGCGGACTGGCTGCTGGGCGCCCTGACCCTCCGCTTCACCGAGGGCTACGGCGCCGCGGCCGCCGGCTCCCGGGACGCTCTCGACGCGCTTCGCTGGGGCACCGGTCCGGAGGAGGTGCTGCGCTGGTCCTGGCTCGCCTACGCCCTCGCGGCCGACCTGTGGGACGACCGGCGCTGGTCCGAGTTCACCACCCGGCATGTCGACACCGCCCGTGCCGTCGGTGCGCTCAGCGACCTGCCGCTCGCGCTCGCCTCCCGTGCCATCGTGCACCTGTTCGCCGGTGAACTCGACGCCGCCTCGCTGCTCGTGGCGGAGATGGCCGATGTGCAGGAGGCCACCGGCGGCAACCTCATGTCCTACGGAGCGGTGCAACTGGCCGCCTGGAAGGGAGACGAGGGCGAAGCCGACGCGCTGATCCAGGCCAACATCGACGACGCCCTGGCCCGTGGCGAGGGCTCCGGGATGACCGTCGCGCTGGGCGCCCGGGCGGTGCTCTGCAACGGCCTGGGCAAGTACGACGAGGCCTTCGCCGCGGCGAGCCAGGCCGCCACGAACGCGCCGGACCTGGCCGTGGGCAACTGGGCGCTGGTCGAGTGGGTGGAGGCGGGAGCGCGCAGCGGTGAGCGCGGTGCCGCCCTCGACGCGGCGGAGCAGCTGACCGAGGTGACCGACGCAGCGGGCACCGACTGGGCGTTGGGCGTCCAGGCACGCTCGCGTGCCCTGCTCGGCGACGGCCCTGCCGCCGAGGCGCTCCACCGGGAGGGCATCGAGCGGCTCGGCCGGACCCGGATGCGGGCCGAACTGGCCCGGGCTCACCTGCTGTTCGGTGAGTGGCTGCGCCGGGAGAACCGCCGCACCGACGCGCGCGAGCAGCTGAGGACCGCGTACGAGATGTTCTCCGGGTTCGGCGCCGCCGGGTTCGCCGAGCGGGCCCGTCGTGAACTGCAGGGAACCGGGGAGTCCGTCCTCAGACGGGCGGTCACGGCACCGGTGACGCTGACCGCGCAGGAGGCACAGATCGCGCATCTGGCCCGGGACGGCATGACGAACCCGGAGATCGGCGCGCACCTGTTCATCAGCCCGCACACCGTCGAATGGCACCTGCGCAAGGTGTTCGTCAAACTCGGCATCACCTCCCGCAGACAACTGCGCACCACCCTCACCGACCGACCACCCACGGCGGCGCCGGCCTAGGACGTGTCGCCGAAGCCGGACACGCAGGCCCACGTCGTGGAGGGCACGGTCGCCTTGGAGGTCGCCGGCCGCAACGACGTCCCCGCGGCCCGCCCGGCCGCCGCGCGCTCCCTCCCGGCGTCCTGGCAGGATGGCGCCATGGAACGTGTGCTCGGCATCGGCGGACACTTGGTCCGAGCCGCCGACCCCGAGGGCGATCGGCTGGAGCCGTGGCAGCCCGCCTGAGCCCGCGACCCGTCCAGGCCGTCGGGAGGGCGGGGCGGTGACCGGTGGCGTGGGTCCTGACTTCGGGGTGCTCGGGCCGGTCACGGCGTGGGACGCGGACGGCGACGCGATCGACCTGAAGGGCCCGAGACACCGCTCGGTGCTGGCCCGGCTGATCGTCGCCCGGGGCCGTCTCGTGCCGGTCTCCCGCCTGGTCGACGACCTCTGGACCGACCCGCCGGCCGACGCCGTGGGCGCCGTACGCACCTTCGTCGCCGCACTCCGCCGCGCCCTCGAACCCGACCGCCCACCGCGCACCCCGGCCCGGCTGCTCGTCACCGAGGGCCCCGGCTACGCCCTGCGCACCGCGCCGGACACGGTCGACGCCTGGCGGTTCGAGCAGGCGGTCGCCGACGCCGCGACGCTGTCGGCCGAGGAGGCGGGCGTACGACTCGACGAGGCGCTCGGCGGCTGGCGTGGCCCGGCCTACGCGGAGTTCGACGAGCAGCCGTGGGCCCGGACGGAGAGCCGCCGCCTGGTCGAGCTGCGGCTGTACGCCGTGGAACTGCGGGCCGAGGCGCTGCTCGACCTCGGCCACGCCGACCGGGTGGCCGCCGATCTGCGGGCGCACGCCGCCGAGCATCCCTGGCGGGAGAACGCCTGGCGCCTGCTCGCCCTGGCCCTGTACCGCACCGGCCGACAGGCCGACGCCCTGGACGTCCTGCGCACCGCGCGGGCCCTGCTCGCCGCCGACCTGGGCATCGACCCCGGTCCTGACCTGCGCGCCCTGGAGACGGACATCCTCCGCCAGTCCGGCCGTCTCGACCGGACGCCCGACCACCCCGCCGGCCGGGTCTGGGAGCAGGTCGCCGCCGCCTACGACCGCGCCGTCGCCCCCGACGCCCGCGCCCGCCTCGAATCGACGGCCGGACTCCTGCGCGACCTCGCCCTGACCGGCGGCAGCGGACTGCCGGCCGCCCGCGAACACCGGGTCGCCGCCGTCGCGGCCGCCGAGGAACTGGGCGATGCCGAACTGACCGCACGCGTGATCGGCACCTACGACGTCCCGGCGATCTGGACCCGCCTCGACGACCCGGAACAGGCCGCCCGGGTCGTCGCGGCCGCCGAACGCACCCTCAAAGCCCTGCCACCCGAAGGACACGAGGCGGCCAAGGCCCGGCTGCTCGCCACCGTCGCCCTGGAGTCACGCGGCACCCCGCTCGCCCGCGGCCCGCAAGCCGCCCGCCAGGCCGAGGACATCGCCCGCCGCCTCGACGATCCGGCGCTGCTGGCGTTCACCCTCAACGCGTCCTTCATGCAGTGCTTCGACCGCACCGGGCTCGCGCCGCGCCGCGACGCCATCGGCGCCGAGCTGATCGCCCTCGCAGCCCGGCACGGCCTGTCCACCTACGAGATCCTCGGCCACCTCGTCCGCCTCCAAGCCCGCAGCGCCCTCGGGGACTTCACCACGGCCGACCAGCACGCGACCGCCGCCGACGCCCTCGCCGCACGCCACGAACGGCCGCTCGTGGGCGTGTTCACCGGCTGGTTCGCCGCCCTGCGAAAGGACGCCACCGGCCAGGCGTCCCCGGCCGAGGCGGAGGCCGCCTACCGCGCAGCGGCCACTCTGCTCGACGGCTCGGGAATGCCGGGCCTCGCCCGCGGCCTGCCACCCCTGGCGCTGCTGTGCCTGCGCCTGCGACACGCCCTGCCCCTGCGTTTCGACCCCCACACCGACTGGGGCCCCTACGCCCCCTGGGCACACCCCCTGCTCCTCCTCGACCAGGGCCACCGCACCGCGGCCCTCGACGCCCTCCGCGCGACGCCCGAACCACCCCGCGACCTCCTCCAGGAGGCCCTGTGGTGCCTGACCGCCCGCGCCGCACTGGCCCTCGGCGACGGGCGGACCATGGCCCGCGCCCACACCGCCCTCACCCCCGCGGCGAACGAACTGGCCGGCGCGGGCAGCGGGTTGCTCACCCTGGGGCCGGTCTCGACATACCTGAACGACCTCGAAACCGCTCTTCGGTGAACCGTTCGGCGAGACTCGTCGTCGTACAGGTGAATGATCGACAACGCTCCTGCCGGGTACCCGACGTCGGCGGGGCGCGCCCGCGTGCCCCTCGCCGCGTGCGACGAGGAAGGAAGCACATGCCGACTCCGGGGCCGCGCACCGCTGGAACACTCCTCGACGTACTGCTGCACGCCGCCGAGGAGCACCCCGGTCAGACCGTCGTCCACGTCCGGGGCGACGGCGGCGAACACACCGTGACCTTCGCCGAACTGCGCGACGACGCACTGCGCGTGGCGGGCGGCCTGCGCGCGGCGGGACTGCGGCCCGGCACCGCCGTACCGCTTCTCGCGGCTCTCGGCGAGGACTTCCAGCCGATGTTCTGGGGAGCGCTGGCGGCAGGGCTGGTGCCCGTGCCGCTCGCCCCGCAGACGCGTCGGGTCGGACCGGTGTGGGAGTTCCTCGGCCGGCCCGCCGTCATGGTGGACGCCGCCACCGAGGAACTGCTCGCCGAGCTGCCGGAACCGGTACGTGCGCTGCGGCTCGGCGCGTTGCGCGAGGCCCGCCCGCTGCGCGACCTGCCCCGCCGGGACCCGCAGGACCTGGCGTTCCTCCAGTTCTCCTCCGGCAGCACCGGCGACCCCAAGGGCGTGGAACTCACCCACGAGGCCGTCCTCGCCAACCTCCGGCAGATCCGCGCCGCCACGGAGATCACGTCCGACGACGTACTGGCCACCTGGATGCCGTACTTCCACGACATGGGCCTGATCGGCACCCACCTGGTCCCCATGGCGGCCGGTCTGAAGCAGATACGGCTCGAACCCCTGACCTTCGCCAAGCGCCCCGCGCTGTGGCTGGAGTCGGCGGCACGGCACCGGGCCACGCTGCTGTCCGCGGCGAACTTCGCGCTCGCCCTCGCGGTACGGCGCGTGCCGGACAGCACTTGGGCCGGACTGGACCTGAGCCGCATACGCCTGATGCTCGTGGGCGCCGAGCCCATCGCGCCGCGCGTGTGGCGGGAGTTCACCGCCAGGGCGGAGCCGGCCGGACTGGACGCAACGGCCATGCTCCCCGTGTACGGCCTGGCCGAGGCCACGCTCGCCGTGACGGTGCCCCCGCTCGGCGAGGTCGCCGCGCCCCGGTGCCTGGACCGCGCCGCGCTGAGCCGGGGCAGGGCCGTGCCCGCGGAACCCGGCCCGGACACCGTGGAGTTCATGGACGTGGGCCGCCCCGTCCCCGACTGCCGGATCCGTATCACCGACGGCAACGGCGAGCCCCTCGCCGACCATCGCATCGGACACGTCGAAGTACGCGGTCCACAACTGGCACGCGGATATCACCGCGCTCCCGAGGCGAGCGCGGCCGCGTTCCACGAGGGCTGGCTGCGCACCGGCGACCTGGGCTTCCTCAGCGAGGGCCGGCTGTGTGTCACGGGGCGGCACAAGGACGTCGTCTTCGTCGGCGGGCGTACCTTCCACGCGGCCGACCTGGAGGAGACCGCGTCCGCCACGGACGGGGTGCCGGAGGGAACGGTGGCGGTGGTCGGGTCCGCCGATCCGGACACCGGCGGCGACCGGGTGGTGGTGTTCGTGCAGTGGGCGCGGCCCGAACCGGCCACCGCCCTCACGGTGCTGGACGCGGTGGCGGCCCGGGTCCGTGAGGCCCTGGGCCACGACGACGTACGGGTGTTGCCGCTGCCGCCGGGGGCGTTTCCCCGGACGACGAGCGGCAAGCTGCGGCGGGCGCTGATGCGCGACAGGTTCGAGGCCGGCGCCTACGCGGCCGTCGAGCAGCGATGGACGGTGCGAAGGGCGGAGCGGGGGACCGCACGGCCGGAGGACCGCGGCCCGCAGCGGGACGCGCCACGTTCGCGCAGTGACGTCGAGGAGGCGATCCGGGAGATCTGGGCCGGGGAACTGGGCCTCTCCCCGGCGGCCATCGACCGGGAGGACCGCTTCTTCGCCCTCGGAGGTTCCTCGCTGAAGGCGATGGCGGTGCTCGCGGGCATCGAGGACGCCTTCCCCGTCACGGTGGAGCCCCGCGTCCTGCGCGACCACGACACCGTGGCCGCCCTGGCCGGGCATGTGCTGGCCCTGCTCGCGGACAGCGACCGTGCGCCCGAGACGACGCGGGCCTCGACGCCGGCCGGCGAGCGCGCCGGGCAGGGGACGGTGGCCGTACTCGGCATGGCCTGTCGCTTCCCCGGTGCGCGCACCCCCGAGGCCTTCTGGGACCTTCTCCTCTCCGGCCGCGACACGCTGACGGCCGTAACCGACGACCGTTGGGACGACGCCCCCGGCTACTTCGGCTCCTTCCTCCCCGCCCCCGCGGACTTCGACGCCGACTGCTTCGGCATGGACGACGAACAGGCCCGCGCGACCGACCCCCAGGCGCGGATCTTCCTGGAGCTGGCCCACGAGGCACTGGAGCGCGCGGGGTACGCGGGACCGCGCAGGACCGGCCGCAGGATCGGCGTGTTCGCCGCCGTCGGCGACAGCGGATACCGCGAGATCCTGGCCGACGCCACGGACGGCGACCTCGCCGCCCACCCCGGCGCGCTCACCGGCAACCTGCCCAACCTGATCGCCGCCCGCCTCTCCCAGACACTCGACCTCGACGGCCCCGCCCTCGCGGTCGACACCGCCTGCTCCTCTGCGCTGGTGGCCCTGCACCTGGCGCGACGCAGCCTCCTCAGCGGCGAGTGCGACATCGCCGTGGTCGGCGGCGTCCAGCTCGCCCTCACCCCGACCGGGCACCGGCTCCTCGACAGCGCGGGCGCGTTGTCCCCGACGGGCGGCAGCCGCCCCTTCGGTGCCGCCGCCGACGGCATCGTGCCGGGGGAGGGCGGAGCGGCCCTCGTCCTCGCCCGCCCGGACGACGCGGCGCGTGACGGCGACCCGGTACTCGCCCTGGTCCGCGCGACGGCCGTCAACAACGACGGACGGTCGCTGAGCCTGCTCGCCCCCAACCCACGCACCCAGCGCGAGGTCATCAGCCAGGCATACGCCGAGTGCGGCATCGACCCCGACGCGGTCTCGTACGTCGAGGCGCACGGAACCGGCACCCCGGTCGGCGACCCCGTCGAGGCGCGGTCCCTGGGGCACGCCTTCCCACCCCGCGCGGACGGAACTCCCCGCCTGCTCGGCTCGGTCAAGGCGAACATAGGGCACCTGCTCAACGCGGCCGGCCTGCCGAGCCTGGTCAAAACGGTCCTGGCACTCCAGCACCGCCGGCTCCCGCCCTCCCCGAACACCACCCCGCCGGCGCCGTACCTGGAACGCCTGGCCCCCGGCTTCGAACTCGTCACCGAGCAGCGGGACTGGCAGGCACCCGGACCCCTGATCGCCGGCGTCAACGCCTTCGGCTTCGGCGGCACCAACGCGCACGCGGTCCTGGAGGAGGCGGGGGCCGCGTGCGCGTTGGT
>NZ_JAKEIP010000183.1 GCF_021474425.1 Streptomyces muensis | reverse complement strand
GGCGGGGTGGGCGTCAGGGCTTGCGGCCCAGGGCGCCGTGCTGGCCGATCGGCTGCGGGTCCTCGTCGCCCGGCTCGGGGTGCCACAGCGGGACGGAGACGAGGCCGGGTTCCACGAGGTCCAGGCCTTCGAAGTAGGCGGCGATCTGGTCGACGGGCCGTAGGAAGTACGGGACCGCGCCGGTCTCGTTGTAGGCGTCCTGGGCCTGCTCGTAGGCCGGGTCGGTGCCCCGGGAGCCCTCGTTGAGGGAGAGGTAGCTGCCGGAGGGCAGGCCGGCCAGCAGGCGGCGGACGATGTCGCGGGCCTGGTCGTAGTCGGTGACATGGCCGAGGATGCCGCTGAGGATCAGGGCCGTGGGCCGGGACAGGTCGAGCGTCCGGGACGCCGCCTGAAGGATCTTCTCCGGCTCGTAGAGACTCAGGTCCTCGTACGCCGTCGCACCCTCGGGTGTCGAGGTGAGCAGGGCGCGGGCGTGGGCCAGGACCAGCGGGTCGTTGTCGACGTAGACGATCTTCGACTCCGGGGCGAGGCGCTGGGCGACCTCGTGGGTGTTGTCGACGGTGGGCAGGCCCGTGCCGACGTCGAGGAACTGGCGTACGCCCGCCTCCGTGACCAGGTACCGGATGCTGCGGCCGAGGAAGGCGCGGCTGCTGCGGGCGATGGTGACGATGCCGGGGAAGACGGCGGTGTAGGCGTCGCCGGCCGCCTCGTCCACGGGGTAGTTGTCCTTGCCGCCCAGCCAGTAGTTCCAGATGCGGGCCGAGTGCGGTACCGAGGTGTCGATCTCCGTCATGTGCCCATGGTGCTACGCCGGGTCGGGCTCGCAGGGCACATTGAGGGAGAGAAGTGACGTGGATCCGTCGGATTTCACGAGGAGTTCGCTGATCGCGGCGTTGTGCAACCGGGGGAACACGCTGCGGTACCGGCCGGGCGGGATCGACAGCAGGGTGCACAGCACCAGGCGCAGGAGCGTGTTGTGGGCGACGACGAGGACGCGGTCGCCGGGGTGGGCGGCGGCGATGCGGCGTAGCGCTGCCGCGCCTCGCTCCGCGGCGGCCGACGGGTCCTCCGCGCCCGGGAACGGGTGTGCCACCGGGTCCGTCCGGAACGCCTGCGCGGCCTCGGGGTTCTCGGCCTCGAACTCCGCGAGCGTACGGCCCTCCAGCACGCCGAAGTCGCATTCGCGCAGGTCGGGTTCGCGGTGCGGGGTGATGCCGAGGGCTCTGCAGGCGGGGTCGGCGGTGACGACGGCGCGGGAGAGGGGCGATGTCCAGATCGCGTCGACGGGGTGGGCGCCGGCCCACCGCCCGAGCGCCTCGGCCTGGGCGCGGCCCGTATCGGTGAGGGGCACGTCGCTGATCCCGGCGTACCGGTTCTCGGCGTGCCAGACGGTCTGCCCGTGGCGAGCGAGGAGGAGGGACGTGGCTGTGGTCATGGGCGGTCCAGTGTCACTCGGCGTTGCTGCTGGCGTAGAGGGAGCCCGGCGCGACGGGGCACGGGCGTCGGTGCCGGCGCGAGGAGGTTGCGCAGCCCGGCGCGACGGGGTGCCGCCTGCGCCCACCCGTGCCGCCCCAGCGGCACGACTGCCCGCAGGCTGGGTGGGCTGGGCCGCAGGCTGCGCGGGCCGACCACAGGCTGGGTGGGCTGAGTGCGCTGGCCGACCGACCGCAGGCTGCGCGGGCTGAGCAGCCGGCGGTGCTGCGACGCCCCAGGGGCGCGGGGAACTGCGCGGCCAGCCACAGGGCACCCGCAGCCGCCATCGGGCCCAAGGACCCGAACTCGTAGGCCGGGGACCGTGGCGGACGTGTGTTCATGAGGTCGAAGTATCCGTGTCCAGGCAGGCGTGCGCGTGCGCCGCCACCGGGGGTGGGAGCCAGCCTCGGGAGGTCAGTTCGTCGAGCAGGCGGGCGTAGGGCTCGGCGAAGCGGGTGGTGTGGTGGGGGCGGGGTTCGATGGTCGTGGCGATGCGGACCATGGAAGACGCGGCGTCCGGCAGCCCGGATGCCGCGCCCGTGCCGTAGGCGGCCAACGCGGCCATCCCCAGGGCGGGTTCCGTCTGCTGCGGCACCCGCGCCGGGCGGCCGAGGATGTCGGCGCGCAGTTGGTTCCAGTACGGGCTGCGGGCGGCGCCGCCGGTGAAGGTGAGGGGGCCGTCGAGGGGGGCGCCGAGGTGGTGCAGGTAGTCCAGGCAGAGGCGTTCGGTGAAGGCGACGCCCTGGAGGAGTGCGGCCCACAGGTCGGCGTCCGACTCGGGTTCGCCCAGGAGCAACGCGGTGGCTTCCGGGGCCAGGAACGGGAAGCGTTCGCCGGGGGAGACGAGGGGATAGGTGATCGCGCCGGAGGGCTCGTACGACGCGGCCAGCGTGTCCATGGCCGCCGGATCCGCTCCCGCGAACGCCGCCGTGAGCACGCCCGCGCCCACGCTGGAGGCGCCGCCGGGCAGCCAACTCCCGTCCGGCGCACGGTGGTTGTAGACCACGCCGGTCGGATCCCGGACCGGCGTGAGGGACGCGCCCTTGAGGACCAGCGTGGTGCCGAGCACCGAGTTCCAGGAGCCCGGACGCAGGGCGGCGGAGGCGATCTGGGCCGCGCAGCCGTCGGTCATCCCGGCGATGACGGGCGTACCGGCGGGGATGCCCGTGGCGTCGGCGGCGGTCGCCGAGACCTCGCCCAGGCGGGTGCCGGGGCGTACGACGTCCGGGATCGCGGACTCGGGCAGGCCCAGTCGGGGCAGCATGGCCGGCCAGGCGTCGCGCTCCAGGTCGTACCCGGTCTTCAGGGCATGGCTGGAGTCGGCCGGGGGCAGCTCGCCGGTGAGGAGGGACACGACCAGGTCCGGCTGGTGGGTGATCCGGCCGGGGCCGTACGTCTCCGTCAGCCACAGCGCCTTCGGCAGCGCCCAGGTGTCCTGCACCCCGAGCCCCGCCATCCGCGCCCGCGCCCCCTCGGCCGTGGCCCGCCCGTCGTCGTACATCAGCGCGGGGCTCGTCGGCCGCCCCGCCCCGTCCGTCAGCAGCACGGTCCCGGAGGTCCCGCACACCGCGAGCCCGCCGACCCGTGCCTTCGACCGCCCCCGCAGCGCGGCACCCGACGCCGCGCACAGCGCGTCCCACCACTCGGCCGGATCCTGCTCGTGCCGCACCCCGTCCCGCCGCCCACCGAGCGGCGCCGAGCCGCTGCCGAGGACGGTGCCGTCCCCGGTGACCAGCAGGACCCGGACACTCTGGGTGCCGAGGTCGATCCCGAGCCAGGCATCGCCCTCGACGTGCTCGTGCGCCATCCGGACCTCCCTGTTCTGGGGGCGTTCATCGCGAACCGGGCCGTGAACTTCTCACTCTGCCCTGAGATTTTCCCGTGCGCGAGGGATTGACGCCCAACTTCCGCCGTTCCACCCTCTGTTAACGAGTCGACTCGCCGTGTTAAGCGCACCCCGGACCGGACCGAACCCCACGTGGAGGTCACGGATGGACACGCACCTGCACGACCGCCGCCGCTTCCTGGCACTGGGCGCCGCCCTGGCCGCCACTCCCCTCCTCTCCGCCTGCGGGGCCGGGTTCGGCGGCGACGACAGCAAGAGCGACGGCTCGGCGGCGGACGACGTCACCGGCTCCTTCGACTGGAAGCGGGAGAAGGGCACGACCGTCAAGGCGCTGCTCAACAAGCACCCGTACACGGACGCCCTGATCGCCGACCTGAAGTCGTTCACCGAGAAGACCGGCATCAAGGTCGAGTACGACGTGTTCCCCGAGGACAACTACTTCGACAAGCTCACCGTCGACCTGTCCAGCGGACGCGCCTCCTACGACGTCTTCATGCTGGGCGCCTACATGGTGTGGCAGTACGGGCCGCCCGGCTGGCTGGAGGATCTCGGGCCCTGGATGCGCAACGCCTCCGCCACCGGCGCCGAATGGGACCAGGCCGACTTCTTCCCCAACCTCCTCCAGGCCGACCAGTGGTCCCTGAAGGCGGGCGCGCCGCTCGGCCAGGGCGGACAGTACGCGCTGCCGTGGGGCTGGGAGACCAATGTCGTCGCCTACAACACGGACGTCTTCACCAAACTCGGCCTGAAGCCCGCCGAGACCTTCGACGAGCTGCGCGAACTCGCCGGGGCGATCAAGCAGAAGGCCCCCGGTGCCGGCTTCGACGGCATGTACGGGATCGCCGTACGAGGATCTCGCAGCTGGGCGACCATCCACCCGGGCTTCATGACCATGTACGCCCGCAACGGGCTCAAGGACTTCACAGTCTCCGGCGGGAAGCTCACACCCGCCATGAACACCCCGGAGGCCGTCGCGTTCACCGAGGACTGGGCCGGCATGGTCAAGCAGGGCGGGCCGCCGTCCTGGACGTCGTACACCTGGTACCAGTGCTCCAGCGACCTCGGCGCGAAGAAGGCCGGGATGCTCTTCGACGCGGACACGGCGGCCTACTTCCAGGCGGTGGAGGGCGCGAGCCCCGCCTCCGGGAAGATCGCCTTCCACCCCGGTCCGAAGGGGCCGGACGGCTCCCTCGCCACGAACATGTGGATCTGGTCGCTCGGCATGAACGCCAAGAGCAAGAAGAAGAGCGCGAGCTGGCTGTTCCTGCAGTGGGCGACCGGCAAGGAGCACCTGCTCAAGAGCGCGATCACCCACAACCACATCGACCCGGTACGGAAGTCGATCGCCGACGCCGCCGACTACAAGGACAAGATGGGGCACCTGCCCGGCTTCATCGACACCTTCGAGACGGTCGTCGACCAGACGAAGATCCAGTTCACCCCGCAGGCCCAGTTCTTCGACGCGACCACCAGCTGGGCCGCCGCCCTCCAGGAGATCTACGGCGGGCAGGGCGCCAAGTCGGTGCTCGACGGACTGGCGGGCGACCTCGCCGACAAGGTGGGCTAGCGCGATGGGTTGGCGGCTCGCCCTGCGCCCGTACGTCCTGATCGTCCCCGCCCTCCTCCTGACCTGCGGAATCCTCTACCCCTTCGGGCTCGGCCTCTACTACACGCTGTTCGACTTCTCGGCGAGCAAGCCGCAGCCGGACATGGTGCGGTTCGAGAACTACGAGACCGTCTTCACGCAGGAGGCGTTCTGGAACTCGGCGTGGGTCACGGTGCTGTACGCGGTCGGGGCGGCCGCCGTCGAGACGGTCCTCGGGGTCGCCGTCGCCCTGCTGCTGCACCGCTCGACGATCGTCGGACGGATCCTGGAGAAGATCCTCATCCTCCCGCTGATGATCGCCCCCGTGATCGCGGCGATCATCTGGAAGCTGATGCTCCAGCCGTCGGTCGGAGTCGTGAACTACCTGCTCAGACCCTTCGGCCTGGGCGGAGTCCAGTGGACGGACACCCCCACCGGCGCCCTGCTGTCCTCGATCGCCGTGGACGTCTGGGTCTACACCCCGTTCGTGGCGATCCTCGCCCTCGCCGGTCTGCGGTCCCTGCCCACCTCCCCCTTCGAGGCGGCGGCCGTGGACGGCGCGGGATGGTGGTACACCTTCCGGCGCCTCACCCTGCCGATGCTGTGGCCGTACGTCCTCGTCGCGGTGATCTTCCGCTTCATGGACTCGCTGAAGGTGTTCGACATCATCTACGCCCTGACGGAGGGCGGCCCGGGCGACTCCACCGTCGTCCTCCAGATCCGGGCGTACCTGGAGGCGATCCGCTTCCAGCGCTACTCGTTCGGCATCAGCTACACGATCGTGCTGTGGGCGGTGGTGTATCTCGCCGCGATGGTGCTGGTGAAGCACCTCGGCAAGATCCAGCGAAAAGCGGCGGAGGTGAAATGACCATGCGCAAGCGCCTGTTGGGGTGGCTGGCGGACGCCGCCCTCATCCTCTACTTCCTCTTCGCGCTCTTCCCGATCGCCTGGATGGTGATCCTGTCCCTGAAGCCGACGAACGAGCTCTTCTCCACCTACTTCTCCTTCTCCCCCACCCTCGACGGCTACCGCACGGTCCTCGGCGACAGCGAGGGCATCCCGTTCGTCCGCTTCTTCGTCAACAGCCTGGTGGTGTCGCTGGGCGCGGTGGCCCTCTCCCTCCTCGTGGGCCTGCCCGCCGCCTACGCCTCGGCGCGCTGGCGTTTCAAGGGCTCCGAGAACCTGATGTTCACGCTGCTGTCGTTCCGCTTCGCACCCGAACTCACCGTGATCATCCCGCTGTTCGTGCTGTACCAGAAGCTCGGTCTCTTCGACACCTACGTCGGCATGGTCTGGGTGCTCCAGCTGGTCACGCTCCCCCTCACCGTGTGGATCATGCGCTCGTACTTCGCCGACCTCACCCCCGAACTGGAGCAGGCGGCCCTGCTGGACGGCTACACCCGCAAGCAGGCGTTCGTGAGGGTGGCGCTCCCCCTGGTCAAGCCGGGCGTGGCCGCCGTGTCCCTGCTCGCCTTCATCTTCGCCTGGAACAACTTCGTCTTCCCTCTCATCCTGACCTCCAACGAGGCCCAGACCGTGACCGTCGGCGCCCTGTCCTTCCTCGGCGGCGACCGCCCCAAGTACAACCTCACGGCCGCCGCCGCACTCGTCTCCGTCGTACCACCGCTGCTCCTCGCGCTGACGATCCAGCGGTATCTGGTGCGTGGCCTGTCGTTCGGGGCGGTGAAGTCTTGAGCACGGCCATCGCGAGCACGGCCATCGCGCTGCGCGGCATCCGCAAGGCATACGGAAGGACGACGGCCCTCGACGGCCTGGAACTGAAGGTGGCGGAGGGCGAGTTCTTCTGCCTGCTCGGCCCTTCCGGCGCGGGCAAGACGACCACGCTCAAGACCATCGCCGGCCTCGAACAGCCCGACGCCGGCACGGTGGAACTCGACGGCAAGGACATGCGCGGCGTGGAGCCCTACGACCGTGGCGTGGCGATGTGCTTCGAGAGCTACGCCCTCTACCCGCACAAGTCGGCCTACGACAACCTCGCCTCCCCGCTCCGCTCCCCCCGCCACCGCCTCCCCGCCGCCAAGGCCCGGGAGCGGATCGGCGAGATCGCCGAACTCCTCGGCATCTCCGCCCTGTTGGACCGCCCGGTAGGCCAACTCTCCAACGGCCAACGCCAGCGCGTGGCCCTCGGCCGAGTCCTGGTCCGCCCGGCCCGGGCCTTCCTCCTGGACGAGCCCCTCTCCCACCTGGACGCCAAACTGCGCCAGCAGATGCGGGCGGAACTGAAGGCGATCGGGGCCGTTCAGCGCACCACGACCCTCTACGTCACCCATGACTCCGTCGAGGCCCTGGCGCTGGGCGACCGCATCGGGGTCATCCGGGACGGGAGGATCGTGCAGACGGGGACACGGGAGGAGATCTGGTACCGCCCCTACGACACGGAGGTCGCACGCGCCTTCGGCCGCCCCCGCATCAACCTGCTGCCGGGAACCATGACGCCGGACCGTGGTTTCCGCTCCCCGGACGGCAAGGTCGAGCTGCCGATGCTCAGCGACACCACCCCCGGCACGGACGTACTGATCGGCGTCCGCCCCCGCGATCTCACCCTCGGCGAGGGCGCGGGACACCAGCTCACCGGCACGGTCTACGTGACCGAGGTGCTCGGCCGATCGGTGGAGGTCACCGTCCGCCTCGGCGAGCAGCACGTGTCCTTGGTCGCCCCGCGCGGCGAGGTGACCGCCCTGCGTCCCGACGATCCGGTACGACTGTCGGTCCGGCCTGAGAACCTGCTCCTGTTCGAGGCCGACCGGCCGGAGCGCCCAGGACGAAGGATCGACCATGAATAACCCGCAGGGCCCCGCCGCCCGCCAGGCCGCCATGGCCGAGCAGGTCCTCGCCGACGGCACGGCGACGGCGGCCGAACTGGCCGAACGCTTCGGCGTGAGCCTGATGACGATCCACCGGGACCTCGACGAGCTCGAACGGCAGGGCATCGTCCGCAAGTTCAGGGGCGGGGTGACGGCCCAGCCGTCCGGTGTCTTCGAGTCGAACGTGCAGTACCGCCTGAAGACCATGCGCGCGGAGAAGGCCGCCGTCGCCGACCGGGCCCTGAAGCTGATCGAGCCCGGCATGGCGATCATGCTGGACGACTCCACCTCCACCCTGGAGATAGCCCGCAGGCTACGGCTCGGGGAGGTGACCCCGCTGACGGTCGTCACCAACTTCCTGGAAGCCATCAACATGCTCTCCGACCAGCGCGGCATCCACCTCATGGCCCTCGGCGGCGACTACGACCCGCTGCACTCCTCCTTCCTCGGCGTGTCCTGCGTCGAGGCGATAGAGCAGCTGCGCGTGGACGTCTGCTTCGCCTCCACGTCGGCCGTGCGCGGGGGCTACGCCTACCACCAGGAGCAGCACATCGTGTCGGTGAAGCGGGCCATGCTCGACGCGGCGGCCCGCAACATCCTGCTGATCGACCACACCAAGCTCGCACGGGTCGCCCTGCACCGGGTGGTCCCCCTGGACCGCTTCGACCTGCTCCTCGTGGACGACGGGGCGTCGGCCGAGGCGCTGCGGGACCTGGACGAGCACAAGGTCCGCTACGAGGTTTGCGCGACGGCGACGAGGGGCGGCGATGACCGAGCTGGAGCTACGTGAACTACGCAAGACCTACCGCGCCCGGGGCCGTCCGCCGGTGGACGCCGTACGCGGCATCGACCTGACCCTCCGCTCCGGCGAACTGCTCGGCCTCCTCGGCCCGTCGGGCTGCGGCAAGTCGACGACCCTGCGCATGATCGCCGGCCTGGAGACGGTGACCGGCGGCGACATCCTGGTCGGCGGCTCCTCGGTCGTCTCCCGCCCCGCCCAGCAGCGCAACATCGGGGTCGCCTTCGAGAACTACGCCCTGTACCCGCCCCTGACGGTCGCGGAGAACCTCGCCTTCGGCCTGAAGGCCCGTAAACGGGCCGACCGGGGAGACGTGGCCCGCAAGGTCAGGGAGATCGCCGACCGCGTGGACCTGACCACCATCCTGGACGCCCACCCCGCCGGCCTCTCCAGCGGCCAGAAGCAACGCGTCTCCCTGGCCCGGGCCCTGATCCGCGAACCGGACGTCCTCCTCCTCGACGAGCCCCTCTCCCATCTGGACGCGGCCCAACGCGACACCACCCGCCGCGAACTCAAACGCATCCAGCGCGACCTGGGCCACACCACCATCCTGGTCACCCACGACCAGGAGGAGGCCCTCTCCCTGGCCGACCGCATCGCCGTGATGAAGGACGGCATGATCCAGCAACTGGGCACCCCGTACGAGATCTACGACACCCCCGCCAACGTCTTCGTGGCGGACTTCGTGGGCGAACCAGCGATCAACCTCCTCCCCGCCGTGACGACGGCCGACGGCCACGCCCGCCTCTCCGACACGGCCCGCCTCGCACTGCCCGTACCACTGGCGGCCGGCCGCGAGGTGATGCTCGGAATCCGCCCCGAAGACCTGTCCCTCGCCGGCGAGGAGGAGGGTCTGCCGGCCCGCGTGGTCGCCCACGAGCCCCTCCTGGAATCGGGCATCGCGACCGTCACCCTCCCCGGCGTCGACAACCCCCTGGCCGTCCTCACCGCCCCCGAGGTCCGCCTGGCCCACGACGACCGCGTCCACATCACCGCCGACCCCGGCCTCACCCATGTCTTCGACGCCGAGACAGGAGACTCCCTGCGATGACCAACGGGAACAGCGTGCGCGTCCTGGCCGCGGGCGACCACTTCATCCTGCCGTCGCTGATCAGAGAGGCCCTGGCCCCCGAACTCCCCTGCGAGGTGACCGAACTGACCCTCGGCTGGCCGCTGGACCCCTTCGGCCCGGTGGCCGAGGTGACGGAGGCGAGCGACGCCGAGGACGAACTGATCGAGGCGCTCACCGGCGCCCAGGTCCTGGTCACCCAGATGGGCCCGGTGACGGAACGCGTCCTGGACGCCTGCCCTGACCTCAAGCTGGTGGTGGTCTGCCGCGGCGGCCCGGTGAACGTCAACCTGGACGCGGCCAAACGCCACGACGTCCGGGTCTGCTACGCCCCCGGCCGCAACGCCGCCGCCACCGCCGAGTTCACCATCGGCCTGATGCTGGCGGCCCTGCGCCGCATCCCCCAGGCCCACGACCTCCTCGCCCGCCGTTCCAGTTGGGAGGGGGCGACCTACTACACCTACGAGCACAGCGGCCTGGAGCTGGAGGACCTGCCGGTAGGCCTGGTGGGCTACGGGGCCGTCGGCAGCCGCGTCGCCCGCGTGCTCTGCGCCTTCGGAGCACGGGTGATGGTCCACGACCCGTACGTACACGGCGAGATCCACGGCCTACGGGTCACGTCCCTGGACGAACTCCTACGAAAATCCCAGCTGATCACAATCCACGCCCGCCTCACTCCCGAGACCGACGGCCTGATCGGCGCCCGCGAACTGGCCCTGCTGCCGAAGGGCGCGGTGGTGGTCAACGCGGCAAGGGGCCCGCTCCTGGACGAGGAGGCCCTGTGCGACGCCCTGGAGACCGGCCACGTGTCCTCAGCAGCCCTGGACACCTACGTACAGGAGCCGCTCCCCCCGACCTCCCGCCTCCACGCCCTGGCCGACCGGGTCGTCCTCACCCCCCACCTGGGCGGCGCGTCCCGCCCGGTAGCGGAGAAGGCAGCGGCAATCGCCGCCGCCGAGGTGGCCCGCTGGTCCCGCGGAGAGCCGCTGGCCCACTGTCTGACGTAAGGGCGACGCCCAGCCAAGCGCCGGGCAAGAGCCCACCAACTTGCGCCCCGGAGGCGAACGCAGCCAAACATTCAGCACGTCACCCCGAAAAGCACAGCACAGCCAACCAAGCCAAAGGCGGGTGGGATGTACATCGGCATCGACGTAGGCACATCCACGGTAAAAGCAGCAGCCTTCGCCCCCACCGGCCACGAACTGGCCGTGGCTGCCCGCCCCGTAACCCTCACCCTCCACGCCGGTTTCGTGGAGCAGGACATGCAGGAGGTGTACGACGCGGTGGTCGCCGTACTGGACGAGGTGACCGCCCGGATCCCTGAGCCGGTGGAGCTGGCCGGCCTGACCGGCCAGGGCGACGGCGTCTGGCTGGTCGACGCGCAGGGACGCCCGGTCCGCCCGGCCGCCTCCTGGATGGACGGCCGGGCCCACGAACTGGTCGACCGCTGGCTGGCTGACGGCACGTTCGAGGCGGTGTTCCGACGCACCGGAAGCGCGATGTTCCCGGGCTGCCCGGGGCCGCTGCTGGCGTGGCTGGACACGCACGAGCCGAAGGCGCTGGACGAGGCGGCGGCGGCCGTCTACTGCAAGGACATGGTGTTCCACCGGTTGACCGGGGCGGGGCCGAGGACAGACGTCTCGGACGCGTCGATGCCGTTCCTGGATCCGCGCACCCGCACGTACGACAACCGGGTCGTGGAACTGCTCGGGCTGACCCACCGGCGCGGGCTCCTCGCGCCGGTCAGCGATCCGGTCGCGACGGCGGACGCGCTCGGGGAGGGCCTCCCACCCGGAACCCGCGTCGCGAACGGCCCCTACGACCTCCCGGCCTGCGCACTCGGCGCGGGAGTGACGACCCCGGGCGACGGCCTCCTCATCGTCGGCACCTGCCTGGCCAGCCTCGTCGCGACCACCGACCTCGACCTGACCGGGGAGCCGGCCGGCCTGTACATCAACACGGACCGCCCCGGGCACTGGCTGCGCGCGATGCCCGCGATGGTGGGGACGGCCGCGTTGGACTGGGTGCTGTCGACGACCGGCGTCCACCACGACGAGGTCGACGCCCTGCTCGCCGAGACTCCACCCGGGGCGAACGGCGTACGCGTACTCCCGTACTTCGCCCCCTCCGGCGAGCGCGCGCCCTTCGTCGAACCCCGGCTGCGGGCCGAACTCACCGGTGTCTCCCTGGAGTCGACGAAGGCCGATCTGATCCGTGCCACCTGCGAGGGCATCGGTTTCGCGGCCCGGCACTGTCTGGAGGCGGCGGGGCTGACGGGGACGCTCGCCGTCTGCGGGGGCGGGACGCGCAGCCCGGCGTGGATGCGGCTGCTCGCCGACGTCCTGGGACGGCCGTTGAGGGTCATGGAGGGCGAGGTCGGCGCGCGCGGCGCGGTGCTCGCGGCGGCCGAGCGGTACGGGCAGGCGCTGGACGCCGAGGAGTGGACGCGGCCGACGGCGGTGATCGAGCCGGACGCGGCACGGGCCGCGTACTACGCGGAGGAGTACGAGGAACACCTGACCCGCCTGAGTCAGGCGCGCGAACGGGTCCGCGCCTGAACCACCTTGTGAAGAAAGGGAGTTGGATGCACCCGAGACGTAGATCCCTGCTGCTCGCCGCCGCCGGCACCTCCGCGGCCGCCGCCGTGCCCGCGACCGCCGGCGCCGCCCCCGGGTCCCGGCCCGCGCGCGGGCCGCTGGTCATCGGCCACCGCGGCGCGGCCGGCTGGCGCCCCGAACACACCGCGGCCTCCTACACGTACGCCGTGCAGACCGGAGCCGACTGGATCGAGCCGGATCTCGTCCCGACGAAGGACCATGTCCTGGTCGTCCGGCACGAGAACGAGATCTCGCAGACGACGGACGTGGCGTCGCACCCGGAGTTCGCGGGCCGCCGTACCACCAA
Source organism: Streptomyces muensis (assembly GCF_021474425.1). Taxonomy (GTDB): domain Bacteria; phylum Actinomycetota; class Actinomycetes; order Streptomycetales; family Streptomycetaceae; genus Streptomyces; species Streptomyces muensis. The sequence goes on along the minus strand of NZ_JAKEIP010000183.1, from coordinate 4,620 downwards.
GACGGTGGACGGGCGGGCGGTGTCGGGCTGGTTCACGGAGGATTTCACGCTGGCGGAGCTGAAGACGTTGCGGGCGGTCGAGCGGCTGCCGTCGGTCCGCAACCGCAACACCGTGTTCGACGGCCGCGAGGAGGTGCTGACCTTCCAGGAGGTGGTCGACCTGGCGCGCGGGCTCTCCAAGGAGTACGGCCGGACCATCGCCGTGTTCCCGGAGACCAAGCACCCGACGTACTTCCGCTCCCTGGGGCTGCCCTTGGAGCCGAAGCTGGCGGCGGCGATCCGCCGTAACCGCCTCGGCCGGCGTGAGTGTGTCGTGCAGTCCTTCGAGCCGACGAGTCTGAGGCGGGTCGCGGCGGAGCGGCTGGGGGTGCCGTTGTGGCAGGCGCTGGGGACGACGGGTGGGCCGTACGACCTGGTCTCGGCCGGTGAACCGACGACGTACCGGGACATGATGACGCCGGCGGGGCTGGCGCGGATCGCCGGGTACGCGGACTGGATCGGGCCGGACAAGTCGTCGCTGGTGGGCACGCCGGTCCTCGCGGACGCGCATGCGGCGGGGCTGCGGGTGGGGCCGTACACCTTCCGGGCGGAGAACCAGTTTCTGGCGGCGCAGTTCCGGCGCGGGAGCGGAGCGAACGATTTCGGGGACGCGTTCGCGGAGTACGCGCTGTACTACGGGATGGGGGTCGACGCCGTGGTGACCGACTTCCCGGATCTGGCGGTGATGGCGAGGCAGGGCTGACCCGTAGGAGGGCATCCATGGTGACCAAGCACTGCAGGAACTGCGGAGGCACGCTTCAGGAGTTCCGCGAGCTCGCCGAGGACGAGCAGGCGTACGTCAAGGCGCACAAGCCCAGGCACACCCGCCTGGGCTCGTACTACCGCTGTGCCCGCGAGGGCTGCCGGCGCTACCAGCGGCTGGGGGACCACAACGACGGCGCGTCGTTCCCCGAACCGGAGGAGTGACCCTTACAGGTTGCTGAAGTCCGGCCCCTTCGTCCGCGTCCGCTTGATCTCGTAGAAGCCCGGCACGGAGGCCACGGCGAGGGTGCCGTCCCAGAGCCTGGCGGCGTCCTCGCCCTTGGGGGCCGGGGTGACGACGGGGCCGAAGAAGGCGATCTGCTCGCCGTTGTCGCCGGGGACGGCGATGACCGGGGTGCCGACCTCCTGGCCGACCTTGTCGATGCCCTCCTTGTGGGAGGCGCGCAGCTGCGGCTCGTAGGGGGTGTCGTCCCAGTGCTCCATGAGGGACTCGGGCAGACCGACGTCCTTCAGGGCGGCGGCGACCGTCTCCTTGCCGGGGCCCTCGCCCTGGTTGTGGATGCGGGTGCCGAGCGCGGTGTAGAGGTCGCCGAGCACGTCGGCGCCGTGCTCCTCCTGGGCGGCGATGACGACGCGGACCGGGCCCCAGGCCTTGGTCTCCAGCAGTTCGCGGTACTCGGCGGGCAGGTCGTCCAGCTTGTCCTCGTTGAGGACGGCGAGGCTCATCAGGTGCCAGCGGACCTCGATGTCGCGGAGCTTCTCCACTTCCTGCACCCAGCGCGAGGTCATCCAGGCCCAGGGGCACAGCGGGTCGAACCAGAAGTCGACGGGGGTCTTGTCCGACATGTCTCTCCTCAGACGCAAGCAGGTCTCAGCCAAATCTCTGGGGAAACGTCCCGGCTCTCCCGGCCATTCCCCGGTGCCGTGTGTCAGGAGCACATGGCAGGATCGGGGCTGTCCGCATACTGAACACCTCTGCCCGATCACATCCACCTGAACATCCGAGGGAGTGCCACGCGTGCCCGGTGAGAATCTGTCCCGCGACGAGGCCCGGGAGCGGGCCGCCCTGCTGTCCGTCGACGGGTACGACGTGTCCCTCGACGTGCGTTCCGCCCTCGGTGAGGGACCATCCGGGGAGGGGACGCCGCGTACGTTCCGCTCGGTCACGACGATCCGCTTCCGCTGTGCCGAGCCCGGCGCCACGAGCTTCGCGGATCTGATCGCGCCGAGTGTGACGGCGGTCTCCCTCAACGGCCGGGACCTGGACCCGAGCGAGGTCTTCGACGGTTCGCGGATCACGCTGGAGGACCTGGCCGCCGACAACGAGCTCGTCGTGGACGCCCAGTGCGCCTACTCGCGCACGGGTGAGGGCCTGCACCGCTTCGTCGACCCGGAGGACGGCGAGGTCTATCTCTACACCCAGTACGAGCCGGCCGACTCCCGCCGGGTCTTCGCGAACTTCGAGCAGCCGGACCTCAAGGCGCCGTTCCGCTTCGAGGTGCGGGCGCCCGAGGAGTGGACGGTGTGGAGCAACGGGGCCGGTGAACTCGCCGACGGGGTCTGGAGGTTCGCCGAGACGAAGCCGATCTCGACGTACATCACCTGTGTCGTGGCCGGGCCGTACCACTACGTCACGGACTCCTACTCCCGTACGTTCGCGGACGGCACGACGCTGGAGATCCCGCTGGGCGCGATGTGCCGCAAGGGGCTCGCGCCGTACTTCGACGCCGACGACGTCTTCCTGGTGACGAAGCAGGGCCTGGACTTCTTCCACGACCACTTCGACTACCCGTACCCCTTCGGGAAGTACGACCAGGCGTTCGTGCCGGAGTACAACCTCGGCGCGATGGAGAACCCGGGGATGGTGACCTTCCGGGAGGAGTTCATCTTCCGCGGGAAGGTGACGCGGGCGTCGTACGAGGGCCGGGCCAACGTCGTCCTGCACGAGATGGCGCACATGTGGTTCGGCGACCTGGTCACCATGGTGTGGTGGGACGACCTGTGGCTGAAGGAGTCCTTCGCGGACTTCATGGGCACCTTCGCAGGCGTCGGCGCGACCCGCTTCAAGGACGCCTGGATCACCTTCGCCAACCGCCGCAAGGCATGGGCGTACCGCGCCGACCAGCTGCCCTCCACGCACCCGATCACGGCGGACATCCGCGACCTCCAGGACGCGAAGCTCAACTTCGACGGCATCACCTACGCCAAGGGCGCGTCGGTGCTCAAGCAGCTGGTGGCGTACGTCGGCCAGGACGCCTTCCTGGAGGGAGCACGGCGCTACTTCAAGCGGCACGCCTACGGCAACACGCGCCTCGGTGATCTGCTGGCGGTGCTGGAGGAGACCAGTGGCCGGGACATGGGCGCCTGGTCGCGGTCCTGGCTGCAGACGGCGGGCGTGAACTCGCTGACCCCGCAGGTGCTGCTGGACGCGGAGGGCCGGATCGACGAGCTGGCGGTGGTGCAGGAGGCGGCGGAGTCGCACCCGGAGCTGCGTCCGCACCGGGTGGCGGTGGGCCTGTACCGGAGGACGGGGGCCGGTGCGCTGGAGCGGTTCGCGCAGGCCGAGGTGGACGTGGAGGGGCCGCGGACGGTCGTGGCGGAGCTGGCGGGCGCCGAGGCCCCGGAGCTGGTGCTGGTCAACGACGACGACCTGACGTACTGCAAGACCCGCTTCGACGAGACGTCGCTGGCGACGCTGCGTTCCGCCCTCGGTGACATCAGCGACCCGCTGGCGCGTGCGCTGTGCTGGTCGGCGCTGTGGAACATGACGCGGGACGCGCTGCTGCCGGCCCGGGACTTCGTGGAGCTGGTGCTGCGGTTCGCGGGGCGCGAGTCGGACATCGGTGTGCTGCAGATGCTGCACGCGTGGGCGAACTCGTCGCTGGTGCACTACGCGGCGCCGGCGTGGCGGCCGGCCGGCGAGCGGCTGGTGGCCGAGGGCGCGCTGCGGGAGCTGCGGGCGGCCGAGGCGGGCAGTGAGCAGCAGCTGGCGTGGGCGCGGTTCCTCGCGTCGGTGGCGTCGGGGTCGGAGGACCTGGGGTTGCTGCGGGGGCTGCTGGAGGGCACGGAGAAGATCGACGGGCTGGAAGTCGACCAGGAGCTGCGCTGGACGTTCCTTGAGCCGCTGGCCGCGCACGGGGTCGCGGACGAGTCGGCGCTGGCGGCCGAACTGGCCCGGGACGACACGGCGTCCGGCAAGCGCCACCAGGTCCGCTGTCTCGCGGCCCGGCCCTCGGAGGCGGTGAAGGCACAGGCGTGGGCGCAGGTCGTGGAGTCGGACGCGCTGTCCAACGCGCTGGTGGAGGCGACCATCGCCGGCTTCACGCAGCCGTCCCAGCGGGAACTGCTCGCGCCGTACGCCGAGAAGTACTTCGCCGCGATCGAGCGGGTGTGGGACGAGCGGTCGATCCAGATCGGCATGGACGTGGTCCGGGGTCTGTTCCCGGGGCTCCAGCAGTCGCAGACCACGCTGGACGCTACGGACGCGTGGCTCGCGGCGCACGAGGGGGCGGCGCCGGCGCTGCGGCGGCTGGTGCTGGAGGCGCGGGACGATCTGGCGCGGGCGCTGCGGGGGCAGGCGTGTGACGCCGCGGCCGCCTCCGCGTCAAGCGCCGGATGACCTTTGGCCAACGATCACGGCCCTGTGTGACCGTTACGGAATTCAGGCAATAGCAGCCGTAACTCCTGGTCCAACCCGAACGGACCAGGGGTTTTCCGTGCCTACTCGGCATCCGAACACCCGTCCTTTAGTGCCAGGTTGTCCGTATTTGTCGACGGGCGTGTAACAGCGGTTAAAGGGCCGACGAGACGCGGGAACCTCCGGGTCATGAACCACAACACCCCGCTCCCCCCGCTCTC
>NZ_JAKEIP010000182.1 GCF_021474425.1 Streptomyces muensis | reverse complement strand
TAGTGCAGGGCCGGCGGTGCCGTGTTCAGCCGCGCGGATACCGCGCCAGCCACGCCGGGGACGCGCCCGCCGGGCCGTGCAGGGCGGGGCCCTGGGTCATCTCCATGGCGAAGTCGTCGGCGAGTTCGAGGATGGTGGGGCGGCCCTCCAGTTCGGCGAGCCAGGCCGGGGGCAGGGCGGTCTCGCCGTGCAGGGCGCCGAGGAGGCCGCCGGTGAGGGCGGCAGCGGCGGCGGAGGGGCCGTCGTGGTTAACGGCGAGACACAGCCCGTGCCGGACGTCCTCGCCGACCAGGGCGCAGTACACGGCGGCCGCGAGCAGCCCGTCCGCCGAGCCGTCGGCCGCGAGCTCCTCGATCCGCGCCGGGGTGGGCATGCCCTGCCGTACGGCGCCCAGGGCGTGCTGCAACGCGTCCGACACGGGTTCGTGCCCCGGCCGCAGGGCGAGCAGCGCGAGTGCCCGCTGGACGGCCCCGTCGAGGCTCTCCCCGCAGGCCAGACCATGCACGATCACGGCGTACGCGCCCGCCGACAGATAGGCGATCGGGTGGCCGTGGGTCTGTGTCGCGCACTCGACGGCGAGCTGTACGACGAGCTGCGGCTCCCAGCCGACGAGCAGCCCGAAGGGCGCGGAACGGGCGACGGCCTCCGGCCCGAGCTCGGCCGGGTTCTTGGGCGACTCCAGCGTGCCCATGGTGTCGTCACCGAGGCCGATGAGAAGCGCGCGGGTCGGGTCGCGGCGGGCGTACAGCCACTCCTCGCGCGCCAGCCACCCGTCGTCCTTGCGGCGCTCGTCGGGTCCCCAGTCCCGCTGGGTGGCGGCCCACCGCAGATAGGCCCGATGCAGGTCGGTGGGCGGATGCCAAGCCCCCGTATCCCGTCTGACCTGGGCTCTTATCAACCCGTCGACGGAGAAGAGGCTCAGCTGCGTGAGATGGGTCACGGCACCGCGCCGCCCGTACGCGAACCCCAGATCGACGAGGCCCTCCGCGCCGTACTGCTCCTGGATCTCCTCGTGCCCGAGCCCGTCGACCGGCGCCCCGAGCGCGTCCCCGACGGCCACGCCCAGCAGTGTGCCGCGCACCCGACTGCGGAAGTCCTGCTGCTCGGTACGGCCCCAGACGGCGCCGAGTGTCGCACCCATCCAGACCTCCCGTGACAGCGACCGTCCGTACGGCCCGACGACCCGTACGACAGTTCGCCACTGTAATCGACCGGAGACGGTCGGTTCAGGGTGCGGATCGGTATGCGAGGTGTAACCGAAGTGGGCGGGAGTGGTCAGTTTTCACCCGTACCAGGTGACATTGCAGACGTAGACGCATTCATGTCGTGGCACGGCGAGAAAGCTGATGAAACCCCGCCCGCCGAGGATGTCGAATTCCCGAAGCCCGCCCTCTCGGTCGAATGGCCGACCGACCTTCACGGAGTCATGGCCGAGTGCGGCCAGTTCGGTGGCGAGCCGTTCCACTTCCGCGACGACCCCGGGTGGCAGTCCGTCCGTGATGTACTCGGCGCTCGGGTTGTAGTCCCATGCCCAGTCCGTCACAGCTTTGCCTCCGCCTCGGCGGCCTCCCTGATCGCGCGGATCTCGGTGATGGCCTCCGTCGGGTCCTGTTCCCCCGCGTCCACGATGCGTTCCAGCTCACGCAGCCGGGCAGCCCTGTCCGGGTGCCGTTCGATCGCCACGAAGACGGCCCAGGAGTGCACGAAGGTCCGGAGCGGAGCGAGGCTCTGTGTCTGCTGGGCGTTCGTCGTGGCCTCGAAGAGGTGCTGCGTCAGGGCTGGGACCCTACTGGGAGCGATGCGCTCGACGGCGGCCCGCAGTGCATCCGGGGTCAGCTCGGGCATGGGGATCAGCGGTCCGTACGGGCCATCGGTCTGGGCGCTCACGGTGACCTCCGGTGCGGGTGACTCGGTCCTCGTACGGTACCGGCGGAGTCGGTGGAGAGGCGTCTGGGCGGCACTTGTCACGGAACTCACCTCGGGACCTCTACGCCGCCACGGCGACCGGACGGCAGTCCCGGCAGCGGCCCGGCCTCGGGGACCGGAATGCCCTGTCGCAGCCGTCGCAGTTCTGGAGCGGGTCGGGGCGAGCGGACTCCGGCAGCCCGGGATCGAACGGTGGGGGCAGGAGGGCGGTGAGGCGGTGGGCCAGGAACCGCGCCGGATGACGTACGCCTTCCCGCGGCAGCCCCGACGAGAGCGTGCGCTGTACGTCGTCGGGAGCGACGCCTCGCTCCAGCCAGGTGACCACGGCGGGCGCGAGGCGGCGTACGTCGTGCTCGGCGAGGTGGAGGCGGGGATCCCGGGTGCGGAGGCCGGCGAGGACGTCGCGGGCTGTGCGGTGGACGGGCAGGTCGGGTGTGTCCGGGACGGAATGCGGTGCGGACGGCGCGGGGCCGGGTTGTTCCGGCTCCTTGGGGTCGGGGGTCGGCTCGCGCCGAGGTGAGGGGGTGGTCGTACGGCCAGTCGTGCGCGCCTGAGGTTGGTTGTACGAGGTCGTTCGCGTCACGATCCGCCCCGACGGCAGGCGCTCCTTGGTGCGTGAGAGATAGCCGTGCTTCTCCAGCTCCCGCAGGCCCGCGGCAATCCGTGTCTCGCCTTCGGGGAACTTCGCCGCGAGGACCTTGATGCCGACGAGGCTTCCGGTCGGGAGGGACTGGATGTGGACGGCGAGTCCGATGGCCGTCAGGGACAGGTCAGGGTGTTGGGCCAGATGGTTTCCGACGACCGTGAATTCTTCGTCGTGGCGATTGTCCACGTGGGCGACTCCGAGGGAGGAACGGGCGGGACGGCGGCGTGCGTGCGCGCTAAAGTGCTGCGAAGTCATCGGGAAGCTCTCTTCTTCCTGGGTGATCAGGCCCTCGTTCGGGATTGCAGTCCCGGCGGGGGCCGTTTCGTGCGTGCGGTTGGCTGTCAGGACCGACGTTGCCCGATCAATTCGCCGACGCGCCAGCGCGATTGATCGCGATCACCCGACCGAGTGAATCGCGTGACCAGGGATGCGGTGCGTGACGGGCTGGGTGGGGCGGGATTGGTTCTTTCCCCGGTTCTTTGTCTTTGGCGTCGGGCGCTGCCGGGTCATCGGTCCACACGATCCGGGACCGGGTCGACTTCCGCCCACACCGTCTTGCAGTTGGCCGGTGCTTCGTCGACGCCCCAACGGTCGGCGTATGCCGCCACGATCAGCAGGCCGCGTCCCGACTCCACTTCATGAGGGTCGTGGCATGCCGGGTCCGGGACCCGTGGGAGCCGGTCGCCCCGAGCGTCCGTCACCTCGATGAGGAGGGTCCCGTCGGCGTGGAGATTGAGTCCCAGCCTGAAGTCCCGGCCCGGGACGCGACCGTGGAGTACGGCGTTCGACGCCAGCTCGGCCACGATGTGCGTCGCATTCCGGAAAGGCCGCCCCCAGTCATCCAGTTGCCGTTCGGTGAGCAGGCGGGCGAGTCGAGCACCTCTTCGAGTTGCGGACAGCTGCACCGAGAAGTGGTGCGTGGGAGCGGTGACTTGGGGGAGGGATTTCGGACTCATGTCACCTAGCGTGGCGAGCCGCTCCTACGCTGAACAGCAACGACCTCGGTACGGAGCGTGACTGTCCGGGCGGGTGACGGGGTCGTACGGCTCGTACGTCGGGAGGGGTGTGAGGGTGGAGGACGAGGAGGCCGAGGCCGTTCTCAGGACGGTCGGACGGCAGATCAAGGCCTGGCGGGAGGCTGCCGGGCTGAAGCAGACGGAGCTCGGGGAGGCGATCGGGTACGGCGGGGAGATGGTCTCGTCGGTCGAGCGGGGGCGGAGGATTCCCAAGCCCGATTTCCTTGACAAGACCGATGAGGTCGTGGGCGCGGGCGGGAAGATCTCCGCAATGAAGGAGGACGTCGAGAGGGCTCGGTATCCGAAGAAGGTTCGGGATCTGGCGAAGCTGGAGGACGAGGCGGTCGAGCTGGGCGCCTACTCCAACCACAATATGCATGGCCTGCTCCAGACCCCGGAGTACGCACGGGCGTTGTTCGCGATGCGGCGACCCTCATACCCGGAGGAAGAGGTCGAGCGACAGGTCGCCGCCCGCATGGCACGACAGCGCGTGTTCGAGCGAACGCCCGCCCCGCTCCTCACTTTTGTCCAGGAAGAGGTGACTCTGCGGCGGCCGATCGGGGGCAGAATGGTGCTGCGGCAACAGCTCGAACGCCTGTTGGAGATCAGCACCTTGAGGCACGTCGAGATCCAGGTGATGCCCACGGACCGCGAGGACCACGCAGGCATGGGCGGACCGATCAGGCTGCTGAAGCTCCAAGACGGCACGGCCCTGGGACACTCCGAGGCACAGTTGCACAGCCGTGTGATCAGTGATCCCAGGGAAGTTCAGATCCTGGATATGCGCTATGGCATGATCCGGGCGCAGGCTCTGACGCCACGCGAGTCGCTTGCCTTCATCGAGAAAGTCCTGGGAGAAGAGACATGACCTCCACCCTGGAGTGGTTCAAGAGCAGTTACAGCAGCAACGACGGCCCCGACTGCGTCGAGGTCGCCATATCCCCCACCACCCCCACCATCCACGTACGCGATTCCAAGGACAAGGACGGGGCACAGCTGGCCTTCACCGACGACACCTGGTCGGCGTTTGTCACCGCCTACTCCGCATAACGCGCCTGGGCCGCGTCACGGGCTGCTTCGAGTGCCGCGATGCGCGGGGCGATGCGGGTTCCGTCGATGCCTGGGCACCTGGCCAGAATGCCGAGCAGGTTGGCCAGCGTGGCCAGCGGCAGCCAGTCGTGCACGCGAGCCAGGAAGCCGCCCAGCTCCTTGTCCACGGCGGACCACTCACCACGGGCGGAGTGGATCAATAGCGGGTTGGTGCCCAGCCACGCGTCGGGCACAGCGTTCGTGGCAGCCTGCCGATACGACATGAACAGCGGCTCGAAGGGGAGGAACTCACTGGCGCTTCCCCTTACCAGAGCCGAGAGAAGGGCTGCCCCGGCCTGCCGTTTCGTTTCATCGGCGTGGTCGCGCATCCACAGGGCGCTGCGGGACGCCTGATCCCAAGAACCGGCCGCAGCGGCGGTGTACCAGCAAAGCTGGACGAGTTCCCAGTCCTCCTCCTGCTCGCCCTTGGCCCCCAGTCCGTCCAGCAGTCGGCACGCCTCGTCGTGCCGTCCGCTCAGGGTCAGAAGCAGCGCGGTGTACCTGGCCCCCAGCACCGGATCCCCGCCGCACGCGACGAACCGCTCGGCATCGGCCAGGGATTGTGAGACCCGGCCGAGCACCATGCCAACCCCCAACCGCGCCTGGTACAGGCCCGCTTGGTCGGGGTCGAGAGCGAGGGCCCGGTCCATGTCGTCCAGCGCCTCGGCGTACCGGCCGCGTGATGTACGCGCCGATGCTCTCTCCACCAGGAAATACAAGTTGTCCGGATCCCTCGCCAGGGCCTGGTCGAGCAGAGCTTCCGCTTCGGCGAACCGTCCCAGCGCCTGCAACGGCCCCGCCTGCAAAACGGTGGGATCCAGGTCGTGCCCCGGCAGCTCCGCGAGCCGATCGGCGTCCGCCAGAGCCTCCTCGTGGTGGCCGGCGTCATGGTGGGCCATGGAGCGAGCCTCCAGGATCCAGCCGGAGTCATCGGCCGCCACCGCCCGGTCCAGGTCGGCGAACTGCCCCTCCTTGTCGCCCAGTTCACCTCGCAATTCCGCCCGGTGCACGAGCGCCCACCCATATTCGGGCTCCAGCTCGATCGCCTGGTCGTAGGCGGCCATCGCCTCCGCATGGCGGTGGAGTTCAGCCAGGGCGTAGCCGCGTCCCGCGTGCGCGGACGCATGGTCGGGGTCGAGGACACAGGCTCGTCCAAGCTCCCGCTCCGCCTCCTCGTACCGCTCCACGATCCGATAGGCGTCTCCCCGCTCCGACGCGATCCACGCATTGTCCGGAGCGAGCTCCGCAGCGCGGTCGAGATCGGCGAACGACTCCTCCAGCGCCCCCTGCCCCCGATACACCTCGGCCCGGTGCACCAGAGCCCACAGGTAGTCCTCATCGATTCCCAGCGCCCGGTCGAAGTCACGCAACGCGCCTTCGGCATCGCCCATCTCAAAGCGGCTGTACGCCCGGACCGCCCATGCCATGGCGTGCACCGGTTCGAGCGCGATCACGCGGTCACAGGCCGCCACCACGTCGTCGTGCCGCCCCAACCGCTGAAGGGTCAACGCGTACTCGTCGATGATCCACGTCGCGTCGGGCCGGAGCTCCTCGGCTCGTTCCAGGTCCGCGAGCGCCGCCGCGGCATCGCCCAGGGCCCCATGTGTGACGCCCCGCCCGTAATGAGCCCTCGCCGAGCGCGGATCCAGCGCGAGAGCACGGTCGTACTCGTCGAGGGCCCGGTCGTACCGGGCCTCTCGTAACAGCTCCCGTCCCCGCAGACCGTGCGCCTCAGCACGTGCCGACGCCTCGAGTCCGGGGCGGTTCAGCAGCAGGTCCGCCACCGCCAGGACGCCGTCCCCCTCCCGCGAGAGCACGTCGAGCAGTTCCCGCCCCCAGGCTTCCACCTCCCCCGCGCCCGCGTCCGTACCCGCGTCCGCCAGGGCCTGCGCACAGGCCCGGGCTGCCACCGGGTCCGTGTGGCACGCCTCGACCACGTCCGCGAGGGCCTGGCTCAGTGCTGGGCGGGGCCTGGCGCACAGGAGGTGGTACAGCTCCGCCGTGCGCAGCTCACGCCAGGTCTCGTCGAGCCACAGCTCGTCGTTGGCGAGCCCGTCTGCGGCGTCCTCGCGCCATCCGCCGAATGCCTCAGCGAGGCTCGCGTGGCGTTCGGCCCAAGGGCGCGGGGCCCGGTTCCGCTGGAGCCTGAGCATCGCCGTACGCACCACGTCGTGGTAGCGGGTCCCACTCGCCCGCTCGCTGACGAACGGCAGTTCACGCAGCCAGGCGTACGAGCTTTCCGCCTCGTCCTTCACGACCACGCGGAAGACGTCCTCGTCGAGATGGCGCGGGAAGGCGCACGCCAGGGCTGCCTCGCGGCGCACCGGGTTCCGTTCCCACTTCAGGAACCGCTCGACGGCCGTGGCCGCCGGATCGTCCACCTCACCCGGGGTGCCGCCCGGCTGCTCCCCGAGGGTGGACACGAGCAGGGGAAGCCGGTCGGACAACCGCAGCACCTCCTGTACGACCCCTTCGTCCCGCACTCCTTTCGCCGCGAGGAGCTGCCGCGCTTCGGACTCGGTGAAGGGCTCCAGCGGGAACTCGGTGACGAAGCCCGCGTAGTCCCCCCAGCGGGCGGGGTCCGGACCGTGACGGCCGGCCAGGGTGACGACGACGTTCGCGGGGAGCGTGCCGTAGCGGCCGGTCGTGATCACGTCCAGGAGCCAGCCGTCCAGGAAGGTGCCAGTGCGCTCGTAGGTGTCGAAGAACAGCGCGATTCCGGGAGTGCTCTCGGCGATCCGGTTCAGCTCCGCCAGGAACACGGGCGTCAGCACCCGCAGCGGCTCCAGGAGGAGCTGAACGTCGTCGTGGTTGCGGAAACGGGCGCTGAGCAGAGCTCGCAACTGGTCGGTTCGATGGGCGACCTGGGTCGAGTCCAGCGCTCCGGCGAACGCCCCGACACCGGGCACCATGCCCAGCCCGATGAGGCCTGCTTGTGCCGCCACCATGCTGCCCGCGGAGGGCCCTGGGGCGGCACCGGGCTCCGCCTCCTGTTCCCCGGCCACGGCTTCGGCCTCATGCCGCCGCTGACGATAGGCGGACAGCATCTTGTCGAGTGCCTTCAACTCCCTTCCGATGCTGGCGAGTTGAGCACTGATGGCGGCCATGGCGTCCGGGACGCTGTGCACCGTCTCGTCCAGCATGGCGGTCGCCGCTCCGCAGTCGGCCGCGACCTGTTTCAACTCCCGCAGCAGGGAGGATTTTCCGACACCGCCCGTGCCGTGGACGTGGAAGACGAAGCTGTGCCGTTCGTCATCCGGTGGCACGTCGAAATTCCCTCGGAAACGGTCGATCTCGGCGCGCCGCCCGACGAACCCCGCACGTTTGCGCCGCCCGATCAGCTCCTGCATCGACGGCCGCGTCGGCCTCATCCGCCTCACCCCGTAGTCGGCCTGCCCGAGTCCTGGTCTTCATTCTGGCCCGATCGATCTGGATCACACCGCCCCGGGCAGGGAAAGATGGCCCGCATGCCAACCACACCCCCACGCACCGCACTTCACCTCGCCGCCACCCTCCTCACCGGCACCGCCGCCCTCTACATCGCCCTCGTCGCCTTCGGCAACATCACCGACTTCGGTACGAACCAGCAGTTCGTGCAGCACGTCCTGGCGATGGATACGACGTTCAAGGACGACGACCTGATGTGGAGAGCCGTCACCAGCAAGGGACTTCAGAACGCCGCCTACGTCGCGATCATCGTCTGGGAGAGCGTCGCCGCGCTCGTGCTGATATACGGGACGTGGCTGTGGGCCCGGCGCGACGACGCGCGTGCCCGCCGTTTCTCCACCTACGGTCTGCTGATGCTGATGCTGCTGTTCGGCGCCGGGTTCATCGCGATCGGCGGTGAGTGGTTCTCCATGTGGCAGTCGGGGGACTGGAACGGGCTGGACGCGGCGACCCGGGTGTTCCTGTTCAGCGGGGTCGTACTGATCGTCAACCACCTGCCGCGCGAGAACTGACACCGCTTCAGTGACGCAGGGCCCATTTCTGGACCGACTCCAGGGGCCCTGCCGAGAAGCGCCGCAGCCAGAGGGTGGAGCCCGCCATGAGGATCGCGCAGACCGTGACCCACAGGCCCACCACCCACCAGGGCCCGGTGTCGCCGAGCCGCTCCGCCAGGCCCAGGCCGATGCCGTACGAGACGAGCACGCACAGCACGTTCTGCAGGACATAGCCGGACAGGGCGGTGCGTCCGACGGAGGTCAGGCCCGTCATGAGCGGGCCCGGCTTGCGTACCCGGTCCACCAGGGCGCCGATCAGGCCGATGTAGCCGAGGGCCAGCAGCGGGGCGGCGGCGTAGCGGGCCAGGAGGAAGAAGTCCTGGCCCGCCAGGGTCGCCGCCACGTTGAGCGGCAGGCCGAGGCCCAGGCCCCAGGCCAGCAGGCGGGAGCGCAGCCGGCGGCCCGTCTCGTCCGCGCCGAACGCGCCCGCCCGGAACAGCCGTACGCCCAGCAGGAAGAGGAAGAGCAGGAGGAAGAAGGTCAGGACCGGCTCCATGCGGAGCGCTATCGCGTTCTCCAGGCGGAAGGCGATCTGCTCCGAGTAGCCGCCGTGCGCGTACAGCTCCACGACTTCCTCGGAGACCGGGTCGTCCGCGTTGTCGCCGGTCAGGGCCAGGGCCGCCGTCAGCAGGGCCATGAACGTGAGATGGATGCCCGCCGCCCACCACATCACCCGCCGCTGGGCCCGTTCCGAGCGGGTCAGCAGCCAGGCGACGAGGAGCGCGGTGACGGCGTACCCCATCAGTACGTCCCAGGCGAAGACCAGCACGAAGTGCACCGTGCCCTCGGCGAACAGGAACAGCGCCCGCCACCGGTAGCGCCCCGGCCACGGCTGCCCGCGCCGCGCCGCCGAGGCGTACTGGATGGCCAGCCCCACGCCGAACAGGAGCGTCAGCAGCGACAGGAACTTGCCGTTCGCCAGCACACTGAACGTGCCCTCGACGACCCCGGCCGACGAACCGGACTGCAGGGCTCCCCACTCCGCGCCCGGCCCGGTGAAGATCCATACGTTCGTCATCAGCGTGCCCAGGATGGCCACCCCGCGCAGTACGTCGAGGAGAGGCAGTCGTCGGCCGCCGGGTGCCGGCTTCGTCTCCGGTACCCGCCCCACCACCGTGTCGTCCGTGTGCGTCATGCCTTCATCGTCACGGCGGCAGCGGCCCGAATCCTCATGAACGATGCCGAACCTGCCGTACATCGAAGGATGCAGCGGGACGCCGACGACTCCTACTTGACCACGACCACCGGCGTCCCCGTCTCCCCGAACGTCCACAGCGCGTCACCGTCGGCCGCGCGCGTGCGGACCCCGCCGGTCTGCTTGCCCTCGGCCGGCGGGGGCGAGGAGCCGTCGACGGCGTTGGAGAAGGCGATGGAGATGCCCGACTTCGCGGCGAAGTAGATGATGTTCTCGATCTGCACGCCGTCCGAGCCCGTGGTGGCCATGGTGCGCGAGGACACCGTGTAACTGCCGAGGTCCGGGCTCACCGTGCCCGGCCAGACGGTGAAGGTACGGCGGGACGCGTCGCTCGCGTCGACCAGCCACACCCGCTTCTGGCCGAGGGAGTACACGATCCGGCGTCCCGTGCCCGAGCCGTCCGGTACGACCGTGGACTCGGCGGCCTTCGACGGGGCGGGGCTCGCGCCCGGTGACGCCGAGGCGCTCGGGCGGGCCGTCGCCGTGGCCGTCGGATGCGGCCCCTTGTCGGCCTGTACGGCGAGGACGGTGACGGCGGCTATCGCTCCCACCGTCAGACCGGTCACCCAGACCTTGGGAGCAGGCACGGCACGCATCTCCTCAGCTGCACAAGCTACGGGAACCCCTCCAGCGGGGGTCGGATCATCGTACCGACCCCCGCGGGGCGGACTTCCTCAGTCCAGCACCGGCAGCAGCTCCGGCAGATGCCCGTCCGAGGCCGCCGCCGCCCGCTGCCGCTCCTCCGGCACCTCGCCGTACAGGGTCGTGCGGGGCCTGGCAGGGCGGCCCGCCGCCTCCGCGACGGCCACCAGGTCGCGTACGGACTTGTACGAGCCGTACGACGAACCCGCCATCCGCGAGATCGTCTCCTCCATCAGCGTGCCGCCGAGGTCGTTGGCGCCGGAGCGGAGCATCTCGGCCGCGCCCTCGGTGCCGAGCTTGACCCAGCTGGTCTGGATGTTGGGGATGTGCGGGTGGAGGAGGAGGCGGGCCATGGCCGTGACCGCGCGGTTGTCGCGGATCGTCGGGCCGGGGCGGGCGATGCCGGCCAGGTAGACCGGGGCGTTGGTGTGGATGAAGGGGAGCGTCACGAACTCCGTGAAGCCGCCGGTGCGTTGCTGGATGCCGGCCAGGGTGCGCAGATGGCCGAGCCAGTGGCGGGGCTGGTCGACATGGCCGTACATCATCGTGGACGAGGAGCGGATGCCGAGCTCGTGCGCGGTCGTGATCACCTCGATCCAGGTGGCCGTGGGCAGCTTGCCCTTGGTCAGGACCCAGCGGACCTCGTCGTCGAGGATCTCGGCGGCGGTACCGGGGATGGAGTCCAGGCCGGCCTCCTTCGCGGCGGTCAGCCACTCCCTGATCGACATGCCGGTGCGGGTGGCGCCGTTGACGACCTCCATGGGTGAGAAGGCGTGCACGTGCATGCCGGGGACCCGCTCCTTCACCGCCTTCGCGATGTCGAAGTACGCCGTCCCGGGCAGGTCCGGGTGGATACCGCCCTGCATGCAGACCTCCACCGCGCCCACGTCCCAGGCCTGCTGGGCGCGGTCGGCGACCTGGTCCAGGGAGAGCGTGTAGGCGTCGGCGTCCGTCCTGCGCTGTGCGAAGGCGCAGAAACGGCAGCCCGTGTAGCAGACGTTGGTGAAGTTGATGTTGCGGGTGACGATGTACGTCACGTCGTCGCCGACCGCCGATTTACGGACGTCGTCGGCGATCCGGGTGAGCGCGTCCAGCGCCGGGCCGTCCGCGTGCAGCAGCGCGAGCGCCTCGGCGTCGGTCAGCTTCGTCGGGTCGTCGGCGGCGACGCGCAGCGCCTCGCGGACGTCGGTGTCGATGCGCTCCGGCGCCATGCCGGGCGCGGCGGCCTCGCGCAGGGCGCCCCAGTCGCCGTACACCTCGTCGAAGTCGTCGCGGCGGTCGTGCGTACGGCCCTCGGTGTCGATGGTGGTGTGCAGGTCGGTGCGGCCGGAGGAGACGAAGGCCTCCTCGGGCTCCTGCCAGGGGTGGCCCTCGACGGTCGCGTCGGGGCGGGCGAGGCCGGTCTCCGGGTCGGCGAGCGCCCGTACGTGCGGCAGCAGCCGGGGGTCCAGCCAGGGCTCGCCGCGCTGGACGAACTCCGGGTAGACGCAGAGGCGTTCACGCAGCTCGAAGCCGGCCGCCTTCGAGCGCTCGGCCAGCTCCTCGATCTGCGGCCAGGGGCGTTCGGGGTTGACGTGGTCGATGGTGAGCGGGGAGACGCCGCCCCAGTCGTCGATGCCGGCGCCGATCAGCCGCTCGTACTCGCTGTCGACGAGGTTGGGCGGGGCCTGGATGTTGGCGGCCGGACCCATGATGTGGCGGGCGACGGCGACCGTGGCGAGAAGTTCGTCGAGTTCCGCGTCCGGCATGCCGCGCATCGCGGTGTCCGGCTTGGCGCGGAAGTTCTGGATGATCAGTTCCTGGATGCCGTGGTAGGAGCGGGAGATCTTGCGCAGCGCGAAGAGGGACTCCGCGCGCTCCTCGTACGTCTCGCCGATGCCGATCAGGATCCCGGACGTGAAGGGGACGGAGGAGCGGCCCGCGTCCTCCAGCACCCGAAGGCGGACGGCGGGCTCCTTGTCCGGGGAGCCGTGGTGCGGGCCGCCGGGCTCGGACCACAGCCGGGTCGCCGTCGTCTCCAGCATCATGCCCATCGACGGGGCGACCGGCTTGAGTCGCTGGAAGTCGGTCCAGGTCATCACGCCCGGGTTGAGGTGGGGCAGCAGGCCCGTCTCCTCCAGGATGCGGATGGAGATGGCGCGGACGTAGGCGATGGTGTCGTCGTAGCCGTGCGCGTCCAGCCACTCCCGCGCCTCCGGCCAGCGGTCCTCCGGCTTGTCGCCGAGGGTGATGAGGGCTTCCTTGCAGCCGAGGGCCGCGCCCTTGCGGGCGATGTCCAGGACCTCGTCGGGGGACATGAACATCCCGTGGCCCGCGCGGCGGAGTTTGCCGGGGACCGTGACGAAGGTGCAGTAGTGGCATTTATCCCGGCACAGGCGGGTGAGGGGGATGAAGACGCTCTTCGAGTACGTGATGACGCCGGGGCGCTCCGCTTGTTCGAGGCCGGCGTCCCGTACTCGGGCGGCGGACGCGGCGAGGTCGGTGAGGGCCTCGCCGCGGGCCTGGAGGAGTACGGCGGCCTCGGAGACGTCGAGGGTGACGCCGTCCCGGGCGCGTTTGAGGGCGCGACGCATGGAGTTCTCGGTCGGGCCGGTTCCGGTTCCGGGGGTCGCGGGAGTCGTCATTCCTTGAGCATACGTTCGGGCTCTGCCGGTTCAGCGGGGGTCGGGGATGGCGGTGGGGCCTATGGTGCGTTGCCGGGTGCGGGTGCGTTGTGGCTGGTCGCGCAGTTCCCCGCGCCCCTAAGTCGGATGCCCGTCCGTCGGCTACAAGTATTCGGCGTAGTCGTCCAGGACTCGCAGTACGTCCGCCTCCCCTGCCGGAGGCAACTGCACCACGACCTCCTCGATCCCGAGCTCCGCATAGTGCGCCAGCTTCCCCGCGCTCGGGTACACCGCGTACGGGACCACCTGGAGCGTCTCCGGGTCGCGGCCGGCGTCCGTCCAGGTGGAGCGCAGCACGGGCAGGGTTTCGGACAGGCCGCGGCCGCCGATCGGCATCCAGCCGTCGGCGTACTCGCTGATGTGGGCGAACAGCTTCGGCCCGGCCGCGCCCCCGATGAGCGTGCGGGGGCCGTTGACCTTCGGGGTGCGCGGCTTCTGGACCGGCTTGGGGAAGGCGAAGCTGGCCCGGACCCCGCCGAACTCGCCCTCGTACGCCGTGGGTTCCTCCGCCCACAGCGCCCACATCAAAGCCATCCGGTCCCTGACGAGTTCGCGGCGCGTGCGCCAGTCCACGCCGTGGTCGGCGGCCTCCTCGACGTTCCAGCCGAAGCCGAGGCCGAGGGTGAAGCGGCCGCCGGACAGGTGGTCCAGGGTGGCGATCTGCTTGGCCAGGTCGATCGGGTCGTGCTGGGCGACCAGGGTGATGCCGGTGCCGAGGCCGAGCCGTTCGGTGACGGCGGCGGCCTGGCCGAGGGTGACGAAGGGGTCGAGGGTGCGGCCGTACTCGGGCGGCAGGTCGCCGCCGGCCGGGTACGGGGTGGTCCGCTCGACCGGGATGTGGGTGTGCTCGGGCAGGTACAGCCCGGCGAACCCGCGCTGCTCCAGCTCACGGGCGAGCCGGATCGGGGTGATGGTCTCGTCGGTGAGGAAGATCGTGACGGAGATGCGCATGACTGCATCTGTACCGCGCGGCCGTTCAGATGTCCATACCGACCGGTCGGCACAGATTTCACGGCGGCTACCGGTCGGCCATCGGTCGGCTGCCGATTGTCTGCCGATTCCCTTCCCTTGTACGGCAGTTCACGGCTGAATACGAGAGTTGCACGCACCACCACTGCACCACCCACGCCCTGTCACTCACGACGACCTGGGGAGCAGCAGCATGTGCGAGGACGATCACGCGGGCCACGCGGGCCACGCCGGGCTGGGAAGACGCGCGCTGTTCGTGACGGGCGCCGCCGCCGCGCTTACGTTGGGAAGCGTGACCTTCGCCAGCGGCGCCGACGACACCCAGGACGCGGAGACCCGCACCGTGCGGGGCACCCTGCCGCCCGGGTCCCCCGACTTCGTGTACCTGCCGGTCGAAGTGCCGTCCGGGGTACGGGAGATCAAGGTCTCCTACACCTACGAGAAGCCGTCCGTCCCGGCCGGCACCCCGGGCAACGCCCTCGACATCGGCATCTTCGACTGGCGCGGCACCGAGCTCGGCGGCCGTGGCTTCCGGGGCTGGTCGGGCGGGGCACGCACGGAGTTCTTCATCCGGGCGGACGAGGCGACGCCGGGGTACATCCCGGGCCCGGTCCGCGAGGGCACGTGGTACATCGCGCTGGGCCCCTACACGGTGGCGCCGCAGGGGCTGCCGTACGAGGTCACCATCACGCTGACGTACGGCGAGCCCGGCGAGGCCGTCGAGCCGACGTACCCGCCGGACCGGGCGAAGGGCCGGGGGCGGGCCTGGTACCGGGGCGACTGCCACCTCCACTCCTGGTACTCCGACGGCCGCCGCACGCCCGCCGAGATCGCGGCGCTGGCGCGGGCGGCGGGGCTGGACTTCATCAACAGCTCGGAGCACAACACGCACTCGGCGCACGCGCACTGGGCGGACGTGGCCGGCGACGACCTCCTGGTCATGCTGGGCGAGGAGGTCACGACCCGCAACGGCCACGTGGTGGCGCTCGGCACCGAACCGGGCACCTTCGTGGACTGGCGCTACCGGGCCCGGGACAACCGCTTCGGCCGGTTCGCCCGGCAGATCCGCCGGGCCGGCGGCCTCGTCGTGCCCGCCCATCCGCACGCCACCTGCGTCGGCTGCAACTGGAAGTTCGGCTTCGGCGAGGCGGACGCGGTCGAGGTGTGGAACGGGCCCTACACCCCGGACGACGAGGTGGCCCTCGCCGACTGGGACAGCATGCTGGTGGCCTCGGTGCGGGAGGGTCGTGACTGGATCCCGGCCATGGGCAACAGCGACGCCCACCGCGACCCCGACCCGGTCGGCAGCCCGCAGACGGTGGTCCTGGCCGACGACCTGACGCGCGAGGCGATCCAGGAGGGCATCAGGGCGGGGCGGTCGTACGTCGCCGAGTCGAAGAACGTCTCCCTGGCCTTCGGCGTGTCCGGCGCCAAGGGCGAACACGCCGGCATCGGCGAACGGCTGAGGGCCGACCCGAACACGCCGGTCACGGTCCGCCTGGAGGCCTCGGGCGCCCCCCGCTGCACGGTCCGCTTCGTCACCGACCAGGGCGTCCTGTTCACCAGCCCGCCGCTGCCGGTGGCCGGGTCGGGGGTCGTGGAGTGGCGTACCACGCCGTCGTACGCGGCCTACGTACGGGCGGAGCTACGGCACGAGGCGGCGGTGGGGCCGCTGCCGGGGGCGCTGGCGGCGTTCACGAACCCGGTCTTCCTGGGGCGTTAGGCCCCGGGCCGTGTCCGCCGGTGGACCCGCCGTCTCTCGTCGAGGAAACGTGGGAGACATTGAAGAGCACCGCCGCCACCGCCGGACAAGGAGCCCTCGACACCATGCCCCGCCCCGCTCGCTCGGAGACCAAGTACCGCGTCGTCACCACGGTCCAGCGCCGCCTCAACGCCGTCATGCGCCGCCTGCCGACCCACACCCTCCTGGAGACGACGGGCCGTGCCTCCGGCCTGCCCCGTCGCACCCCGGTCGGCGGGCGCCGGGTCGGCGACTCGTTCTGGCTGGTCTCCGAGTTCGGCGAGCGTTCCCAGTACGTCCGCAACATCAAGGCCGACCCCCGGGTACGGATCCGCCTCCGCGGGCGCTGGCACACCGGCACGGCCCATCTCCTGCCGGACGACGACACCACCGCCCGGCTGCGCGCCCTGCCCCGGCTCAACAGCGCCGCGGTCCGGGCGGTGGGGGTCGGGCAGCTGACGGTGCGGGTGGATCTGGACGGGTGAGCGGTGGCGGCCGGGAGGGGCAGGCTGGTACCCAACCAGCCTCGTGATTCGGCTTCTTGACATGCCGTCACCCCTTTACTGGAATGAACACCCGACGACGCCGCGACACACACGGGGGCCGCATGTCCGTACGGATCCGGCTGCCCGACCCGGAAGGCTCCCGTGCCTTCCTCCTGGGTACCGCCACCCACGGGTCCGACGAGTCACCGGACCTGCCGGCCGTGGCGAACAACCTGGAGGACCTGCGCGCCGTCCTGACCTCGCCGCTGGGCTCCTTCGCCGCCGGGCACTGCGACGTACTCCTCGATCCGCCCGATCTGATCCCGTTCTTCGACGGGCTGAACCGCCGGGCCGCCGAGGCCACCGACACCCTGCTGATCTACTTCGCGGGGCACGGCCCGCACTCCATGCGCGACCGGCTGCGCGAGCTCGTGCACGCGTCCCCGGCGACGAACAAGATCGTGATCGTCGACGGCGGCATCGCGCGGGAACTGGACGTCGAGAGCTGCTGCCTGCTGGCCTCGGCCCCGGCCGACGCGAACCCACAGGCCCCGGCCCCGCCGGGCATGCGGAACACGGCCTTCACCGGCGCTCTCCTCGGCCTGCTGCGGCACGGCATCCCGGCGGCCGGACCGCTGCTCTCCGTCGGCGCCCTCGGCGACGAACTGCGCCGCAGCGCCCACCGCCAGGGCCTCCCGCTGCCGGGTCAGCGGTCACACGGCACCGCGGCGCACATCGCCCTCGCCCGCAACCTCGCCGCCCCCGTCACCGC
>NZ_JAKEIP010000181.1 GCF_021474425.1 Streptomyces muensis | reverse complement strand
GGGGGATGGGACGGGTAGGGGCGGCGGGGGCGAGGGGAAGGTCCGGTTACACCTTTGGCTGGGAACCCGTCGCCAGCGACCCGCACAGTGCCGTCGCCCCGCCCGTGGCGTACGGATCGGTGCCCGCAGGTCCGCCTTCCTTGGCCGTCTGGCCCGCCAGCAGGGGATGCAGCCGGTTCGTCGAGTCCTCGGCGCAGGACAGCGGTCCCGCCTGGACGTAGGAGACGAGCAGCTGGGTCTGGCGCAGCCGCAGGTCCTCCCGGTCGAAGCGGAAGTGCAGCTCCCGCCGCACGGTGAACAGCGAGGCCTCGGCCACCTTCTCCCCCGCTTCCCGCGCCTCCGCGGCCCGCAACGCGTACACGAACGTGTGATCGGCCGTGACCTCCAGCGTCGCCGCGTCGGTCTCCGCCGCCTGGAGCGTGCCCTGCACCCGGATCCTGCGGTCGGCCAGCTCGGCCTGGGAGGCGTCGAAGCGGACCAGCCACCCGGTCGGCGCATGCCGCCCGTCCGCGGCCGGATGCCCGAAGCTCTGGTCGAACTGGTCGAGTTGGTCGGGATCCAACAGCACCCGGACCGGCCGGATCTGCTCGCCGGTCAGCACTTCCGGATACAGCGCCGACCGCACGATGTAGTCCTTGGCGATACTCAGCGCGTTCGTCACCTGACTGTCCGAGAAGTGCGCGGTGCGCCGCGCGGCCGGCAGCGGGATGCCCTCCGCGCCGATGCGGAACTGAGCGGCCGGACTGCGCGCGTACAGGTGCTCCGGATCGGCGGCCCCGGGCACCTTGCCCTGCGGGGCGAGCGGGATGACGGTCATGCGCAGCGGCTCGGCGGGCGGCCCGGAGCTCGCGGGGGTCTGGTAGGGGTGCCGTACACCCATGTAGATCGCCGTGCCGAAGGCCACCGCGATCAGCAGGACCAGGATCAGCGCCTGCCGGGACAGACCCCGGCGCAGAGGCGCGCGGCGGCGTACGGCGGGCGCGTGGTCGGCCATGCGCTCCTGCGCGGAGAACTCCTGGAGACGGGCAGCACGGACGAACGACTCGTCGAAGACGACGGATCGGTACTCGTCCTCGCCACCTCCGGGGCCGCCCTCGGGTGTCCCCTCAGGTGGGTCTCCTGGCCCTCCCATATCTTCAGGGTAGGTCGCCGGGAGGTCACGTAAACGCCCTGCTGCACGACAAGTTCTGACAGGTTCTCACCAGGACGAGGGGGCGAGAGAAAGGCCGCTCTCCGTAGTGTTCAGGCCTTCGGTCGGGTTCCGGTCAGGGTGTGCGGGGCGTCGCCGAGACGGCCGGCTGTGAGTAGTCGGCGGACGCCGAGGGCGATGCGTCCCTGCCCTGTTCGAGGCCCGTGGTGGCGGGCGGCGGAACCTGGTCCCTGCTGTTCGAGGAGGCACCCCGGTAGACCGCCGTGAAGGCCAGCGCGACCATGCCGATGCCCATGACGAGGGCGAGCATCCAGGCGACGGGGCGGTGCCAGCGGACCTGTTTGCCGTACGTCCCGGGGGCGCCGTAGCGATCCTCGAGAATGTCCGGGTCGTCCAGATCGTCCAGCTCGGGATCATGGCCGAAAGCGGGGCGGCCGTCCGGGCCGTACCCCTCGTCGTATCGCTCGCCCCGGCCGCGTGCCCGGCGTGCCTCCGCCTCGGAGGCCTCCGCTCTGGCCTGGGCGGCGGCAAGGAGGCGCTCCACGGCGGTCGGCTCGTGCACCACGGCCGCCTGTACGAAGGCCTCGTCGAAGACCACGGAGGCGAACTCTTCGTCCGACACCCCGCGGTCGTGGTCGTCGTCGGGCTCCCAGCCGTCAGGGAACGGCGTGCCCCCCACGTCCTCCGGCACGGATCCAGAGTAGTCCTGGGGGGTCATTTTGGGCAGACGGTATGGAAATTCATCCGGCTTACGAGACACCTCGGGTGCGCCCCGCGCCGTCCTGCCCTCCGACGCGCCCCCTGTCGGCGGGAGCGCGCCCCCTGCGCGGAGGACTGCTCAGCGCCGTACGTGCCCGTCCCCGGTGACGATGTACTTCGTGCTGGTCAGCTCGGGCAGGCCCATCGGCCCGCGGGCGTGCAGCTTCTGCGTGGAGATGCCGATCTCCGCGCCGAAGCCGAACTGGCCGCCGTCGGTGAACCGGGTGGAGGCGTTCACGGCGACCGTCGTGGAGTCGACCAGCTGGGTGAACCGGCGGGCGGCCTGCTGCGAGGTGGTGACGATGGCCTCGGTGTGACCGGAGGTCCACAGCCGGATGTGCTCGACGGCCTTGTCCAGCGAGTCCACGACCGCGGCGGCGATGTCGTACGACAGGTACTCGGCCTCCCAGTCCTCCGCCGTGGCCTCCACGACGGTCGCCTTGGAGTCCTTGGCGTACGCCAGCACCCTTTCGTCGGCGTGCACGGTCACGCCGGCCTCCGCGAGGGCGTCCAGGGCGCGCGGCAGGAACTCGGGGGCGATGTCCTGGTGGACCAGGAGGGTCTCGGCGGCGTTGCAGACGCTGACCCGCTGGGCCTTGGAGTTGATCAGGATCTCGATCGCCATGTCGAGGTCGGCGTGGGCGTCGACGTAGACATGGCAGTTGCCGGTGCCGGTCTCGATCACCGGGACGATGGACTCGGTGACGACGGTCTGGATCAGCGAGGCGCCGCCGCGCGGGATCAGCACGTCGACCAGGCCGCGGGCCCGCATCAGCTCGCGCACGCTCTCCCGGCTCTCCCCGGGCACCAGCTGCACGGCGTCTGCGGGCAGCCCGGCCCCGCCGACGGCGTCGCGGATCACCCGGACGAGTGCCGAGTTCGACTCGTACGCCGAGGCCGAGCCGCGCAGCAGCACGGCGTTGCCGGACTTCAGGCAGAGGGCGGCGGCGTCCACGGTGACGTTCGGGCGGGCCTCGTAGATGATCCCGACGACGCCCAGCGGGACACGGACCTGGCGCAGGTCGATGCCGTTGGGGAGGGTGGAGCCGCGGACGACCTCGCCGACCGGGTCGGGCAGGGCGACGACGTCCCGTACGTCGGAGGCGATGGCCCGCACGCGCTCCGGGGTGAGCGTCAGCCGGTCGATGATCGCCTCGCTGGTGCCGGCCTCGCGGGCCTTGGCGATGTCCCGGGCGTTGGCCTCGACGATCTCGCTGGTACGGACCTCCAGCGCGTCCGCGATGGCGAGCAGCGCGTCGTCCTTCTCGGCCCGCGGCAGCGGGGCGAGGTCGGCGGCGGCGGACTTGGCGCGGTAGGCGGCCCGGTTGACCGGGGACATGGAGTCGTACGGCGAGAGCGTGGTCATGAAAGAAGGGTAGTGCGACTGCGCGGCGGGTCCAGCGCCCGTTCCAAACCCCGAGACAAGCAGCGCAGACCGCGCAAGGAGGTCAAGGCCGGTCAATACGGGTGGACGCCGACCGGGCTCGCCGGCGGTGGCCCGTATCCCTCCGCGATCCGCTGGTGATAGGTCTCGCGGTCGATGACCTCCAGGCCGACGATCTCCCAGGGCGGCAGCCCCGCGCTCTGCCGGTGCTCGCCCCACAGACGCAGGGCGACGGCGGCCGCGTCGTGCAGGTCGCGGGCCTCTTCCCAGTAGCGGATCTCGGCGTGGTCGACCGCGTACCGGCTGGTCAGCAGAAAGGGGTGGTCGTGGGCGAGCTGTTCGAGGGCGCGCCGTACCTCCTTCAGCGGGGCCTCCTGGCCGGAGACGCTGAGGGTGACGTGCCACAGGCGGGGCAGGTCCTTGGGCTCCTCGTACCGGTCGCCGGCCGCGACGCTCGTCAAGGCGCGCTCCTCACCGGCCGCGCGGGACGAGGCCCCACCGGCACTGCGGGACGCCGTCCCAGGGCGCACTCGTCTCACGACGGCCTCCTTTACGCAGTGACCGACTCGGTGGTCGTGCGGAATGTCCCTGAGACAAAGTTGAGCAGGCCGCAACGGCTCGCGGGGCGGTTTTGCGGAACGTCCACCTCAGGGCGACGTTTGAAGCGGGGCGTTCCCCCTGTTTTCGGCCGGGGGTCCGGGGGTTGTCCCCCGGGGCAATGCAGCGCGGAACGTCCACCTCAGGGCGACGTTTGAAGCGGAGCGTTCCTCCTGTTTTCGGCCGACGCCGTCGGCTACGGCTCCAGGATCACCAGGTCGTCCCGGTGCACGACCTCGCGCTCGTACTCCGCGCCCAGTTCCCGCGCCAGCTCCCGCGTCGAGCGGCCGAGCAGTTGCGGGATCTCCTTGGCGTCGAAGTTGACGAGCCCGCGTGCGACGGGCCGCCCGGTGGTGTCCCGCAGTTCGACCGGGTCGCCCGCGCTGAAGTCGCCCTCGACGGCGGCGATGCCGGCCGGCAGCAGCGACTTGCGGCGTTCGACGACCGCCCGGACCGCGCCGTCGTCCAGCGTCAGCGAGCCCTGCGGGGTGGAGGCGTGCTGGAGCCAGAGGAGACGGTCGGCGGAGCGCTTGCCGGTGGCGTGGAAGTAGGTGCCGGTGTCGCCGCCGTGCAGCGCCTCGGCCGCGTGGATCGCGCTGGTCAGGACCACGGGGATGCCGGCGGCGGCCGCGATCCGGGCCGCCTCGACCTTGGTGACCATGCCACCGGTGCCGACGCCGGCCCGGCCCGCGCTGCCGATCTCGACGTGCGCGAGGTCCTCCGGCCCCCGTACCTCCGCTATCCGCGACGTACCCGGCTTGCTGGGGTCGCCGTCGTACACGCCGTCCACGTCGGACAGCAGGACCAGCAGGTCGGCGCGGACCAGGTGGGCGACGAGGGCCGCGAGACGGTCGTTGTCGCCGAAGCGGATCTCGTCCGTGGCGACGGTGTCGTTCTCGTTGACGATCGGGAAGGCGCCCATCGCGAGGAGCTTGTCGAGGGTGCGCGAGGCGTTGCGGTGGTGGGCGCGGCGGCTCATGTCGTCGCTGGTCAGCAGCACCTGGCCGACGCGGACGCCGTGCCGGGCGAAGGACGCGGTGTAGCGGGCGACGAGGAGGCCCTGGCCGACGCTGGCGGCGGCCTGCTGGCGGGCCAGGTCCTTGGGGCGGCGGCGCAGGCCCAGCGGGGCGAGACCGGCCGCGATGGCGCCGGAGGAGACGAGGACGACCTCCTTCTCACCGCCGCTGCGGCTCTTGGCGAGGACGTCGACGAGCGCGTCCACGCGGTCGGCGTCCAGGCCACCGGACGCGGTGGTCAGCGATGAGGAGCCCACCTTGACGACGATCCTGCGGGCCTCGCGCACACCCTGCCTTGCCCCTGCCACCTGTGCTCTTTCCCCTCACGTGCATCCGGTTGCCTGCTCGGCAATCTACGCGAAGCGGATCGTTCGGCGCGCGGGGATTCCAGCCCCCGGACAGGCGGGCGGTGACCGCCCGCTCGCACTCCGGGCCCCCAGGACACATGCGTGTCGTCTGCAGGCCGCCGCGCGTTAACCCGGACGCACGACGTCCCGCGCCGACCTTGGAGTGACCGCGTTGCCCGCACCCCTGTCCCGCATCCCGGCCAGAGCACTCGTCACGGCTCTCCTGGCCGCCGCCTTCTGCGCCCAGGCCGTGGCGGCGCTGCGCCCGCACGTCCCGCTGCTGCTCGCCGCGACGGCCGTGTCCATGGCCGTCGAGGGCGTGCTGTACCGCTGGCACCGCGGTGTGCTGTCGGTGTTCGCCAAGTCGCACGCGGACATCACCGTGCGACATGTGCTGCGGGACCTGCTGCTGGTGGTGGCGCTGCTGCGGCTCGGTGAGCAGCACCGGGAGACGCTGTACACGCCGCTCGTCGCCGGGCTGCTCGTCTTCTACGCCCTGCACTGCGCGATCCAGGCGGTCTCGGTCCTGGTCCGCCGCACCCGCACGCTGCCGGTGGTCACCCGCAACATCGACGCCTCCGCGCTGCGCCTGTCCGCCGCCCCGTCGGTCCTGCTGCGCCGCCCCGCCCACCGGCTGCTGGTCTTCGGCCTCCCGGCCACGGCGGGCCTGCTGGCCACGGCGGCCACCGACGACCCCCGCTGCGGGGCCCTCGGCATCGCGCTGTCCCTGGGGCTCGCCCTCCTCGGCCTGTACGACCTTCTCGTACGGCTGCTGCCGAGCCGTCGCCCGGCGAGCGAGAGGGAGACGCTGGCCTGGCTGGACGCCTGGCTGGCCGAGTACCGGCCGACGGTCGGGCTGTACTTCTCCGGCGGCGCGTCCTCGGCGTACCAGGCGAACATGTGGCTGGAGCCGCTGGCGAAGCTGGACGGCCGGCCGCTGATCGTGCTGCGGGAGCGGTTCATGGTGCAGAAGCTCGCGCCGACCGACGTCCCGGTCCTGTGTCTGCCGAAGGTCTCCACGCTGATGCGGCTTGAGGAGTCCTCGCTGCAGGTCCTCATCCACCCCTCGAACTCGGGCAAGACCTCCCAGGTCCTGCGCATCCCCACGCTCAAGCACACCTTCGTCAACCACGGGGAGAGCGACAAGCTGTCGTCCTGCAACCCGTACGCCAAGGCCTACGACGAGGTGTGGGTGGCCGGTCCGGCGGCGCGCGAGCGGTACGCGTACGCCGAGGTCGGCGTCGAGGACAAGGACGTGGTGGAGATCGGCCGGCCGCAGCTGGACGGCGTACGGCCGTACGAGGGCGCGCCGGCCGGGGCGTGCACGACCGTGCTGTACGCGCCGACCTGGGAGGGCTGGGACGGCAATCCCGGCAACACCTCGGTGATCGAGGCCGGCGAGAACCTGGTACGCGCGCTGCTCGCGGACCCGGCCGTACGGCTGCTGTACAAGCCGCATCCGCTGACGGGGTCCGTCGATCCGCGGGCCGGGGCGGCCGATCTGCGGATCCGCGAGCTGATCAGGGCGGCGAACCGGGAGCGGACCGGGGAGCGGCCGGGCGACACCGGTGAACTCGCTCTGCTGACCGCGGAGTTGGACCGGCTGACCGCTCTCGCCGGGCGGGCGAGCGCCGATCAGGTCGAGCGGATGCTGCTGCAGGCGGCGCCCGAGCCTGGACGGGCGGAGGCGGTGGCGCGGGCCACGGTGGCCTGGGAGGAGGCCTACTGGGCGTCGCTGCCCGAGTGGGAGCACCAGATCGTCACCGACGTCAGGCCCACGCTGTACGCCTGCTTCAACCAGGCGGACCTGCTGATCAGCGATGTGTCCAGCGTGATCAGCGACTTCCTGGCGAGCGGGAAGCCGTACGCCGTGGCGAACACCAGCGGCCTCGCGGAGGACGTGTTCCGCAAGGCCTTCCCGACCGTGCGCGCGGCGACCGTGCTGACGCCGGACGCGGCCGGGGTGCCGGAGCTGCTGGACGCGGTGCGGCACCCCGAGAAGGACGAACTGGTGCAGGCGCGGGCGGAGTTGAAGCGGCACCTGCTGGGGCCGGACGAGCCGACGTCACAGGTGCGCTTCAACGAGGCCGTGCGGTCGCTGTGCACGGCGGCTCTGGAGCACCGGGCCCGGATGGCCGAGCGGCTGGCCGCGGAGACTCCGGAGATCCCCGATCAGCGACGCTCCGTCACGCCGCGGCGGCCCGCCCACCCGGCGTAGGCCGGCCCGAGGACCTCAGCACGCGGCGCGCCTTGCGCGTCGCGCGTCGCAGGAAGGAGTCGGCGCCGCCCTCGCGATACCCGTGGAAGGCGCGGGCCTCGCGGGGTTCGGCGAGGTAGACGCTGTCGGGTATCCCCGCCGCCCGGTCCCTGAAGTGCGGGTAGACGAGGTAGACGCGGCGGCCCTTCTTCTCCAGGAGGGCCGCCGCCTGCTTCTTGGCCTTGACGAACTCCACGACGGGCAGCAGGAGATCGGGGCGCTGGGCGGCGACCAGGTGCAGCCGCAGTCGTTCCCCGACCTTGAGGCGGCGGGCGATGTCCGGGGTCCAGTGGGCGTCCATCAGAGGCTTGGCCAGTTCCAGCTTGTGCTGCCTGACCTCCTCGCTGTCCCTGGCGTACACGGGCCCGAACTGCGGGAGCAGCGTGATGAGGAACGGGCGGACCATGAGCAGGTCGCGGCGGTCGCCGGCGGGTACGAGCTCGGCGATCAGGTTCATCAGGGCGCGCGCGGAGTCGAAGCGCAGGGTGTAACCGCCGCTCTTCGTCACATGCTTGCCGTCGTCGCGGCCGACCAGGTAGTAGCAGGTGTAGTCGGCGACCACGGAGACGCCGTCGGCCCGCAGATAGGCCTCCATCGTGAACAGCGCGTCCTCGCCGGTCCACAGGGACTCGTCGAAGCGCATGTTGTGCCGGGTCAGCAGCTCGCGGCGGAACAGCTTCTGCGCGCTGAGGGTGAACTTGATGTTGGAGGAGTAGACGTCGGTCCGGTCCAGCGTCTTGCCCCACATCGACTTGGGCGCGGTGCGGTTGACGCCCTCGACCTTGCCGAGCACGACATCCGTGCCGTTCTTGTCCGCCATCGCGACCATGCGCTGCAGGGCCTCGGGGCCCAGCCGGTCGTCGGCGTCGAGGAAGAACACGTACCGCCCGGCCGCCTTGCCCAGGCCGACGTTGCGCGGGCCGCTCGGCCCGCCGGAGTTCTCCTGCCGGATCACGGTCACCGGCATCGCCGCCCGCGCCGCGAACTCCTCCAGGCACTCTCCCGTCCCGTCCGTCGAACCGTCGTCGACGGCGATGACCTCGATGCGCTCCGGGTCGATGGTCTGTGCCTCGATGGACGCCAGACACTCGACGAGATACGGCATCGCTTCGTACGCCCCGATGATCACGCTCACATCAGGCTGCGCAGCGGTCACGTTTCCCCCTCATTAACGGGATATCTCCCCCGTATCGCCTCTTTGGCTACCTGGTAGACGGCCAAGGGATGCAACCGGTTGCCTAGAACCTGTGTTTTCGTGATCCACATCACAAACATCAACTGACATGGGATTACGTTAATCGGGCACGGTAAGAGGCCCGTCAGAAACGGCGCGGCCCCCGAGGAGTCGCTCCTCGGGGGCCGCGCCGTCTGCTGTTCGGCTGTTCCGCGGGGTCAGGCCGTCACGTCGTCCCCTGCCGCCGCGACCCGCTGGGCGGGCACGCTCGCCGGCTCGGCCTCGGCCTCGGCGGTCACGGCCGCCGCCCGTGACACCTGGCCGACGTTGCGCGCCTCCGCCTTGATCGCGAGGTTCGCCACGGCGGTGTTGAACTGGTCGATGGACGTCGGCTCGTCCGGGCCGAGCAGATACCGCTTGAGGTCGCCACGGTCCTCGGCCAGCGGGTCCGCCGCCGGGTCCCGTACGGCGTCCAGCAGCTCGCCCAGCTCGGCCGCGCTGTTGGACAGGATCGTGGCGGCGCGCACCGCGGTGTTCTGCCGCTTGAACTCCTCCACGCCCAGCTCGGCGGAGTCCGTCACGGCGTACGGCTTGCCGCTGGCGATGAAGTCGGAGACGACGCTGGAGATGTCGGAGACCATCGCGTCGGAGACGTTGAAGCAGTCGTAGAGACGCGGCTCGGCGCCCGTGATGACGCGGTGCTCGTGGCCGCCGAAGGACCGCCAGTACGCGGTGTTCCACTCGGCGCGCAGCCGGGCGACCTCCTCGTGCCGGGCCACGTCGACCAGCCCGTCGCGGGTGGCCTCGGCCTCGTCGCCGCCCTTGCCGCTGCCGACGGCCTTGCCGGACAGCTCGGCGAGGCGGGCCTCGATACGGGTCAGCTCGGCCTTGGCGGCGGCCTGCGCGGCGGCGTCGGCGGTGAAGCGCGGGTCGGTGGCGCGCTCGGCGGCGGCCTTCTGGACCAGGGCGGTGATCCGGCGGTGCGCGGCGCCGGCCGCCTTGCTGACGGTGCCGGTGAAGGGGTGCGGCTTGTACAGGACGCGGACCGGCGGATCGGCCTTGACCAGCTGCTTCACGATGTTCTCACCGGCGAGCACCAGCGAGGTGTTGCCGGGGTTGCCGTCCCAGCCCTCCCAGGTCGGCGCGTAGAGGACCGTCGGGATCCGTCCCTCGGGGACGCCGTTCCAGCCCTGGATCGGGGCCAGCTGCGGGCGGCCGACCTCGACGATGTCGTCGTCGCGGATGCCGACGTCGGCTATCGCGTAGCGGTCGCGGCCCGCGCGGCCAGCGGTCCACACCTCGTCGTAGACCTTGCTGTACGGGTTGACGCTGGCCAGCTTGTCGCTGTCGCCGTGGCCGATGAAGACGTGCTTCATGGTGGGCACGCGCAGCAGGTGGATGTTCTTGCCGACGTTCGCCGCGTACAGGGCGACGCGCACGTTGGACAGGTTCAGGTTCATCAGGTGCACACCGCCGGGCACGCAGATGACGGGGACCGTGGTGGGCGCCAGGTTGTTCAGGATGACCCGCTCACGCAGGATGATCAGCGGCCTGGTGTCCAGCTGCTCCATGGTCTCCAGCCACATGTTGACCTGGTACGCGGAGTCCTTGGAGCCGGAGAAGTACAGCACCGTCTCGGGCCGGTACTCGGCCAGCCAGGCGTCGAGGGCGGCCAGGACCTTGTCGGCGTTCGGCGGGATCTTCGGGCCGCGGACGTACGGGACGAGCGCCAGCACGTACAGGCTGCCCACGCCGATCGTGATGCCGATGCCGACGAAGCCGGTCACGGCCGACTTCAGGGACGCCGAGACGAGGATGCCGGCGACGGCCGCGAGGTCGAGGTGGAGCATCTTCTCGGCGGAGCGGTGCAGCAGCGCGCGCGGCGGGGCGTCCGGGATGCGGATGCGCGAGGCGAGGTCGATGTTGCGGGTGGCGACCGGCATACGGCGGCGGTTGCGGATCAGGGTGACCAGCGCGCCGTGCGGGGCCTGGAGGCCGTAGAAGGCGATGAAGCAGGCGATGGCACCGTAGTAGATCAGGTCGTCCGCGAGGCCGAGGCGGGCCAGCAGCAGGATCAGCAGAAGCTGTCTGATCAGGAACCGGATCGACAGACCTGCCCGCACCTTGCTCAGGCGGTTGACCAGATAGCTGCTCTTGCGGTGCAGATAGTGGTCCGCCAGGTACGTCACGGCGGCCGCGGCCGCGAAGGCGGGGACGCTCGGGACGAGCGCGGCCAGCATGAGTGCCGGGAAGCCCAGCATCATGAAGACCGCCGCGGCCAGCTCGGCCGCGCTGCCCACCCGGGCGACGCGAATAGCGGTGGATATCACGGAGAACCTGCTCAGGGAGAGGGGCCGGTCTGAAGGGGGAAGGACTCAGGCCCCTGTGAATTCTTCGTGAACGAAGAATCGCAGAGGCCTGAATTCCATAAGGCTATTAACAGTTGATTATGCCATGCCGTCCTGGCGGTCCAGAACACTGGCCAGCGCCTGCTCGAAGCCGGACGCCTTGCCGGCGGGCGCCGTCGGGTCCTGCTGGCGGACGTCGATCACATGGCCGGTCAGCTCGGAGAGCAGCACGTCCAGGGAGGTCCGGGCGACGGCCTCGGAGGAGAGCAGGCTGCCCGAGGGCTCCTGGCCGAAGGCCTTGGTGCGCATCGGGGTGGCGGTGCGCTCGGGGTTGATGCAGTTGACGCGGATGCCGTCGCCGGCCCACTCGTCGGACAGCGCCTGGGTGAGGTTCACCATGGCGGCCTTGGTCGAGGAGTACAGGCTGTACTCGGCGCGGCCGCGGGTGTAGCTGCTGGAGGTGTAGAGCAGCAACTGGCCCTTGGTCTCGGACAGGTACTTGTACGAGGAGCGCGCGATCTGCACCGGGGCCAGGTAGTTGACCTTCAGCGCCTCCTCGATGGTGGCGTTGTCGGTCTCGGCGAGCTTGCCGATGCGCAGCACACCGGCGGTGTTGACGACGTAGTCGATGCGTCCGGTCTCGGCGTACGCCTTGGACAGCGCGTCGTCGACCTCCTCCGGGTTCTCCACGTGGGTGCCGGTGGTGGAGCGGCCGAGCGCGTACACCTTGGCGCCGTAGGACTCGGCGAGTTCGGCGATGTCCTTGCCGATGCCGTAGCTGCCGCCGAAGACGACGACCGTCTTGTCCGTCAGCAACTCGCGGTAGGCCTCCTCGCCGACCTGCTCGGGAGCGGCGGTGGAGCCCAGCTGGAACAGCTTGTCGGCGATGAAGACGTCGACGGGCTGGGTGACCTTCATGTTGTACTCGTCGCCCGCGACGACGTGGATCGGCACGTCCGGCAGGTACTTGAGCACGACCGAGCAGTCGTCCGTGGCCTGGAAGTTGGGGTCGCCGGCGGCCACCTCGTAGGCCCGCTTGATCGTGGACAGCTTGAACGCCTGCGGCGTCTGGCCGCGGCGCAGCCGGGAGCGGTCCGGGATCTCGGTGATGAACTCGCCGTCCTCGCCGTGCGTGCGCGTGACGATGATGGTGTCGGCGGACGGGATGGCGACGTCGACGGCCTGGAAGCGCTCCAGGGCCACGACGCAGTCGTCGATGACACGCTGTGACAGCAGGGGGCGTACGGCGTCGTGGAAGAGGACGTTGAGGTCCTCGCCCTCGGCCAGGCCCTCGCCGAGGGCGGAGATGGCGCGCTCGGTGGTCTCGTTCCGCGTCGAGCCGCCCTCGATGATCTTCTTTACCTTCGTGAACCCGGCCTTGGCGACGATCTTCTCGATGTCCGGCACGTACCCGGGCGCCATCAGCACGATGACGTCGTCGATCGAGTCGGCCTTCTCGAAGGTGGTCAGGGTGTGCTCGATGACTGCCTTGCCGGCGATCTTCAGCAGCTGCTTGGGGATCGACAGACCCACGCGCTGACCGGTACCGCCGGCCAGGATCACTGCGGTGGTACGGGGCTTGGCTATGTGCTGGGACACAGGTGACCTACCTTGTGGCGACTGGGAACTTGGAAATGGTCCCACTTGGGGTTACCGCAGTGCAAGGTGAGCGTCCCCGGCCGCATATGTGCGCGCAACCTCTCATTCACCTTGTACGCATGGCCATTACCGAGAGGCCCTGCGAGGGTTCCCGGTAATTGCTGTGAGTAACGGCACAGGCTCAGCGAAGCCGTAGCCGCTTGAGGCAACGGTGGCCGAGTACCCGCACGAGTTCCTTCGACGACGTCTGGTGAACCGTGCGCGACTTGGCGGCCGCGGTGTGCCGCGGGGGAGCCGCGGCCGCCGCCGCGAGAGCCCCGTACAGCGCGTGTGCGGCGACCTCGGGGGCGATGCGCGGATCCGGATCGGACCGGGGCGCCGGCTGCTGTGCGGCGGACAGCTGAACCGCGGACAAAAGGCGCATGTCGCCGATGACTCGTACGCCCGTCCCTTCAATACGCTCCGCGATCTCCGCACCGATCTCGGCGGCGGCCTCGACGGCCCACTGCGGGGTCCGAATCTTCACGTCTCCGAAACCAGGGGTGCACGTGTTCTTCATATGCATCACAGCACCGTTCCGGACCAGCTGTGAATAGAGCTCCGCGGGCAGTTCATTGGCGCGGAATTCCTTATTAAGATTCCGCAGCATTTCGGTCTCGGCGAGGGTGAGCGAGCGATTCGCCGCGTCCGGAACGGGCTCGAGCAGCCCCGTGGGCAGCCCCAGCAGCGCCTCGAAGGTACGGGTCAGGCCCTCGCGGTCCCGGTCGTCGACCACGACGACGGTGACCCGCTCGGGGCCCACCACCCGGGCCCACCGCTCGACGAGCCGGTCGTGCCGGTGCCGGTGCCAGAAGCTCGGGTTGGGCTTCTCGTACGGCGGCTTCCTGAGCATGTGCTCCAGCCAGTCCCCGTAGCCCATGCGCAGACCGTTCTGCACGTACTGCTGCCACTGCGAGGGCATGATCCGCGCCAGCGGGCGCAGCGTGACCAGGACGTGCACGCGGTCGCCGCCGAGCTGCTCGACGATCCGCCCGATCGTGTCGCCCTCGGGGGCGTCGGCGAAGAACTCGCTGCTGATCACGGAGGTGCGCCGGCCGGTGGCGCGCACCTGTTCCAGCAGCCGCTCCCAGTGCCGCTCGGTCGGCGTGGTGTCGCCCATCATCGCGGTGCGGGCGCAGGCGGCCAGGACCGCCTCCATGGGGTGCCTGGTGGTGGCGGGCCAGGCGACGCCGTGCCGGGCCATCTCGTCCTTCGCCGCGAACAGGGCGCCCTGGATCGAGGTCGTGCCCGTCTTGTGCGGGCCGATGTGCAGCAGCCGGGTCCCGGCGGGCAGCGGGGTGAGCACGCCGCCGCCGGCCGGGGATTCATCTCTCGTACAGTCGGTCTCCATGGTCAGAGGACGGTAAGAGACCTTCCTGAGACCGCGCTGAGAGTGACCTGGGACATGGATGAGTACCAGGTCCCCCACCAGGCGTTACACGACCTCGACGCCCGGCCGTCCCGCCTCGACCCGCAGCCTCGCCAGCGTGCTCGGCGTGGCGGACTGCTGCCGCACCGTGTCCACGATCCGCACCTGTGCGTCGATGCCGTCGCGGCGGATGTCGAAGAGGTGGTAGCCGCGGTGGGCGTCGAGCAGCTTCCAGTGCGGGTTGTCCGGCAGACGCGGGTCCCACTCCTTGTGGAAGGCGGCCTGGTCCTGGTCGCCGTTGCTGGAGATGGACGTACCGACGAACTCCGCGCCCACGACGGCCGAGCCCGGGTCGGCGTAGTCCTCCTTGAGGTCGCTGATCATCGTCAGATGGCGGTCGCCGGTGAACACGACCGGGTTGCGGACCTTCTTCAACTCCCCCATCAGGGCGCCTCGTTCGACCTGGTAGCCGTCCCAGGCGTCGTAGTACCAGAGCTTGCCCTCGCCGACCTTGAGGTCGGTCTCGGCCATCATGATCTGCGAGCCGATCATGTTCCAGCGGGCCGGCGAGTGCCGCAGCCCGTCGAGCAGCCACTGCTTCTGCTCGGCACCCAGCATGGTGAGCGAGGGATCCTGGGCGCCTTCCTGGCTCTTGGCCTGGTCGCTGCGGTACTGGCGGGTGTCCAGCACGCTGAGCCGGGCGAGGCGGCCGAACTCCAGGCGCCGATACATCTGGATGTGCGGGCCGTTCGGGACGGCGCTCGCCCGGACCGGCATGTGTTCGTAGTACGCCTGGTAGGCCGCGGTCAGCCGGGCCACGAACGCGTCGTGCGGCTGCTTGTCCGGGTCCTGCGGGATGTCGCCGGCGAAGTCGTTGTCGACCTCGTGGTCGTCGAAGGTGACCACCCAGGGCGCGTTCGCGTGCATCGCGGCGAGGTCCGGGTCGGTGCGGTACTGGGCGTACCGGTTGCGGTACTGGACCAGGCTGAACGGCTCGCCCGTGCCCTCGTGCCGCCGCACGCCGGTCGCCGACGGCGTCGACTCGTAGATGTAGTCGCCGACGAAGAGGACGAAGTCGGGGTCCTGGTCCAGCATGTCGGCGTACGGCGTGAACCAGCCGTGCTGCCAGTTCTGGCAGGACGCCAGCGCCATGCGCAGCCGGCCGCCGGAGCTCGTCGGGTGGGGCGCGGTGCGGGTGCGGCCGGTCGGCGAGATCTGTCCGCTCACGCGGAAGCGGTACCAGTACGTACGTCCCGGGCGCAGCCGTCGTACGTCGACGTGGACGCTGTGACCGAGCTCCGGCCGGGCCTGGGCGACGCCGCGGCGCACCGGCTTTCTGAACCGCTCGTCCTCGGCGATCTCCCACTCCACGGACACCACGCGGTCGGGCATGCCGCCGCCGTTCAGCGGGTCCGGGGCGAGGCGCGTCCACAGCACGACGCCGTCGGGCAGCGGGTCACCGGAGGCGACGCCCAGGCTGAACACGCCGTCGGGCAGCGGGGTCTCCGCGGCCCGGGCCGCGCTCGGCAGCCACAGCTGGGCGGACGCCGCCGCGCCGAGGACCGCCGCGCCGGCGGTCAGAAAGCGGCGTCGGTCGGGCGATACGGATCCGGAAACACCGGTCATCGGCGAACTCCCCTGCCTCGCTGGCCTCTTGGACACTTCGGATGCTCACGCCCGAGGGCGGTCCGACCGCTGAACTGCGAGCTTCGCGTGCATGACAAATAGGGAGACAACAGAAAACCCGTCACGGCACGGGAACGTGCCCTTGCCGCAACGGGTCTGGCGGTCGATCAGTAGTTGAACCCGGAGCCGAGCTTCGCGTTCGCGGCGACCGTGCCGAGGGTTCCGGCTCCGAAGGTGAAGGACCCGGTCGGGGTGACCCCGGCCGACGTCGACCTGAACACCCACACCGCCCCGGCGTTCGCGTTCTCCCCGGGCGCGCCGACGACGAGTTCGGCGCGGCCGTCCCCGTTGCCGTCGACCAGGTGGGTGGTGCGGCCGAAGGCGTCGTCGGACTCCGCCGCGCCCGGCACACCGGCCGTGTCCTGGTTGACGCCCGCGGCACCGGCGCCGGTCAGCCCGTTCGCGCCGCCGCGCAGCACGATCGCCCCGCCGGCGTTGCTCAGCCTGTCGAAGTCCTCGCCGGGCACGCCCGTCGACACATCGGCGTACCCGTCGCCGTCGACGTCGGCGACCGAGACGTCGGAGCCGAAGCCGTCGGAGCGCTCGGCGGCGCCCGGGACTCCGGCGCTGTCCTGGTTGACGTACCTCGCCTCGGTGCCGACGGGGCCGTCCGCGGAGCCCGGGACGAAGGCGACCCGGCCGCCCAGGGGTATCGGGGTGTCGACGTCGCTGTCGTAGCCGTCGACGGGCCGGCCGACCACGATGTCCTCGTAGCCGTCCCCGTTCACATCGCCGAGGTCGAGCGACTCACCGCCCTGCACCCGCCAGCCCCTGCCGTCACGCAGCACGACCCCCGCGGCGAGCCCGTCCCGCGTGCCCTGCCAGTAGGTGACGCGCCGGGCGTCGTACTCGTCGCCGTCGTTCATGGTGCCGACGACGTCGTCGATGCCGTCGCCGTTCACGTCACCGGTGGCCAGGTCGAGGAAACGGGGGTCGGAGTCGTCGTGGACGATCTGCTCCCCGCCGCTCGCGGAACCGTCCCGCCCGAAGGGGCCCTTGACGATCCGCAGGTCGGTGAGTCCTTTGACGACGACCAGGTCCGGGGCTCCGTCGCCGTCGACGTCCCCGACGGCGAGCTGCGCGCGGGCGCTGAGCCGGTCGTAGGTGTCGTGCCCGTACGCCAGCGCCGCCCCGCCGGACAGCCCGTCCGCGCCGCCCCAGACCACCTGCACTAGCCCGGTCTCGGCACCGCCCTCGACGGAGTCCTCACCGGTGACGCCGACGATCAGGTCCGCGTAGCCGTCCCGGTCGAGGTCGGCGCTGCTGACCGCGCTGCCGAACCGGTCGTCGGTCTCGGCGGAGTCGGTGACGCCGGGGGTGTTCTGGCTGACGACCTGCTTGGAGCCGGTGTCCAGCCCGCCCGCCGACCCGTACACCACGGCGACGTACCCGGCCCGCGTCTTCCCGTCGACGGTCGCCTCGGGCGCCGCGACCGCGAGGTCGGGGTAGCCGTCGCCGTTGAAGTCGTCGTGTGGGGGGTTGTCGGTGGGGGCGGTGGCCGGGG
>NZ_JAKEIP010000180.1 GCF_021474425.1 Streptomyces muensis | reverse complement strand
CGCTCTCCCCCCGCCCCCTTCGTCACCTCTCCGAGGTGCACCGCCGTGTCATGACGGCCGCACAGCTGAAGTCGCACGGCGTGGCGACCGCCGAGATGAACGAGCAGTGCCGACCCGGCGGCCCCTGGCAGCAGATCCTCCCCGGCGTCCTGCTGCTCCACCCCGGCCCGCCGACCAGCGAGGAGCGCCTGCACGCGGTGCTGATGTACGCGGCGCGGGAACGCTCGCCCGGGGTGCCGTCCCAGCCGAACCCCGGCCAGGAACACACCGCCCCCGCCTACCCCGACGCGGTGATCACGGGCCTCGCGGCGCTGACCCTGCACGGCTTCTCCGCCACGCCGCCGCTGACCGCCCTGGACACGATCGACGTCCTGGTCCCCCGTATGCGCCGGCTGCGCTCCACCGGCTGCGCCCGCGTCCTGCGCACCCCGTCGCTCCCCACCCCCCAGCAGGTCACCGGCCTTCCCGTGGCCCCCGTCCCGCGTGCCCTCGCCGACGCGGTCGCCGAACTGACGGACGCGGGCGCCGTACGCCGTCTGCTGACCGAGGCCGTCCGCGCCGGACACTGCGAACCGGCCGCGGTGGTACGGGAGTTGAACCAGGCCAAGCTGCTGTCCCGCCCGCACGTGGTGGACGCGGTGGACTCCCTGCTCGCCGAGGGCCGGGCCATCGCGGAGGACCGGCTGTACGAGATGGTCCACGTCCACGGCCTGCCCGACCCCGTCTGGAACGTCGACCTGCGTCTGCCCGGCGGCCCTCACCTCGGCGGCCTGGACGCCTACTGGCCCGACCAGGCTGTCGCCGTCGAACTGGACACCCGCGCGCCCCGCCAAGGCCATCGGCAGGACGACGACGCCCTCTGGTCCGAGTACGCCCGCAAGCGCGAGCATCTGGAGCGGCTCGGCATCACGGTCGTCCACATCACCCCGAAGAAGCTCCGGGACTCGATGGAGCAGCAGGCCGCGGTGGTCCGTACGGCGCTGATGGCCGCGGCGGACCGCGATCCGGCCGCGTATGTCGTGGTGCTGCCGCGGTAGTGACGGACCGGTGCGGCATCAGGAGGGGAGAGGAGGGGCCGCCGGGCCTGACCGGCGGCCCCTCCTCGTGTCCGCGGTCCGTGCCGGGCGGATCCGCAGCCGACGCCATCCGGACCGTCCTCGCCGGGTGCCGTCCGGCACCACCGGTGCGCCCGGCAGCGCCGACAGGACACCGGCCCTGCTCTGCCAGTCCTCGAACACACCCCGCAGCACCGGGTGTTGGTCCTGGAGCGGCACCGAACGTCGCACTGCGGCCACGAGGGCCTCCTTCGTCTCCACGCACTCGTCGATGAACCGAAGGTAGCCAGGAATGGCTCGCTGCTACCGTCCAATGGCATGCGGGAATCACAGACCAATCTGGCGGGCGATCTGCTGCTCCAGCTGGGGCGGCCCGGCGACGGACCGCTGCACGAGCGGGTGAAGCGGGCGCTGCGTACGGCGATCAGGGACGGGCGCGTCGAGGTCGGCACCGCGCTGCCGCCCAGCCGGCAGCTCGCCGCCGACCTCGGATGTTCGCGCTGGGCGGTCACGGAGGCGTACGGCCAGCTGGTCGCCGAGGGGTATCTGGAGGCGCGGACCGGCTCCGCCACCCGGGTGCGCTGGACGAGGGACGCGGACGCCGCCGCCGGGCGCCGCGCACCGCGCCGCCTTCCCGAGGCGCGCTTCGACCTCGGACCGGGTCTGCCGGACCTGCGCGCGTTCCCGCGCCGCCGGTGGGCCGAGGCCGTACGGGCACAGGTGACCACCACGGCGTTCACGGAGTTCGGATATCCGCCGGCCGGCGGCCATCCCCGGCTCAGACGGCTGCTCGTCGCCTATCTGGGCCGCTCCCGCGGCGCCTCGGCGACCCCGGACGACGTGACGGTGTGCACGAGCGTGACCGACGGGGTGCGGCGCGTCTGCCACGCCCTGCGCGCCGAGGGCATCACCGCGGTCGGCTGCGAGGAGCCGGGCTGGACACGGCTGCGGGACGTGATCCGCGCCGCCGGTCTGGAGCCGGTGCCCGTGCGCACGGACGACGGCGGCCTGCGCGTCGACGAACTC
This sequence comes from Streptomyces muensis, assembly GCF_021474425.1. Lineage (GTDB taxonomy): Bacteria > Actinomycetota > Actinomycetes > Streptomycetales > Streptomycetaceae > Streptomyces > Streptomyces muensis. The sequence continues at coordinate 21,774 of NZ_JAKEIP010000180.1, read as the reverse complement.
TCCGCGCACACCACCCTTCGGGCTGTCCTGACCACCCCCGCGCACCAGTTCCCGCTGGGCACCGTCCTCGCCCCCGAGCGGCGCGCCGCCCTGCTGCGGTGGGCGCGCCAGGTGGACGGCGTCGTCCTGGAGGACGACTACGACGCGGAGTTCCGCTACGACCGCCGCCCGGTCGCCGCGCTCCAGGGCATGGACCCGTCCCGTGTCGTCCTGTTCAAGTCGCTGAGCAAGATCCTGTCCCCGGCGCTCGGCATCGGCTGGATCGTGGCCCCGCCCCGCTGGACCCGGCACCTGCACGAATCCGACCAGACGGCGGCCCAGCCCCCGACCCTCGACCAGCTCGCCTTCGCCGAGCTGCTGGAGTCGGGCGCCCACGACCGATATCTCCGGGCCTGCCGGAAGCGGTACCGGGACCGGCGTGACGCGCTGGTGCGGGCCCTCGCCGAACAGGTGCCGGATGCTCCCGTGTCCGGCGTCGCGGCCGGGCTCCATCTCCTCCTGCGGTTGCCCGCCGGCACGGACACGGCCGCCGTGGTCCGGGCGGCCGGTGCGCGGTCGTTGCGCATCGCCGACCTCACCGCCTACCACGCCACCGAGGACCACACCGATCACGGCCTGGTCCTCGGCTACGGGAATCTCGCGGACGGGGCGGTCGAGGAGGCCGTACGGCTTCTTCGCGAGGCGATCGAGGAGTGCCGGGCCCCTCGGCGGAGGCGCACCCGCTAGGCCCGGTCCGTTCTCAGGAGGGCCGAACCCAGGGGCGTCAGCGCGTGCCGCACGGCGTTGTTCTGCCGGACGCTGGAGACCAGGCCCGCGCCGCGCAGGACGGCGGCGTGCTCGCTCGCCGAGGAGAGCGAGACGCCGGCCCGGCGCGCCAGCTCGGTCGTGGTGGGGTCGCCCCCGAGCGCCTGGAGGACCGCGGCCCGGGTGTGGCCGAGCAGCGGGGCCAGGCCCTTGTGCGTGCGCGGAGTGTCGTCGGCCGTCCGTGGCCGGGCCACCGGGTAGACGAGCGTCGGCGGCAGCGCGGTGTCCGCCAGGGCGACCGGGCTGCGGGCGAAGCAGGACGGCACCAGGAGCAGCCCGCGCCCGTCCAGGTGCAGGTCGCGGTCGACCGGGTACACGACTTCGAGCACCGGCGGGCGCCACCGCATCGCAGGGCCGTACGTCCGCAGCATCGCCTCCGCGCCGCCGTGCCACAGCGCGTGCAGGCGCAGGGCGCGGTCGGCGTCCGCACGGCGGCTGATGCGGGGCCAGTTGGGGCCGAGCGTCCCGTCGTAGTACGTCCGCACGGAGCCGGCGAGCCGGCGCAGCGTCGCGGGTTCGCCGGCCGCCAGGGAACCGGCCCAGGAGGGCAGCGGGTTGCGGTCGCCCAGGACGGTGAGCTCGGCACGCAGCCGGGTGCGCGGAGTGGACATCAGCGCCTCCAGGCCGAGGTCCACTCCGGCCGCTCCCGCCGCGGGTGTGAGGAAGTCCGGGAAGTACCCACGCGGCGGCACGAGGGCCAGCAGCATCACCCGCGCCGACTGCCTGGCGCCACGGCCTGGACGGAGCCAGCCGGCCAGGGCCGGATCGGGCGTCCTGTCCCGTAGGCGGTGCAGACTCAGGACGGTCTCCCAGAGTGGATCGGCTCCGTCCGAGACCCGGGTGCGGACGAGGTCCGCGGCGGTGAAATGGACACGTAGCACGTTGCTTTCCCCCGATGGTCTTGAGCAGCCGCCGATCCCCCGAACGGCGGCGTGGACGACCCTCTCGACGGGGCGTGTCCCTGGCAAGTGGATGGCGTCCCGCTGGGACGGTGGGACGCTGGAACCAGCCCTGCCTGCTATGTTCGGCGACCGTGGGACGAAGGGGGCGTGCCTATGGCGGCGAGTCACCAACTGGCCGATCTTCTTCAGGAGTTGAAGGAGCGCAGCGGACGCAGTTACACCGCGCTCGCGAGCCGTACGGGCCTGAGCCGGTCCTCGGTGCACCGCTACTGCCAGGGCCTGACCGTCCCCGCCAGCTTCGGCGTGGTCGAGCGGATCGCACGGGTGTGCGGGGCCGGTCAGGAGGATCTGGACCGCCTGTACTCGGCCTGGGCGCGGGCGGACGCGGAGGCATCGGCGCAGGCGGAGGCCGAAGCGGAGGCGGAGGCCGAAGCTGAGAGGGAGGCCGAAGCTGAGAGGGAGGACGTCGCCGCCGGTCCGGTTGTCGGGACCGGGCATCGACGCCCGTGGCCCGTCACCTGGTTCACCCGACGGCGACGGCAACGACTGAGCCTGCGCCTGCGCACCCTTCTGATCACTCTCCTCCTCGCCACCTCCGCCGCCGCGAGTGCCGTCACCCTCGACGGGCTGCCGGGCCAGGGCCCGGACGGCGGAACGGACGGCACGACGGCCGGCAAGGCAGGCGACAGCCCGGAGGGCCAGCAGGTGGACGGCCCTTACTGGGCCCTGGCGCCCAAGCCGCTCGACCCCGAGTTCTTCGGCATCACGATGAACACCGACACCGGCCTCATGCCCGGCTTCGACGTCGGTGGTGTCCGCTTATGGGAGAGCGAGACCCGCTGGGCCCAGGTCGAGCCGGAGCGGGGCAAGTTCGACTGGGAGATCCTCGAACGTTCGGTGCGGGGCGCCGAACGCGCACGACTGCCCATCGTGTTCGTCTTCGGCGGCACCCCCGGCTGGGCCGCTCCCGGCGGCCCGAAGACGCCGTACCCGGACGACTCGCGCGCCGCACCCCCCGACGACCTGGCCGACTGGGACCACTTCGTCGAGAAGGTCGCCACCCGCTACCGCTCCCGGATCGGCGCGTACGAACTGTGGGACAGCGTGGGGGCCACCTCCCACTACGACGGGGACATGTCCACGCTGGCCGAGATGGTGCGCAGGGCCGCCCGCATCATCGAGCGGGCCGACCCGGACGCGAAGGTGGCCTGCCCCTCCTTCGGCAAGCTGTGGGAGCCCGAGGGCAGGGCGCTGCTCGCGAAGTTCGTCCGCACCGGCGCCTACGAGTTCTGCGACGCCGCCGCACTGAAACTGCACCCGCGCCGGGCCGACGGACCGCCCGAGGAGATCATCGAGCTCGCGGCCAGGGCCGAGGACGTCTTCCGGGAGCACAACGAGGGCCAGCGCGTGTGGAACACCGGCCCGGGCGCCGAGATCGACGACGGGGCCAAGCTGTCCGCCCGGCGCGCCAACGACTACGCCGTGCGCTTCTATCTGGTCGGCCTCTACGTCCGCAAGTCGAACGTTGACCGGATGTATTTCTACGCCTGGGGCAGCAGGAACATCCCGCTGGTCGTCCAGCCCGTCGGCGGCCGGCCCACGGAGGCGGGCCGCCGTATCGGGCGGTTGCACGGCTGGCTCGCGGACACGCGGATCACCTCCTGCGGGAAGGGGCGGGGCGTGGGGCTGCCGGACGGCGTCTTCGAGTGCGTCTTCCGGCGCGGCCAGGACGGTGAGTCCGACTCGGTGGGACAAGGCCCCTGGCTGGCGATCCGGTGGACTCAACACGGCCGGGCGGGCGACCGGTTGGGAGAGGAGGCCGCTCTGGTGCGCCGGATGGACGGCGGCAGCGAGCGGGTGCGGCCGGGTGAGCGGGTGGAGTACGGGGAGACGCCGGTGCTGGTGGAGTACCGGGCGTGAACGCCGGGTGCCCGGCTTTCCTCGGCGGAGGGCCGGGCACCCGGACGCGTCCCCGCTGACTCACCCAAGGTCGCGGAGGGCGGCGGGGCCGAACCAGGTGTTCCGGGCGTGCTCGAAGCCGCGGGCCTTCTCCGGGGTCTGCCGGGCCTGCCCGCAGAACTCGGCCTCGATCACGGCTCCCGTGTCCCCCGACCAGTCGCCGTTGAGGTTGAACGCCAGGGAATGGCGGCCGTCCTTCGTGGTGACCGCCTCGGATATGGAGCCGTGGATGCCGCCACCGTGACCCCAGACCGTGACGCCACAGCTCAGCTCGGCCTTCATCAGGCCGAGGCCGTAGCCGGCGGCCTCGTTGACGGGGACCGTCGTGGTCATCTCGGCCAGCTGCTCGCGCGGGAGGAGCTTGCCGCGCAGGAGGGCGGTGTAGAAGCGGCCGAGGTCGGTGGAGTTGGAGATCATCTCGCCGGCCGCGTAGGCGAGCGACGGATTGAGCCTCGTGACGTCGTACGTCGGTCCGGTGGCCGTCTCGGCGAGCTTGGAGTAGGCGCGGCTGCTGGGGCCGGGGACGGTCACGCGGGTGCCCGGGACGGACGTGGCGGTCAGGTGCAGGGGAGCGATGATGCGGCGGCGCACCTCCTCGCCGTACGGGCGGCCGGTGGCCTTCTCGATCACCATTCCGGCGATCACGAAGTTGGTGTTGGAGTAGTTCCAGGATGTGCCGGGCTCGAAGTCCGGCTCGTGGGTCATGGCGAGCGCGACGAGTTCCTCGGGCTTCTTGGTGTCGTAGCGGTGCTCGAAGAAGCCGTCCTTGAGGAAGTACGTGCGTCCGAAGTCCTCGTCGGCCGTGTAGTTGAAGATGCCGCTGGTGTGGTTGAGGAGCTGGCGGAGGGTGATCCGGCTGCCGTCGTGGCCGTTGCCCCGGACCGCGCCCGGCAGCCACTTCTCCACCGAGTCGTCCAGCGACAGCCTGCCCTCCGCCTCCAGCTGGAGCAGCACCGTGGCGACGAAGGTCTTGGTGATGCTCCCCACCCGGTAGCGGTCCTCCGCCGAACGCGGCTTCCCCGTCCTGAGGTTGCCGACGCCCGCGGTCGCCGACCAGGTGCCGTGCGGGTCCTTCGCCGTGGCCGTCACGCCGGGCACCCCGGCGTCGACCGCGGCCTCCATGGCCTTGCGCGTCGCGTCGTGGCCGCCCGTTCCCGCGGCGGGCGTCGCCGCCGGCGCGGGGGCCGCGAGGGCCACCGACAGCGCCACCGCCGTCGCCGCGACCAGGGCCGTGCGTGTCGTCCGTACGGTCATGTCCTGTTCCCCCTTGCTCCCGGCCACGCCCCTGTTGAGCGTGGTCGGGGAGGGAGACCCCTGGGGCGGGTGCCAAGGTTGAGGCACCGCACGCCGGTTGATCCGGATCAGGCCAATCGGCGTGCGGCGGGGCGGGGGTGTGCGGTGCGGGACGGTCACTCGCCGCAGAACTCGGCCTCGATCACCGCGTCCGTGTCCCCGGACCAGTTCCCGTTGAAGTTGAAGGCCAGGGAGTGGCGGCCGTCGGGTGTCGTCACGGCCTCGGAGACGGAGCCGATGATGTCCCCGCTGTGGCCCCAGACATGGACGCCGCAGCTGAGCCGCCGGTCGATGAGGCCGAGGCCGTAACCCGCCTCAGGGGCCCGGTCGACCTTCACGGTGGTCTTCATCTGCTTCAACTGGCGCGGCGGGAGCAGCCTGCCGCGCAGCAGGGCCGAGTAGAAGCGGTTCAGGTCGGCCGAGGTGGAGATCATCTCGCCGCCGCCATAGGCCAGGGCCGGGTTGAACTCCGTGACGTCGTACGTCGGTCCGGTCGTCGTCGGCGCCAGCTTGGCGTAGGTGCGGCTGCTGGGCCTCGGGAGGGTGGGTGTCGTGCCGGGCACCGAGGTGCCGGTCAGGTGCAGGGGAGCGATGATGCGGCGGCGGATCTCCGCGCCGTACGGACGGCCCGTGGCCTGCTCGATGACCCGGGCGGACAGTACGTAGTTGGTGTTGGAGTAGTGCCAGCCTTCGCCGGGGGCGAAGTACGGCTTGTTGGCCATGGCGAAGGCCAGCAGGCCCTCGGGGGACATCTCGTCGTAGCGGTGCTCGAAGAAGCCGTCGGAGGTCGCGTACGTCTCCTGGAAGTCCTGATCCGCCAGGTAGTCGAAGATGCCGCTGGTGTGGTTGAGGAGCTGGCGGAGGGTGATCCGGCTGCCGTCGTGGCCGTTGCCCCGGACCGCGCCCGGGAGCCACTTCTCCACCGAGTCGTCCAGCGACAGCCTGCCCTCCGCCTCAAGCTGGAGCAGCACCGTCGCGACGAAGGTCTTCGCCACGCTGGCCACCCGGTAGTGGTCCCGGGGCGAACGGGGCTCCCCCGTGTCGAGGTCGCCCACCCCGGCCGTCGCCGACCACACCCGGTGGCCGCTCCTCGCCGTCGCCGTCGCCCCGGGCACTCCGTCCGCCACCGCGGCGTCCAAGGCCCGTCGGGTGGCCTGATGGTCGTCGCCGTCACCGTCGCCGGCCGACGCGACCGCCGGACCCGCCAGGGCCAGTGACAGCACCGCGGCCGTCACCGCCGTCATCGTCGTGCGTACCGTCATGTCTTCCCCCATCTCGCACTCGGCTCGATCGAGGGGGCAGACCGGACGGGCACGCCGAAGGTTGACATGCCGTACGGCAGTTGAGGTGTTTTCAGCCCTTCTTCTTCAGCCCTTTTTCAACACCAGCTCCGTGTTGCGGTCCTTGCGGTCCCCGGCCAGCTTGGTGCTGGCGCCGGGCGCGTTCAGGGAGAGTTCGCGGTAGAGGGCGGCCAGGCCCGTCTGGGAGTGGTCGGTGAAGCTGGTGCGGTGCGGGGCCGAGGACTCGATCAGGGTGGTGAAGAGGGAGAGCGTGCCGTCCTTGTTGTCCACCACCTCGATGATCCGGGCGAGCTGGGGGAAGTCGACGTGGGAGGCGGTGGAGATCTCCCAGAAGGAGCGGCCCCCGGCGGCGGAGTGCGGGGTGATGACGTTCTTGTGGATGTGGCCGTTCACCCAGGCCAGGACGTTGCGGTGGCTGCCGAGCAGCTGGAGCACCTCGGCGCCGCCGACGCGCCGCTCGTTCGGGCGGGCCGGGTCGCGGCGCAGGTTGTCCATCGTCTCGCTGGTGTGATGGCTGAAGATGATCGCGTACGAGTCCTTGTTGTCGCGCAGCGTCCGGTCCAGCCACGTGAACTGGGCCGCCCCGATGGACCCTTCGTAGTGGCCGCCCGGGTCGGTGGTGTCGAGGCTGATGCCGATGACGTCGTCGGCGATGCGGAAGCTGTAGTACTGGGTGCCCGCGTCCAGGTTGGCCGTGGAGTAGCCGTGGCCGACGGGGCCGTGGCCGCGGTGGGCCGGGTTCAGGTGCGCCTGGAGGTACTCCCTCGGCGTGAACGGGGCGCGGCTCTCGTCCGGCGTGACCGAGCGCATGGAGCGGGCGTGGGCCTTGAGGAAGTCCTTGAAGACGGTGCCCCTCGGGTCCTTGTCCTGTTTGAGGGAGTCCTGGAGCTTCTTGGCGTCCGAAGCCGACACGCTCATGAGCTTCTTGCCGCCGACCGCGAGGTCGGTCAGGTAGGAGTCGGCGTGCGAGGCGTAGGTGCCGAGCGGCATCGCGTCGTGGTTGCCGACCGTCGAGTACCAGGGGATGTTCAGGCCGGGGCTGCGCAGCTCGCGGACGGCGGCGGCGAGGTAGCCCTCGATGTGCGGGAAGCCTAGCTGCTTGTCGGCGTCGCGGACGGCGTCGTCGGCCTGCCAGTACAGTTTCAGGCCGCTGTTCTGGACGCCCTCGTACTGCCGCGGGTCACCGGTGTTCGGGGTGACGCGGCCGCCGCTCATCACCGTCAGGAACCACTCCAGCTCGGACTTGCAGTTGTTGTCCGTGTTGTCGCCGGTGGTCATGGCGAAGTGGAGCGGCGCGCCGGTGACGGGGCCACCCCGCAGCGCGTTGACACGCTCGACCAGCGCCACCGCGCCGGGCACGGTCAGCGCCTCGTGCGGCCGCCAGGCGTGCACGTCCGTCGCGCGCAGGTATTCGAGGCGGAGCGGGTGCTGGGCGTCGATCAGGTGCAGATCGGTGAGCTGCACGAACGCGGCGAGCGCCGTACGCCGCTTCTCGCGCCCCGCCTTGGCCGCGGCCAGGTTCTCGCGGACGACCCGCTTCCAGCCGGGACCGTCGCCGAGCCGGCGGTAGCCGGAGTCGCCGGTGGGTGTGGCGACGTTCGCGACGGTGGTGCCCCGGGTGTACGGCGCGAGCGCGACCGCCACCTGCCGGGAGGCACCGGCGGGCGCCTCGGCGGCGGCGTCCGGTGCGCTCGCGGTGGTCGGGGTGGTGGCGGCCTCACTCTCGGTGGGCCGCAGGGCGTAGCCGACGCCCGCGGAGAGGGTCACCGCTCCGGTGGCGGCGAGCAGCGTACGACGGTGGACCCCCAGCGCGGAGCTGGCGACAGAGCGTATGCGCGACATGGCGCGATCTCCCCGAGTGCGAACGCGTCGGCAGTGGTCGCGGGCGCCCACCGAAGCGAACCGCCCGCTCACTGTGGATCGTTGGCAGCGGGGATGACCTGCGCATGAACACGACGGCAACGCGCAGCGGGCATCACCGTACGTGGATCTTGGACTACCTTCCGCGCCCACACCCGCTCCGCGAACGGCCGGGAGGCGGTCACTCCGTGTTCATCTTTCGGGGTAGTGAAGCTGTTTCCCGGCCCTAACTCCCAGAGGCTGCGATCCGCCCCGCCGCCGGTCGCTCCCGCCACAGCGTCAGCCCCTTGTCGACCATGGAGACGCGGGTCAGGGCCGTCACCTCGGCCAGGGGGTGCCAGGCCGCCATGTCGGTGGAGCCGTTGGTCTCGTGGCGGAGGTCGCCGCCGGTGATCCGGGCCTCGTAGACGAGACGTACGCCGTGGTGGTCGACGGGGCGGCCGAGGCGGCCGGTCGGGAAGGTGCGGTGGGAGGAGTCGATGCCGAGGAGGCCGGTCGGTTCGACGAGGTAGCCGGTCTCCTCCTCCACCTCCCGCACGACCGTGTCGTAGGGATCCTCGCCGTGCTCCATGCCGCCGCCGGGCAGTACCCACTCGAAGCCGCCGCCGGGTGCCGGGGACCGGGCGAGGAGGAGTTGTCCGTCACGTACGCAAATGGCGTAGGCCGCCACCCTCAACTTCTTCCGCACGTACGGACGTTAGACGGGTGAGGGTGCGGCGCGCAGGCGATTTTCCGGCTTGTGGGCGACTTGCGCCTTTCGGTCTCCTCACCCCAATTGCATAGGGGGTTTCCCCCATCCCTCCATTTCGATTCGGTCAACTCTTCCCAAACATCCTTCCCTTGCGTAAGGCTGTGCGGTCGTCCGGGATCACATACCGGACGCCCCCTGCTCCTTTACCAACAAGGGATGCCGATGACCCTCAACCCCCAGCGCGAACCGAAGCCGGGTCCGAGACGCGCGGCCCGCACAGCCGTGGCCGTCGGGCTCGTCGCGGCGCTCTCCGCGGCCGGGCCGATACCCATGGCCATAGCCGCGGACCCCGCCCCCTCGGCGACGGACCCGAGCGTCAAGTCCGCTCACGACAAGCTCGGTTCGGACGACGCCGATCTGCTCGTCGAGGCGAAGGCCGACGGCGACAAGAACGTCACGATGATGATCGCGACCGCGCCCGGCCAGACCGAGAAGGTCGCCGCGCAGCTGGACGCGGTCGGCTCTGTGGGCCGTACCTACGACAAGCTCGGCTATGTCCGGGCCACCGTCCCCACCGGCAAGGCCGACTCGGCCATCGCCGCCGCCACGAAGCTCTCCTCGGTGCACGGCATCGACCTGCGCGAGGAGATACCCCTGGACGACCCGGTCGTCGACACCAAGGGCTCGAAGAGCGCGGCGAAGGCGTCGGGCACCGCGAGCGCCTATCCGGCCCCCGGCAAGAAGACCCCGGCGGAGAACCCGTACAACCCGTCCTTCGAGACGGGCGCCGTCGACTTCGTCGAGGACCACCCGAAGGCGGACGGCCGCGGCATCACCATCGGCATCCTCGACTCCGGCATCGACCTCGCCCACCCGGCGCTGCAGAAGACCACCACGGGTGAGCGCAAGATAGTCGACTGGGTCACCGCGACCGACCCGATAGTCGACAACGACCGCACCTGGCGCCCGATGGTGACCTCCGTCTCCGGGCCCACCTTCACCTACGGCGGCAAGACCTGGTCCGCGCCCGCCGGCTCCTACCAGGTGAGCACCTTCCTGGAGTCGTACACCACGGGGGGCGACGCGGCGGGCGACGCCAACCGCGACGGCGACAAGACCGACTCCTGGGGCGTCCTGTACGACGCCGCGAACGGCACCGTCCGGGTCGACCTGAACAACAACTTCGACTTCGGTGACGACACCCCGATGAAGCCGTACAAGGACGGCTACCAGATCGGGTACTTCGGCACCGACAACCCGGCCACCGACGTCGCCGAGCGGCAGCCGTTCGTCGTGCAGATCCGCAAGGACGTCCCGATGGACCCGCTGGGCGGCGACTGGGTCGGCCAGAAGCGCGACTTCGTCAACATCGGCGTCATCGAGTCCGAGCACGGCACGCACGTCGCCGGCATCACCGCCGCGAACGGCCTGTTCGGCGGCAAGATGAACGGCGCGGCCCCGGGCGCGAAGCTCGTCGCCTCCCGCGCCTGCACCTGGACCGGCGGCTGCACCAACGTCGCGCTCACCGAGGGCATGATCGACCTCGTCGTCAACCGCGGCGTCGACATCGTCAACATGTCCATCGGCGGTCTCCCGGCGCTGAACGACGGCAACAACGCGCGCGCCGAGCTGTACACGCGCCTCATCGACACCTACGGCGTGCAGCTGGTCATCTCGGCCGGCAACTCCGGCCCCGGTGCCAACACCATCGGCGACCCGGGCCTGGCGAGCAAGGTGATCTCGGTCGGCGCGACCGTCTCCAGGGAGACGTGGGCCGCCAACTACGGCTCCGTCGTGGAGAAGAAGTACGCGATGATGCCGTTCTCCTCGCGCGGCCCGCGTGAGGACGGCGGCTTCACCCCGACGCTCTCCGCGCCGGGCGCCGCGATCAACACCATCCAGACCTGGCTGCCGGGCGCCCCGGTCGCCGAGGCGGGCTACTCGCTGCCGGCCGGCTACGGCATGCTCCAGGGTACCTCGATGGCGTCCCCGCAGGCCGCGGGCGCGTCCGCGCTGCTGCTGAGCGCCGCCAAGCAGAAGGGCATCGACCTGACGCCCGCGAAGCTGCGCACCGCGCTGACCTCTACCGCCGACCACATCAAGGGTGTGCAGGCGTACGAGGAGGGTGTCGGCCTCATCAACATCCCGGACGCCTGGGAGTCGATCCGTGACGGCGCCACCGCCCACGAGTACACGGTGAAGGCACCGGTCGACACCGCGATCGACCAGTTCCTGAAGACCCCGGGCTTCGGCACGGGCGTCTACGACCGCGAGGGCGGCCTCAGGGCCGGGCAGAAGAAGACGTACGACGTCACCATCACCCGTACGTCCGGCGCGGACAAGGCGATCCGGCACGAGCTGCACCTGGAGAACAACGCCGGGGACACCTTCCGCATCGTCGGCTCCGACGAGATCAGCCTCGGCCTGAACAAGCCGGTCACCGTCAAGATCGCCGCGAAGCCGGGCTCGGCGGGCATCAAGAGCGCGATCCTGGAGGTCGACGACCCGCGCACCGAGGGCATCGACACGCAGATCCTCAACACGGTCGTGGTCTCGGCGCCGCTGAAGTACACCTACGCGGCGTCCGGTTCGGTGCAGCGCAACAGCACCAAGTCGTACTTCGTGACCGTCCCCGAGGGCGCGAAGTCGCTGGAGGTGGCGATCGGCGGGCTGAAGGGCAAGAGCCAGACCCGGTTCATCGCCATCCACCCGTACGGCGTCCCGTCGGACAACACCGGCACCCCGTACTGCTACAACAACTACCTCGACGGCAACGGCTGCAAGCCCGACGTGCGTTCCTACGCCGACCCGCAGCCCGGCGTCTGGGAGATCGAGGTCGAGTCGCGCCGTACGTCGCCGCTGCTCGACAACCCGTTCAAGCTGGACGTCACCGTCCTGGGCGCGGCCTTCGACCCGGAGACCGTGACCCTGTCCGAGGCCAAGGTCGGCACCCCGGCCGCCGTCTCCTGGAAGGTGACCAACGGCTACGCCGCTCTCGACGGCAAGCTGGCCGGCGGCCCGCTCGGCTCCTCGAAGACGGCGCGTCCGACCATCGCCGAGGGCGACACGCAGACCACCACGGTCGACGTGCCCGAGGGCGCCACGTCCCTCGACGTCACCATCGGCAACGTCTCCGACGCGGCCGCCGACCTCGACCTGGTCGTCTACGACGCGGCCGGCACCGAGGTCGGCAGCTCCGCCGACGGTGACTCGGAGGAGTCGGTCTCGGTCCCGAACCCGGCGGCCGGGAAGTACAGCATCGAGGTCGTCGGCTACTCGGTGCCGGCCGGCTCGACGGCGTACGACTACCTGGACGTGTTCTACTCCGCCGCGCTCGGCAGCGTCACGGTCGACGAAGCGCCGGTGAAGCTGGGCACGGGTGACTCGGCCACCGTCGCGGGCAGCGTCACCGCCGCCGCGGCCGCGCCGGAGGGCCGTGAGTTCTTCGGCCAGGTCCGGCTGCTGAACGCGCGCGGCACGGCCGCGGGCGTGGGCAACGTGAAGATCGAGAAGGTCACGCCGTAGGTTCCGGTACGGCCTTTCGGGGCGGGCGTCCGTACGGGCGCCCGCCCCTTCGCCGTTCAGCAGCCGAGCTCCCGTGACTCGGGCAGCGAGGCGGTGATCCAGGCCCGTTCGCGGGCGATGTCCTGCTCCCCGACCGCCCAGTAGTCGGGCTGGCGGGCGCCCTGGGGGATGCCGAGGAGGACCTGGTCGCCCACGCGCAGGCCCGGGACGAGGTTCTCGTCGACCACGAAGGTCAGCTCCCGCTCGCCCTTGTCCGGCTTGTAGTAGCGGGTCATCTGCAGGGTGACACGCAGGGACGTCGTCCCGGGCAGCCGCTCCACCGAGGTGGCCTTCCCCTCGGCGACCAGGCGGGAGCAGGCGAGGTAGCCAGGGCTGCCGAAGGTGTTGCCGCCGCCGGCCTCGGAGGCCTGCTTGTCGGCGGCGGTAGTACCGGACCCGGCGTCGGAGGCGTCGCCTCCCGCCTGGGTCAGCAGCCAGCCCATGCCCGCCAGCACGGACGCGGCGGCGGCCACGGCGAGCCCGCCGTAGGCAACGGCGAACACTCGGCGCCGGGCGCGGGAGGGCCGTCGTACGCGCACGGGGGCGGGGGTCGGCTCGGGCGCCGGACGTGCCGTCGGTTCGGCGAGCGCGTGCCCGATGACGCCCAGCTGTTCCCGCAGCAGCGCGAGGTCGGCCTCGGCGGCGCGGTGCTCGGCCATGAAGGCGGCGTCCGCGCGGGAGGCGTCGGTGAGCGGTTCTCCGGTGATCGCGGCCAGCAGCGCGTCGGCGCGGGTACGGCCTTCGTTCTCGGCGGTCATGTCACACCACCTCGTCCTCGTGCAGGCGGGCGCGCAGGGCCCGTACCGCCGTGTGCAGCCTGCTCTTGACCGTGCCCTCCGGGATGCCGAGCTCCTCGGCGATGCCGCGCACCGGCAGATCGGCGAAGAAGCGCAGGACGAGGACCTGACGCTGGGCGTCGGGCAGCTCGTCCAGGCCCTGGGCGACGGCGAGGGAGAGCAGGCTGGTGTCCTCCCCCGAGGGGTGTTCCTGGGGGCGCAGGGAGGCGAGGCGCTCGCCGAGCCGCTCCTGGCGCTTCTTGGCCCGGTGCCAGTCCATGGCGAGGTTGGAGGCGACGACCGCCGCCCACGCCGACACGTCCCGGGGCGCCTCACGTCCGCTCGCGGCCCGCTCCAGCAGCCGCAGGCGGACCTGCTGTACCCCGTCCGGCAGGTCCGCCTGCGGCACTCCGCCGAGCGCGAGCACCGCCCGCACCCGACGTTCCTGGGCCGCGTCCAGCGGATCGTCCAGCACGTCCTGGACGGCACCGCCCCCCTGGTCGCGGCGGGCCTTTCTGCGCAGCACAGCCACCCCTCCCCTCGCCGTGTGGTGACTGTGACGCAGCAAGCGGCCGAAACGTTCGGCTCCGGTCGGCGGAATTTCCGAGGACGCCCCGCCGCTGCACACAGGCGTATGGGCAGACGGCCACAGAGGCGTACGTCACACCGCCGCGTAGCCCGGTCGTGGGCGGGCAGGCGAGCTTGCGGTGCGGGGCCGCCGTAGGGTGAATTTCTCCAGCTCAGCCCGGGTGCGGGCCGCAGAACCGCAGGCCGGGCCGGGGTGGGTCGCGTTCCACCGTTCGGTCATCCCGGTCAAAGGATTGGACAGGCGGACCAAGGCTGACCGCATGATGGAAACACCTCGGCCATGCAGCAGACACAGACAAGCCACGCAGATCACGTAGAAGGAGTCGCCGTGAGGGTCGGAATCGTCGGAGCCACCGGTCAGGTCGGCACGGTCATGCGCAGGATCCTCAAGGAGCGGAACTTCCCGGTCACCGAGCTGCGCCTGTTCGCCTCGGCCCGTTCGGCGGGGACGGTCCTGGACGGCGTGACGGTGGAGGACGCGACGACGGCCGACTACACCGGTCTGGACATCGTGCTGTTCTCGGCGGGCGGCGCGACCTCCAAGGCCCTGGCGCCGAAGGTCGCCTCCCAGGGCGCCGTCGTGATCGACAACTCCTCCGCCTGGCGCCGCGACCCCGAGGTCCCGCTGGTCGTCTCCGAGGTCAACCCGCACGCCATCGCCGACCGCCCCAAGGGCATCATCGCCAACCCGAACTGCACGACGATGGCCGCGATGCCGGTGCTGCGTCCGCTGCACGCCGAGGCGGGCCTCGAGGCGCTGGTCGTCGCCACCTACCAGGCGGTCTCCGGTTCCGGTCTGGCCGGCGTCGACGAGCTGTTCGAGCAGATCAAGAAGGTCGGCGACGACGCGCCCAAGCTGACGCACGACGGTTCGGCTGCGGAGTTCCCCGAGCCGAACAAGTACGTCGCGCCGATCGCGTACAACGTCCTGCCGATGGCCGGTTCCATCGTCGACGACGGTCTGAACGAGACCGACGAGGAGCAGAAGCTCCGCCACGAGTCCCGCAAGATCCTGGAGATCCCCGAGCTGAAGGTCTCCGGCACCTGCGTGCGCGTCCCGGTCTTCGCCGGCCACTCCCTCCAGGTCAACGCCCGTTTCGCCCGCCCGATCAGCGTGGAGCGCGCCAAGGAGGTCCTGGCCGGCGCCCCCGGCGTGGCCCTCACCGACGTCCCGACCCCGCTCCAGGCGGCCGGCCAGGACCCGTCCTACGTGGGCCGCATCCGCACCGACGAGACCGTCGAGCACGGCCTCGCCCTGTTCCTCTCCAACGACAACCTCCGCAAGGGCGCCGCGCTGAACGCGGTGCAGATCGCGGAGCTGGTGGCGGCGGAGCTGAAGGGCTGACGCCCCTTCAGGCCCTGCGGACCTCGTAGAGGAAGCATCCGTGCTCGACGGCCCGGACGTGGACGAACTCCACGGACGGGTCGTCGAGCGCTTTGCGCAGAGCTCCGTCGACCTTCTCGGGGCCTTCGACCAACTCTCCGCCCAGGATGTGCCCCTCGGCCGAGTACCGCCGGACCACGCGGTGCGCGTTGGTGAACGGGAGCCCGTCGCCGTCCGGCCCCGCGCACTCCTGCGCGTGCACGAAGACGGGACCCTGCTCGTCGTAGGCCCCGGGACCGGCCCCGTTCGCGGTCGCCCAGCGCCGCAGCGGCGCGTACGAGACGAGGGCGATCCGCTCGCCCGGAGCGCTGCGCCGCAGACAGCAGCGCAGCGGCGCCCCGCCCTCGTCGTCGGTCACGGGAACCATTCGGCGTCCCGCGTCGTCAGCAGAGCGCAGCTCTTTCAGGGTCGTCGGTTCGACAGGGTGTACGCGATAGGTCGTCATGACCCCAGCCTCACGCGCGTACACCCCGCCCACCGGCGGTAAACGGACATCGCGCTCCGTGCAGCTCCCGTGGAAGGATGGCGCAACCCACACATATCGAGGAGATGACCGCGTGCCTGGCACAAACCTGACTCGCGAAGAGGCACAGCAGCGGGCGAAGCTGCTCACCGTTGACTCGTACGAGATCGATCTCGACCTCTCCGGCGCGCAGGAGGGCGGTACCTACAGGTCCGTGACCACGGTGCGCTTCGACGTCGCGGAGAACGGCGCCGACTCCTTCATCGACCTCGTGGCACCGACCGTCCACGAGGTGACCCTCAACGGCGACGCGCTGGACGCGGACGAGGTCTTCAAGGACTCCAGGATCGCCCTGCCGGGCCTGCTGGAGGGCCGCAACGTCCTGCGGGTCGTCGCCGACTGCGCGTACACCAACACGGGCGAGGGACTGCACCGTTTCGTCGACCCCGTCGACCAGCAGGCGTACCTGTACACCCAGTTCGAGGTCCCGGACGCCCGGCGCGTCTTCGCGTCCTTCGAGCAGCCCGACCTGAAGGCCACCTTCCAGTTCACCGTGAAGGCCCCGGAGGGCTGGACGGTGATCTCCAACTCGCCCACCCCGGAGGCGAAGGACAACGTCTGGTCCTTCGAGCCGACGCCGCGCATCTCGACGTACATCACCGCGCTGATCGTCGGCCCGTACCACTCCGTGCACAGCGTCTACGAGAAGAACGGCCAGTCCGTCCCGCTGGGCATCTACTGCCGGCCGTCGCTCGCCGAGTACCTCGACTCGGACGCCATCTTCGAGGTGACCCGGCAGGGCTTCGACTGGTTCCAGGAGAAGTTCGACTATGCGTACCCGTTCAAGAAGTACGACCAGCTGTTCGTGCCGGAGTTCAACGCGGGCGCGATGGAGAACGCCGGCGCGGTCACCATCCGCGACCAGTACGTCTTCCGGTCGAAGGTCACCGACGCCGCGTACGAGCAGCGCGCCGCCACGATCCTGCACGAGCTGGCCCACATGTGGTTCGGCGACCTGGTCACCATGGAGTGGTGGAACGACCTGTGGCTGAACGAGTCGTTCGCCACCTACGCGGAGGCCGCCTGCCAGGCGTACGCGCCCGAGTCGCGCTGGCCGCACTCGTGGACGACCTTCGCCAACCAGATGAAGACGTGGGCGTACCGCCAGGACCAGCTGCCGTCCACGCACCCGATCATGGCCGAGATCCGCGACCTGGACGACGTGCTCGTCAACTTCGACGGCATCACCTACGCCAAGGGCGCCTCGGTTCTCAAGCAGCTTGTCGCCTACGTCGGTGAGGACGAGTTCTTCCGGGGCGTGCAGGCCTACTTCAAGCGCCACGCGTTCGGCAACACGCGCCTGTCCGACCTGCTGGGCGCCCTGGAGGAGACCTCGGGGCGTGACCTGAAGACCTGGTCGAAGCAGTGGCTGGAGACGGCCGGCATCAACGTCCTGCGCCCGGAGATCGAGACGGACGCCGACGGCGTCATCACGTCCTTCGCGATCCGCCAGGAGGCCCCGGCGCTGCCGACCGGCGCGAAGGGCGAGCCGACCCTGCGCCCGCACCGCATCGCGGTCGGCCTGTACAGCCTGGACGAGGCCTCCGGCAAGCTGCTGCGCGACGAGCGGATCGAGCTCGACGTCGACGGCGAACTGACCGCCGTACCGCAGTTGTCGGGCACCCGCCGCCCGGACGTGGTCCTCCTGAACGACGACGACCTGTCGTACGCGAAGGTCCGCCTCGACGAGAAGTCCCTCGCCTTCGTCACCGAGCACCTCGGCGACTTCGAGGCGTCCCTGCCCCGGGCCCTGTGCTGGGCGTCGTCGTGGGACATGACGCGCGACGCGGAGCTCGCCACCCGCGACTACCTCTCGCTGGTCCTGTCGGGCATCGGCAAGGAGTCCGACATCGGTGTCGTGCAGTCCCTGCAGCGCCAGGTGAAGCTGGCGATCGAGCTGTACGCCGCCCCGGCCACCCGCGAGGCCCTGCTGACTCGCTGGACGGACGCCACGCTGGCCCACCTGCGGTCCGCCGAGGCGGGCAGCGACCACCAGCTGGCGTGGGCGCGGGCGTTCGCGGCGACGGCCCGTACGCCGGAGCAGCTGGACCTGCTGGAGGCCCTGCTGGACGGCTCCCAGTCGGTGGAGGGGCTGGCCGTCGACACGGAGCTGCGCTGGGCGTTCGTGGAGCGCCTGGCGGCCGTGGGCCGCTTCGACGAGACGGAGATCGCGGGCGAGTACGAGCGGGACAAGACCGCGGCCGGTGAGCGTCACGCGGCCACGGCGCGCGCCGCCCGCCCGACCCCCGAGGCCAAGGCCGAGGCCTGGTCGTCGGTCATCGAGTCCGACAAGCTGCCGAACGCCCTCCAGGAAGCGGTCATCGTCGGCTTCGTCCAGACCGACCAGCGCGAGCTCCTCGCCCCGTACACGGACAGGTTCTTCGAGGTGGTCAAGGACATCTGGGACGCCCGCTCCCACGAGATCGCCCAGCAGATCGCCGTCGGCCTGTACCCGACGATCCAGGTCTCCGACGAGACTCTGCGCAAGACGGACACCTGGCTGTCCTCCGCGGAGCCGAACGCGGCTCTGCGACGCCTGGTCTCGGAGTCCCGGGCGGGCGTGGAACGGGCCCTGAAGGCGCAGGCCGCGGACGCGGCGGCGGAGCAGTAACGGTCGTAGTAGGTACGTCGACGAGGGCGCCCGGTGCAACTCCGCCGGGCGCCTTCGTCCTTTCGCTACTTCTCGCCCGCCTCGATGGCGGCGGAGCGCCGCCGTTGAAGCGCGTCGCGTTCCGCGTCCGGGATCGTCATCGACTCGGCCAAGACGGCGGCGAGCGCGTCCACCTGAGTGTGGTCGATGTCGGCGCGGAAGAGCCATCGGATGCTCTCGTCGCGTGTGATGAGGTCGATCGCCAAGCGCGCGCTTCTGTCCTGTGTGGTCGCCGCCCGGACGTATCGCACCTGGTCGGTCGGGACGACCTGACGAATCTCGCCCTGCTCTAGGAACGCGTTCGCCTTGGCCACGATGACGCGCCGGTCCGTGACGGCGACCAGTGTCCTCGCCGCTGCCTTGTCCATCGCCGCCGCCAGCTTGTCCTTCGCTCCGCCGAGGATCGCGGAGATCGGACCGAGGGCATCGACCTGCTCGGGGAAGCCGAGGACACGTAGCGTCTCGCCGTCCTCCAGGAACCAGCGCAGGACGCGAAGGTACGGCTCCGGTTCCAGGGACGCGGGTGCGCAGAGGACGCCGGGAGCCTCCAGCGGAGGGGCCGGCGGTCGGAGCGCGTCGGCGAGAGGTTCGATCGCCTCCAGAAGTCGCGCGGAGGTCTGGCGGGCCGCCTTCGCGTCCCGGCGCTTCCCCGGCAGCGACTGTGCCAGTGTGTCGCGTCCGGGCAGCTCGGCGAGGATGCGCAGTTCGCGCGTCAGCGAGGCCACGAGGCTCGTCGTCTCGGCGAGAGCGGAGTCGAGCTCCGTGCGGGTGTCGCGCGCGACGACGTCGACGAGCCGTGCCTCGTCGGCGTCTTCACGTCCGGCGACTCTCGCCCTCCCCGCCCGGAGCGCCTGGTACGCGGTCCAGGCCTTGACGGAGGACAGCAGGGCGTGGGCGTCGAAGACGATCGCCTCCGCGTTCGTCCGGAGGTACTCACGGTGGCGACGGGTGTCGGGCTGATCGATCTGCCCGAGGTGGCCGCGGACGTTCAGCCGGTACAGGTCGAGCTGCTTGCGCAGCGCCGCTTCACTGCCCGCGACGGTGTCCCACAAGGAGGCGGGGACCGATTCGATCTCTCGCGCCTGGTCGACCGTGCGTTCGACGGCGGCGACGAGCCCGGTCAGTTCGGCCCACTGCTCGTTGCGGATGGTGGTCAGTACGTGGCTTGTCAGCGCGATGTTGGTCCTGACGAGGCCCGTGATCTCACTCAGCTGCATCTGGAGGGCGACCATGGCCAGCGCCGGTCCGAGCGCGGCGGCGGTCTGCGCCGCGCTCACCGTGGTCACGGGGATGAAGCGGGCCTGACCGGCGATGCGACCGGAGAGGAACACTGCTCCGAGGTTCGCGCCGTCCTTGACGGCCAGGGTTCCGCCGGCCCTGAGGAGGGCCTGTGTCGCCTCGCTGATCCGGTAGAGCCCCTGCATGCCGGCGAGTGTGCTGCCGAGGTTGCCGGCCACGGTCGCCGTGTTTCCGATCGAGGCGAGGACGGTGGAGATCTGCTTGCGGTCGGCGGCCGGCACGAGCCCGAAGTCGATCAGACCGGGCTTGAGTTCCGCCGGGACCTCACCGCAGACGACGGCGACCCCGGGGAGCACCTCCGCCAGGACCGTCGGCGCTGTCTCCGAGTCGCTCCGGCCGTTCTCCTCAGGCTCGGCGGTCTCCGTCGAGTCCGAAGGGTCCTGCATGCGATCTCCTCCCCGCGAGTCGCGCAACGGCCGGACGGCGTCGGGCGTTCACCGCCGAAGTCTAGGGCTCGACACCCCGCGTGACCGTGGGAACAGGGATCGTCACACCGACTGGCCGGCGGCAGCGCCCCGCAGAGCCTCCAACGCCCTCGCCACCACCGGCGCGTCCTCCCCGCCCCTACGCACAGCCGCCACCACATGCCGAACCGGCCGCTCCTCCCCCACCGCCCGCATCACGACCCCACCCCTGCGCACGGCAGCCATCCGCGGCACCAACGCCACTCCCATCCCCGCCTCCACCATCGCCAGGATCGCCGTCCATCCGGCCGCCGAGTGCCCCTGCCGTGGGCTGAAGCCGGCCGCCTCGCAGGCGCCCCGGGTGATGTCCGACCACGGCCCGCTGCCGCCGAAGATCCAGTCCTCGGCGGCGAGGTCGGCCAGCCGCAGTGGTTCGGCGGTCGCCAGCGCGTGCCCCTTGGGCAGGGCGACGTCCAGCGGGTCCGCCAGCAGCGGTACGCGCGTGAAGCGCGGGTCCCCCACGGCCGGCGCCTGTGCCGCGAGGGAGAGCGCGAGGTCGACCTCCCCGGCGGCGAGCAGCTCGTACGCCTCCGCGGCCTCGGCCTCCCGGACCCGTACGACCACCCCGGGATGCGCGGCCCGCAGCGCCCGTACGGCGGGGACGACCAGCGCCGGGACCGCCGTGGAGAAGGCGCCCACGCGGACCTCGCCGACCTCGCCCTGGACGTAGGCGGCCAACTCCGCGTCCGCCCGCTCCAGTTGCTCGAACACGGCCTCGGCGTGCCGCAGCACCAGCCGGGCCGCGTCCGTCAGCCGCACCCGCCGCCCCTGCGCCTCCAGCAGCGGCACCCCGACCTGCTTGGCGAGGTTCGTCAGCTGCTGCGACACCGCCGACGGCGTCATCCGCAGCGCCTCGGCCGTCGCCGTCACGGTCCCGCGTTCCCGCAGCGTCCGCAGGATCTGAAGCTTCCGGATGTCCCACTCGACCATGCCGGCAACCTATGTCACCGACGAGCCGTCGCCCCGAGGACGACCCCGCCGAGGATCAGCGCCATGCACAGCGACTGCGTCCAGCCGGTCGGCTCCCCGAGGAGCGCCCAGGACAGCAGCGACACACACACCGGCTGGAGGTAGTAGACGACCCCGGCGCGGCTCGGCCCGACCAGCGTGATCGCCCGGTTCCAGGCGAAGAAGGCGACGGCGGAGGAGGCGAGTCCGACGTAGAGGATCGGCAGGACCGTTCCGGGCGTCGGATCGAAGCCGCCCTGGACCGCCACGCTGAGCCCCTGGGCGGGCAGCAGCAGGACCGTACCGACGAGGAACGTGGTGAACAGGAAGGCCGTACCGCCCAGTTCGGCCGGCCTGCGCCGCAACAGCCCGCTGTACGACCCGAAGCAGCACGCCGCCGCCACCATCCACAGATCCCCGGCCGCGAACCCGGTCCCGCCCGCGCCGCTCCCGATCAGCAGCACGACCCCCGCACAGGCCACCAGCAGCCCCACCACCCTGCGTGTACCCAGCCGTACCCCGGAGGCCCGCTCGAACACCGCCATCAGCACCGGCGAAGCCGCCATGATCATGCCCATGTTGGCGGCCGGCGTGGTCAACCCGGCCTGGTTGACGAGCGTGTTGTAGGCGGTGACGCCGAGGAGCGAGGCGAGGAGTACGAAGCCGAGGTGACGGCGGATCGCCTCGCGCTGCCGCCATGCCGCCGGGCAGCCGGTACGCGGACAGGAACAGCAGCGGGAAGAAGGCGCCGATGTTCAGCGCGCCGAG
>NZ_JAKEIP010000179.1 GCF_021474425.1 Streptomyces muensis | reverse complement strand
GGGTTGGACCGCGGGGGCATCGGAGCGTGCGCGGTGGCGGGCGGCCGAGGGGCCGACCGGGCGGTCGCGGCGGCGGAATGCCGGGGCGCCGTGGCATGGGCCGGCGGGTTCGGTACTGCATGTGGAGTGGTGGAGGGGCCCGGGGGCGTCCTGGACGGCTCGGTTTTCATCGGGCGCCCTCCTTCGCGACGCCCGGAACGGCGGTGGACTCGCGGTGGGCGCTGGTACGTGCCTGTTCTGAGGCTCGGGTTCGGCGGCCGCCGACCACTCCCGGCCCTGTGCCAGGCAGGACGGCAGGCTCACGGTGTTCGCCGCTCCATGCCGGCCCCCGGACGGGAGTCCGGCGACCGACCGCCCCTGCCTCCCCTGCCTTCTGACGCGCCCGGCCCCGTGCCGCCGCGGCCTCCCTCTCCCGGCCCGAACCCGGCCGTGCCGGAACCGCCTCCCCTTCCCCGGGCACGCCTGTCCCCGCCTCGGTGAGCTCCCGCAGGGCCCGCATCTGTGCCGCCGTCTTCAGCAGCATCTCGTCATACTCGGCGACCGGATCGGAGTCGAGGACGATCGCTCCACCGGCGCCCAGGTGCAACTCGCCGTCGGCGAGAACGGCCGTACGGATGACGATGCCGAGGTCCGCGCCGCCGCTGCACCCCAGGTAGCCGAGGGAGCCGGAGTAGACGCCGCGGGCTTCGGTCTCCAGTGCGTCGATGATCTCCAGGGTGCGCAGCTTCGGCGCGCCGGTCATCGAGCCGCCGGGGAAGCAGGCCCGGACGCAGTCCACCGCGTCCGCGCCCTCGCGCAGCCGGCCCGCCACGGTGGAGACGAGTTGGTGCACGGTGGCATACGTCTCGGTCGCCATCAGCGTGGAGACACGCACCGTCCCGGTCCTGCAGACCCGGCCCAGATCGTTGCGGAGCAGATCGACGATCATCAGGTTCTCGGCACGCGTCTTGGCGTCCGCCGCCAGCCCGTCCCGCAGCCGGGCGTCCTCCTCCAGGTCGGCGCCGCGCGGCGCGGTGCCCTTGATGGGGCGGGCCTCGGCGACACCGTCCCGGGTGATCCGCAGGAACCGCTCGGGGGAGGACCCGGCCACATCAAGGTCCCCGAACCGCAGGAAGGCCGCGTACGGCGCCGGGTTGACGCGGCGCAGCACCCGGTAGAAGTCGTACGTGTCGGACGGGGCCGGTAACCGGGCGGCGTTGGTCAGACAGATCTCGTAACTGGTGCCCGCCCGCAGCTCCCGTTGGCAGGCCTCGATGTCCGCGAGGTACGTCGCCCGGTCACGGACCAGCCACGGCTCGGCCGCCTCGGGATCCGCCTCGCCGGACATGGGCAGCGGCGGCCGCTCTGTGGCGACGAAGGTCAGACGGGCCAGCGTGCTCTCCAGCCAGTCCGCGGCTTCCCGGGCGGCCTGCGGGGTGTCCTCCGCCAGGCAGACCGCGTAGGTGAAGCCCTCCTGATGGTCCACCGCGATCAGCCGGTCGGCGAACAGCCAGCAGGCATCCGGGGTCCTGGCCCGGTGGCGGTTCGGCGAGCCGCAGTCCGCCTTCGTCTCGTAGCCGAAGTAGCCGACATAGCCCCCGGTGAAGTCGAAGGGCAGCCCCGTGGCATCGACGTGACGGCTCGCCAGCTGCCGCTTGAGGTAGTCGAAGACGCTTGCCGCGACCTTGCGGGGCGGCCGTCCGGACCGCTCGATCTCACAGCTGCCGGCGTCGACGTCGTACCTTACGAACTCGGCGAGCGGCCCGCTGTCGTCGCCAAGGAAGGAGAACCGGGACCGCCCGTCCTCGATCAGGGAACTGTCCAGCCAGAACGCGCGCGGTGAGGCACCGTACAGCCGGGTGAAGGCGGCCTCTGTGTCCACAGGGCCGGTGATACGGCGGGTGTGCAGACGGTAGGCGGGACGGCTGGCGACGCGGGGACGGGACGGTATCGATGTGCGGCTCCGCCGCGTGGGCGCGATCGGCGCCGAGGTGACAGCCGCGGCAGGCGCGGGCACCGCGGTGTTCTTCGTGCGAGACTTGCGGGCCCGCTCGGCCGTGAGGTTGCGGAAGTTCACGAGCATGCGGTGGCCGTACTCGGTCAGGACGGACTCCGGATGGAACTGCACCCCCCACAGAGGCCTGTCCCGGTGCCGCAGCCCCATCAGGACGCCGTCCTCGGCCCAGGCGGTGGCCTGAAGCGTCTCGGGCAGCGGCTCGCGCACCGCCAGTGAGTGGTAGCGCACCGCGGTGAAATGCTGGGGCAACCCTTGAAACAGATCCCGCCCGTCGTGCCGGACCGTGGACAGATGCCCGTGCCGGGGCTGTGGGGCAGGATCGACCTGGCCCCGTTCCCCGAGGGCGATGCCCTGGTGGCCCAGGCAGACACCGAGCACGGGAAGCGGGGACGTGGCGAGCAGCCTGGCGCTGATGCCGAAGTCGCGCGAGGTGCCCGGGTGGCCCGGGCCCGGCGACACCACCGCATTGTCGAAGTCGGCAAGATCCGAAATCGAGTCGGCCGAGGCGTCGTTCAGGATGACCACCGGCTCCTCACCGTTGACCTCGGCGATCAGTTGGAACAGGTTGTACGTATACGAGTCATAGTTGTCGATGAGCAGGGTCTTCACCCGCTCACCTCCTTTGATCGATTTCGGACCTACGCGGTCCGTCGCTTGTGCCGGCCACGGAGTGCCCGGAGCGGTGGATACAGCCATTTCCGGAAGAAGCGCTGAAGGCGTGGCATGAGAATCCAGGTGACAAGAGCCGTCACACAGAGACACAACAGCAGCGTGCGAAAGAGCGCGTTGAGGCCACCCAGATAGGGAAGCACGATCAGATTGAACAGGAGCACCGGCGGGAAGACCGCGCTCATATTCACGAACCACAGTTTCCACTTGGACGGCGGAGCCGGCGGCGCGGGCGTGGCCGTCTGCCGTTCGAACCACATCTTGGAGCCGCGTACACGCCTGCGCCCCGCCTCCCGGGCAAACACCTCGGCCCGGGCGTCCAGCCGTGCCCGCGAAGTTGAGTTCTCCCAGGCCAGCGCGGCGCCCTCGCTGGCGAAACGATAGATCACATGCCACTCCGCCTCTCCGTCGACGAGTACGCCACCCCCCATGAACCCCGGCTCCCGTGCGCTCGCGCCAAGCAGGGCCCACCCCCAGGAGTGGAACTCCTCCTCGCGACCCGGCATCACGCGAAAGGCCACGGTGACGGTGACGGGGTTACTGGTCACGCCGTCGAGTACGGAAAGGGAACCCGATGTGTTCAACGTTAAACCAAGATTTTTGATTGTCCGAAACGGGACTCTTGATCGGGTTTCCGACGGTACTACCGGTAAATTATTGGCTGATCCTTACGGGGTTTCGTAAAGCGCTTGCCGAGGGGCGCCAAAAATGCTCAGATCAATATTCCACTCCAGGGAGAGCAAAGGAGAACCATGTCCCGCTACGACTGGAACATGACCCACGAGGGGATCGACCGGGTCCGCGCCGCGATCGAACCCGTACGCAAGGAAGTAACCGCCCACTCGATTTACCAGCGGATCAATAGCCGCGCGGACATGGCGACGTTCATGGAACACCACGTCTTCGCGGTGTGGGACTTCATGTCACTTCTCAAGTCCCTCCAGCGGGACCTGACATGTGTGGACGTCCCCTGGGTGCCGCGCGGCTCGGAAGTGAGCCGACGACTGATCAACGACATCGTACTGGTGGAGGAGAGCGACGAGTTGAACGGCGGTTTCACCAGCCATTTCGAGCTCTACCGCGCGGGCATGACCGAGGCCGGCGCCGATACGACCCCCATCGACACGTTCCTGGCACTGCTCAGGGACGGCCACGACGTGTCGGCGGCGCTGCGTGTCGCGCAAGTGCCCGCCCCCGCGGCCGAGTTCGTGCGCACCACTTTCGGCATCATCGCCGACCGCCCACTGCACTGCCGCGCAGCCGCTTTCGCCTTCTCCCGGGAGGACCTCATCCCGGACATGTTCGACCAGGTGATCAAGAAGGAGGGGGCCGACCGGTTCCCGCTCTTCTGCGACTACCTGGCCCGCCACATCGAGGTCGACGGCGAGGAACACACGCCGATGGCCATGCAGATGGTGGCCGACCTGTGCGGCACCGACGACACCCGCTGGCAGGAGGCCGACGAGACGGCGGCCCTCGCGCTGGCTGCCAGGTCCCGTCTCTGGGACGGGATCACACAGGCCATGACCTGATGCCCGGACGGCCTGAAGCGGCCGATGGAGAGACGGGCGGTGAGGGGTCACCCTCACCCACCGACCGACTGTCCGCCGAACAACAACCGGACGCCGGCCGGAGGACTGGATCAACAGGGAACTGGCCGATACCTTGCGTCGGCTGCGCTCGAGCGCGGTCGCACTCGGCGAACCGGGGAGCCACAGCCTCGACTCTGACCCCATGCAGCTCCGCCCCCAACCGCCGCTACGTCGACCACGACAGCTGCACCCTCGAAGGGTACAAAGATCATCGCGGAAGGAACTGCAAGTCCGACGCCGCTTGGCACTACGACGACGGTCGCACCGCCCCGCTCATCGCGGTCGCAGAGGCTTTCCAGCAAGAGCAGCCGACGTCGACCCCGCTGTGAGCCACGCTGATCGCGATGCCCGGACATCGTAGACAATCTCTGTGGGGCGAGACTGCTTCCACGGCAGCCCCCCGGCATCTGCTCCTCCGCGGCGTCCGCCTGGGCCAGATCCAGCATCTCGATGCCAGACTGCTCGGTCAGCGCCTCGATCGTCTTCACGATTCGCCTCCAAGTCGGCGGTCATCTCGTCCAGCCCGTCCTCGCTGACGGCGGAGTCGTCAAGCAGACCCGGCGGATCCTCGCCCCCCTCCCACCCGTCGCCGACGGGGCCGGAGGTCGACCCATCACCGGCCCGTAGGCCACGCAGCACCCGTGCCGGCGTGAGAGTTCGAAGCCCTCCCGGAACCCGGCCTGCAGGGCGCTCACGATCTCCTTGCACGCTCGGGCCAGATGGCTGCGCGTTCGCCACCGGCCAGTGCTCGCAGGCCTCACGCTCGGGGCTGCCGTGGGCAGCGTGCGGGTCACCGATGGGACCGACGACGAAGCACCCTTCGGAGCTGGGCGGTCTCCTGTCGGAGCGCTTCTGGCATGCGCACGCAGGAACCTCCGATGCCCGCGATGTCGCGTGTCGTGGCGCCGGGCAGCGCGCGCCACGTCGTTCTCCAACAGGTTCCAGCTGTTCGCGTTGCGTTTCCGCCGCTTGACCTGGTGCACCTCCGCCCCGTGGTCGTGCCGGCAGACGAACTCAACCCCGTCACCCAGCGGCCCCACCCGGTTCGACGCAGATCCCTGAAGGTGGTCGGTGAGCCGGACGATGGCTGTATTCGGCGCATCCGTAGTCCGAGCGCGAAGGCCAGCCGCAAGTCGGGGCACCGCTCGTCCAGCGGTTGCACCACCGACGGCAAGGAGTGGGACAGGACGCTCGTCTGCGCCGGTGGTTCCACGTGCGGTCAGGCGACTTCGCCCAACAGCCAGGACAGCTCGTTGTCGAGATCGACGGACGCTCCCTCGAAGCCAGCCGGTACCAGGTGATATGTCCGCTCCAGCCATGGCATCACCACATCCAGCGGCACGGTCAACAGCGCCCGGCCGTCGGGCGAGGAAAGCTCAAGGCACACAAGGCCCGGTTGTTCCGCATCCCCCGGCCATATGTGCACATCACCGAGCCCGCTGGGCCGGACCGTACCCTCAGCAAGCAGGTCACGCGCAAAGACCCAACTGACCGTGGCAAGCCCCTCGACACGGAAGGCGATATGCACGCTGTACGGATCCCACGAGCGGTAGGAAAGACGTGCGGGCACAGGGATGCTCCGCCCCGGGGCCACCACAAGTTGCAATATGCAATCAAGTTCCGCGAGGGACATGCTGGTACTCCACTAACCGGGAATGTCGCTGGGCCAAGGACCCCTGATGATGTTGGCCACCCGCATCGGAGCGCACCTCGCGTGGCAGAGAATGAGGCAGTCGACGCGGCCCGCCGCTCTGCCACTTGCCGTGACCCCGACACAGTCGAACGCCACAGCCCAGCGACCGGCCCACGTCCCACCAACCGCCAAGAACGTACGCCCGACTAAGGGAAAAAAGAACATCTGGCGTTCGTGACATAGGCCATTGAGTGTTGGTCTGCCATTCGAGACGCAGGGGAATAAAAGTTGGGTGAGCGAAACAGTTCGGATGTGATCCGGACTACATCAGCGAAACGTCCAGGTAGCGCAAGCACCACACACCTCTGCGGTTCGAGAGAATACCGCCGAGTTCTACTGCCGAGTAGCGATGTGAGGTCCTTTCCAACCTGCCCAGCAGGATCCCGATCCCAGTCCGGCGGCTCAGAAGGCACCGTGCCGACGGGCCTGCCAAGTGGCGCGACGACGGCACCGACCGCGTGACCCACAACCTGTTGCGCCGGCAGGTGCGCGCGAGCCGCGGCCGCGGCGAGGACCCGTCCGCGATCGTGACGGAACCCGGACCGTGCACAACTCGGTCAACGCACCAGGGCCACGACGGGGCTGGATCCGAGCAAGAAGAGCCGGGGCTGCAAGCGGGGCATCGCCACCGACATCACGAGCTTGCTCATCGCGGTGATCGTGCCGTGATTCCTGGCTGCCGAGCCCCTCCAGCTCCCGCACCGAACCCGTGCTGCTCCGGGAACACGGCCAAGAATCCGGGGGCGATTCTGGCTGAGGTCTCCCGACCGTCAGGCGCGCAGCAGGGTGACGGTGCGCCCGGAGGGCGTGGTCTGCTGCGAGAAGGCGGTGCGCTCGTGGACCGGGGCTGCCTGCGGGCGGGTGTCGAAGACGACGAGGGTGCCCGTGGACAGCTCCATGCGGTCCAGGTAGTCGTCCAGCTGTGCCAGCCCCTCGGCGAGGGGGTCGGGGCGGCCCTGGCGCCACACCTTCAGCTCCAGCGCCTCGCGCTGCACCGCCCGCGAACCGTCGGCAGCGGTGTACGGCTGGCGAATCAGCAGGTCCACACGCCGCCGGCCG
This sequence comes from Streptomyces muensis, assembly GCF_021474425.1. Classification (GTDB taxonomy): domain Bacteria; phylum Actinomycetota; class Actinomycetes; order Streptomycetales; family Streptomycetaceae; genus Streptomyces; species Streptomyces muensis. The sequence goes on along the minus strand of NZ_JAKEIP010000179.1, from coordinate 10,362 downwards.
ACCCCGTACTCCCGGTCGATGAATCCCGCCCCGTTCACGATCCGGTGCAGGTAGGCCATCATCACCAGCTGTGCTGCGGCCTCCGGGTAGGTCGAGGCCGTGGCCAGGATCTCGCCGTTCTCCCGCCAGAACTCGGCGAAGGAGCACAGCAGCTTGTCCATGTCGATCCGGCCGTCCGGCAGCCGGAAGCTGCTCGGAACGGCGACGACCTGGCCCTCCGTGTTGTTCCCCAGGACCCGGACAATGACCTCCTGGTAGATCGGATTGGCCACCCGCACCGGCGCGTCCGGAGCGACCAGCCCCAGGTCGCGCACGTACGCCAGATCGTCGTCGTACGTGTCCGTCGGCAGGAGCAGCTCGCCCGCGATCACCGGCTGGATCACCCGCCGCACCCGGTCCTCACCCAACCTGGCGGCCAGCGAGTCCAGATGCGTCGCACGCGCCAGGATCAGCCGCTCCTTCGCCTCCTCCATGTGCTCGGCCGTGATCGGCGTGTCCGACGGCACCCCCATCTCCTCGACGACCTCCCGGGCCAGCGCGTTGACCAGCCACGGCTGTCCCTGGGTAAAGCTGAAGGCACCCTCCAGCGCATCCACCGTGAAATCCTGGCCCGTCTGAGTGGTGTGCTGCCCGTACAGCTCGGCGACCTCGGCCTCGGTGAAGTCGCCCAACCGCAGCGACGCCACCTTGATGTTGAACGGACTCGACGTACCAAGGCGCCCTGGATCCCCGCCGGAGGCCGCCTTGTAGTCACGCACATCCCGCAGCCCGCACAGCACCACCGCATGCGGGAAGCCGCCACGGCTGACAGTGAAGCCGTTGCGCAACTGGCGCAGCACACTGCGCAGGCTCTCCCCCCGCAGCGCGTCGATCTCGTCGAAGAACAGCGCCAGCGGACGCGGACAGCTCCGCACCCACTGCGTCAGCCCCCGCTGGAGCCGAGCCCCGGGCACCGCGTCGGGCCAGGAGGCGGGGGGCGCGAGCTCATCGGGAAGCCCGGCGGACTCCGCGGACTGCCGGATCGCTTCCAGTACCAGCAGCTCGGCCTGGCCGTAGTCCTCTCCGGCAGGCTCCGCGTTCTCGCACGAGAAGTGCAGTGCCGCGTACCGGCCCGAGGCCGTCAGTTCCCGGGCCATCGCCGCCAGCGCAGTCGTCTTCCCGGTCTGCCGTGGCGCGTGCACCACGAAGTACTGGCCCTGCTCGATGTACCCGCGGGCCCTGGGCAGCCGCTCCTGGGCCGGCACCATGTAGTGACGCGTGGGGACGCACGGCCCGGCCGTATTGAAGTAGCGCATACCTCGCACGCTAGCCGACGGCACCGACAACCTGAGGCGCCCGTGCACCCGACCACCGGCTACACCGCCCCGTAGGGGCACGAGGGCCAGCAGCGGTGCCCCGGTGCGGAGATCACCCGGCGGGCAGACGCAGAAACGCGGCCAGCGCCCGCTGGGGCGCGGTGACCGCTGGAGCGCCTCCGGCGACCGCCAGGGCACCCAGGTCACCGCGGCACAGTTCTTCACGTGCCGATCAGCTCATCCGGGGCACCGTGGTCGTCCCAGTCGGCCTCATGCATCCTGCCCTGGACAGTTTGGCCGCGGGGCAGGGGCCGGTTCCCCGCGACCACGAACGCCGGAAAGCGGCTGTACCTGCTTCGTCACGGCGGCAAGGAGTGGCTGGATGAAGATCGACACAGTCGCATCGCCGTGGAGACGCGCATGGGCCGCGAGGTCGCCGGCGTGGAAGGTCTCTACTCGCCGTTGCCCTGGCCATGGAGCAGGAGATTGCCGATTCGCCGCAAAGCAGGTGGCTGCGCCGTTCGTGGTCGGCGAGGGAGAGCACTGGAAGGCGCCATCTCCCACCGCTCTACCGTTCGATCTTGAAAAGTGGTGGAAAACAGCAGGTCAAAGCCGCTCAGGACACGTCGACATAGTTTCGTTCATGAAGTTCATCTCGACGAAGAGCTTCATGCCGTTCGTCTGGTACCGCATCGCGCTCGGCATCGTCATCATCGCGCTGGTGGCCGCGGGTGTCCTGAGCCCGCACGCGGCGGAGTCGGCAGGCTGACCCGCCCCCTTCTCCCTCCGGGGACGAGACTTCCTGACCGGCGGGTCAGTACGAGCGGGCCCGCCCCAAGTCCGTGACCAATCACATACGTTGTGCGTAGCCGTCCGGTAGCGGACTGTCAGTCCTTACCCCTAGGCTTGTCCGCATGCCCCCTCATTCCTTACGCCCTGGTTCCGTGCGGTCTGCTGCCGAGGTGAACGAGGAGATTCGCGCCCTGTGGCTGCGCGCGGGCGGTTCGCTGTCCGCTCAGGAGCGCGCGGAGTACGAGCTGTTGGTGGTCGAGTGGGCGGCCGCCATCCGCGGCGAGGTCATCGAGGCGGCCTGAGACAGGCCCCCTATCCGGGCACCTAAGATCCACTCCATGGAGCACCTGGATCATGTACCCGCCCGCCGTGGTCTCGTCATCTTCCTGAACGGCACGTCCAGTTCGGGCAAGTCGAGCATCGCCGCCGAGCTGCTGCGGATCCTCGACGAACCGTATTTCCATCTGCCCGTCGACGCCTTCCACGCGATGCGCTCCCGTACCCCGGTCCCGCCGGACCAGCTGCCGACCGTCCTCCATCGCACCTGGCAAGGCTTCCACCGTGCGGTCGCCGGCATGGCCGCGGCCGGCAACAACGTCGTCGTCGACCATGTGCTGAGCGCCGAGTGGCGTCTGCGGGACTGTCTGTCGCTCTTCGTTCCGCAGGACGTCGTTCTCGTCAAGGTGCACTGCACTCCTGAGGAACTGGAGCGACGGGAGCGCGGACGGGGCGACCGGCCGGCCGGTCTCGCCGCCGCCCAGCTGGCGCGGGTGCACGCACACGGCGTCTACGACGTGGACTGCGACACCACGGACAGCACTCCGCAGGAATGCGCCCTCCGCATCAAGGACTTCCTGGACGAACGCCCGACGCCCACCGCCTTTGAACGACTGCGCGCCGGGGCCGGGCGGGAGTCGCTCTAGTCCGGGGCTGCTCAGAGCGACGCGCTGGTCCGGGCTTGATCAGAGCGACGCGCTGGTCCGGGCTTGATCAGAGCGACGCGCTGGTCTGGCGGATTCACAGCGACGCGAGGGCCTTGTCCACGCGCTGCAGCGTGCCCTGGTGCGTGATCCATCGGCTCAGGGTCTCCAACTCGGTCCGTGCCGCCCGGTCCCCGATCCGAGCCAGCGCGGCGATGCCCGCCGCGGCCACATGCGGTGAGCGGGGAGCGTCTCCCGAGCGGTGGTCCAGGGAGGTCTCCACGAGGCCGACGAGGGCATCGGTGGTGTCCTGTGCGGGCGGCAGGAGCGAGAGCATCCAGGCGAGTCCGCGCAGCACATGGGAGTTGAAGGGGTCCAGGCACACGTTCACGTCGAACGGGAGGTGCGGATGGCCGACCAGCGGGGAGGTCCGGTCCAGGGGAACGAGCTCGAACCATCTGAGCACCGCCCGTCGCGCCTCTTCCGGGCCGACGGCGTCCAGCAGAGCCGACCCGGTCCGTATCCACTTCGCCGACGGTGCGTCGGCCGTCGCCGGGGCCGGATGCGCCAGCAGTCGCAGCCACGGGTCCCCTGCCGCAGTGGCTTCCTTGAGGGCCGCGTCGGCCCATGGTTCACCGGGGTTGAGTACCGGGCCGGGGAACCGGGCCAGCAGGTCCCGCATGCCGGGTTCCACGGCGTTGGCCGCCACCTGTGTGCGGCGGTGGCCCGGCAGGTTCGCGGCGGCGCCGGTGCGCCGGAAGGCGGCCAGGACGGCCGGGGCGGGGATACGACCGGCGGCGAGTTCCGCGTCGGCCAGCTCCCAGATCCGGTGGGTCGACCAGACGACGTACTGGTCCCGCAACTCCGCGAGCTGCTCCTGGCGTTCGGCGGCCAGCAGATCCCCGTCGAGGCCACGGGCGACTCCGGAGGCCACCATGAGCAGCTCGGTGCGGAAGTACGCCAGGTCCCGCATGAACTCCTCGGCCGACCAGACGTCTTCCACCTGGGCGTACCAACGGGCCCATGTCCCGGCGAGCTTCAGCCGGTCCTGGTCGGGCAGTGCCCGCAGCAGCTCCATGTTCTCGGAACCCACGCCCGTCATGGAGCCGTTGTGGCAGGCGGCCCGCATCACGGCGCGCGACAGCTCCGACAGGTCGCCCCGCCGGGCGAAGGCCCGGAACAGGCCTGCCTGCTCTGCCAGGAGCTGTGTGTTCCCCATCCATCTGGTCATGGTCGACAGCGTAGGAGGGCCCACTGACAACGAACGCGTCGAATATCGCCGCACGCCCTCTTGGCTCCGTGCGCCACATGCCCAACACTGAGCCGATGACGCAGCGTGTGGAGCTCGCCACCCTGAGGGACCGGCTTGCGGTCGACGGACTGATCACCGACTACGCGGTGGCCGTGGACGACGGCGACTGGGAGTCGTACCGGAGCCTGTTCGCTCCCGACGGACGCGCGGACTACCGCTCGGCCGGCGGCATCGAGGGGGACGCGGGGAGCGTCGCCGACTGGCTGGCCGAGAGCATGCGGCTGTTCTCGATGCGGCAGCACCTCATCGTCAACCGCAGGGTGCGCTTCGGGATCCTGGAGCAGGACACCGGCGACACCGCCCGGGTCCAGGCCGACTACATCAACCCGATGCGGTTCGCCCAGAACGGCGAGGGCTCCCCGGCCGGCTCCTCCGCCCCCGACTTCGTGTGCGGCGGCCGCTACATGTTCGCGCTGCTGCGCACGGACACCGGCTGGCGACTGCGCGAGGTCGTCGTCCAGGAGAAGTGGCGCCGGCTGCCCGAACGGACCACGCCCGCGATGGTCGACTGAGCCACGCCCGCCACGCCCCGGCGCAGGGTCCCGCTGTCCCGTTGTCAGTGCCTGTGAGCACACTGGAAGCAACCACGGGGTAGGAGGTGATGCATGAAGACGATCAGCCGCTGGCTCGCCTCTCCGTGGCGCCGCTCGGTGGCCGCCGCGTCGGCCGGAGCGCTGCCCGTGCTCGCCTTCCCCGAGCCGTCGTGGTGGTGGTTCGCGTACGTCGCCCTGGTCCCGTGGATGGCGCTGCTGCGCACCGCGCCGACGGGGAAGCGGGCGCTGTACGACGGCTGGTGGGGCGGGTTCGGGTTCATGCTGGCGATGCACCACTGGCTGCTGCCGAACCTGCATGTGTTCACGTTCCTCATCGCCGGCCTGCTCGGTGTGCTCTGGGCGCCCTGGGGCTGGCTGGTGCGCCGGTTCCTGCCCGCCGGGCCGTCCCCGGGGCGGGTCGCGGCCGCCCTCGTGGTCCTGCCGTCCGGTTGGCTGCTGATCGAGCTGATCCGCTCCTGGCAGGGGCTGGGCGGGCCGTGGGGTGTGCTGGGCTCCAGTCAGTGGGAGGTGGCGCCCGCGCTGCGGCTCGCCTCGGTGGGTGGGGTGTGGCTGATCAGCTTCCTGGTGGTGGCCGTCAATGTCGCGGTCGCCGTGCTGGTGGCGGTGCGCCGGTGCCGGGTCGCCGCGGTGGCCGGCCTTGTCGCGACGGCCGTCGCCGCCTCGGCCGCCTGGGTGTGGTCCCCGCGTCCCGACGTCACGGACCGGGTCCGGATCGCCGTCGTCCAGCCGGGAGTCATGAAGGGCGCGGGAGGCGGACCCGATGGGCGGTTCGACCGGGAAGAGCGGCTCACCCGCGAGCTGGCCGGGCGGGGCGCCGACCTGATCGTCTGGGGCGAGAGCAGCGTCGGCTACGACCTGGACGACCGGCCCGACCTCGCGCGGCGCCTCGCGGCGCTGTCCCGGGAGACGGGGACGAACATCCTGGTCAACGTGGACGCGCGGCGCTCCGACAAACCCGGCATCTACAAGAGCTCGATCCTTGTCGGCCCGGACGGCCCGACCGGCGCCCGCTACGACAAGATGCGCCTCGTCCCCTTCGGCGAGTACATACCGGCCCGCTCGCTGCTGGGCTGGGCCACCTCCGTGGGAGAGGCGGCGGCCGAGGACCGCAGGCGCGGCACGGAACAGGTCGTGATGAACGCCGGGCACGGGCTGCGGATCGGCCCGATGGTCTGCTTCGAGTCCGCGTTCTCCGACATGAGCCGCAACCTCGTCGACGACGGCGCCCAGGTCCTGATCGCCCAGTCGGCGACGTCGACGTTCCAGCAGAGCTGGGCCCCCGAGCAGCACGCCTCGCTCGCCGCACTGCGCGCCGCCGAGACCGGCCGCCCGATGGTGCACGCGACCCTGACCGGCGTCTCCGCGGTGTACGGCCCGGGCGGGCAGCGCATCGGCCCCTGGCTCGGCACGGACGCAAGCACCGGCGCGGTCTACGAGGTGCCGTTGGCCGACGGTGTCACGCCGTACATCCGCTTCGGCGAGTGGCCGGTGTACGCGGCACTGCTGATCATGGTCGCCTGGTGCGTGACCGAGGGCGTCCGGAGCCGGCGCCTGCCGCTGAGCCGACGGCCCGCTGCACAACCGCGCGAACGACGACCCGATCATACGACGCCCGACTCGCCGGCCCGCCCGAGGCACTGAACCCGGACCGGCGCACCAGCGGACCGGCGCCAGCGACTCAGGCGGCCCGGTCCTCGACCGCCCGGACGACCCGCTCGCACAACTCGTGCGTCGCCAGCGCGTCCCGGGCACTGAGCACCTTGCCCGCGCGCACGGCGTCGAGGAAGGCCAGTACCGCCTGCTCGATGCCGCGCTGCCGGGCCACCGGGACCCAGTCCCCGCGCCGCCGCACGGTCGGCTGGCCCTTGTGGTCGACGACCTCGGCGAGGTTGAGGACCTGGCGCTTGGTGTCCTGTCCGGACACCTCCAGGATCTCCTCGGCCGAGCCGCTGAGCCGGTTCATCACGCCGAGCGCGGTGAAGCCGTCCCCGGCGAGCTGGAGCACGACATGGTGCAGCAGCCCGCTCTCGACGCGGGCGCGCACGGTGACGTCGACGACGGGGCCGGGCACGAGGAAGCGCAGCGTGTCCACGACGTGGATGAAGTCGTCCAGGATCATCGCACGCGGCTCTTCCGGCAGCCCGATCCGGTTCTTCTGCATGAGGATCAGCTCGCGCGGATGGTCGGCGCACTGGGCGTAACCGGGGGCGTAGCGCCGGTTGAAGCCGACGGCGAGGCTCACGTTCCGCCGGTCGGCGAGCGCCACCAGCCGCTCGGATTCGGCGAGTTGGTAGGCGAGCGGCTTGTCGACGTAGGTCGGCACGCCCGCCTCCAGCAGCCGGGTCACGATCTCGGGGTGCGCGACGGTGGGCGCGTGCACGAACGCGGCGTCGAGGCCCTGCGCGAGGAGCGAGTCGAGGTCGGTGTGCCGCTGCCCGGCCGGCAGGTGCAGGGTGTCGGCGACCCGGGCGAGCGTGGCGGGTGTGCGGGTCTGGAGATGCAGTTCGACTCCGGGCTGGGTGCCGAGCACCGGAAGGTAGGCCTTCTGCGCGATGTCACCGAGTCCGATGCAGCCGACCTTCACGGGGTGTGCTCCTCTGGTGGTTGTCCGCCGGGGTCTGCCTGGAAGCATACGGCCGCTGCGGCGGCCGCCAGTCGGCGATGTCCTCGAAGCCGCGCAGGAACAGCGCGGGCGCGACCTTGGACAGGGCGGCGAGCGTCGTGTTCCGTACGGCGATCCCGGCGCGGTTGGTCATCAGGTTGAGCCGGGCGACCTTGACGGCCTGGCGGGCGACGGCGACCGTACGCGGGAGGCGGGCCGCCGTGTAGGCGGCGAGGTCGTCGCTGTGGTGCGCGAGGACCACCGCGTCCTCGATGGCCTGGTTGCCGCCCTGCCCGAGCGTGGGCGGCATGGCGTGCGCGGCGTCTCCGACCAGGGCGACCCGGCCGCGATGCTGGGCGGGCAGCGGCTCGGCGATGTGGTGGACGTCGTGGCGCAGCACGTCCTCGGGGCGGGCGGCGTCGAGGATCGCGGGGATCGGGTCGTGCCAGTCGCCGTAGCGGCGCAGCAGTTCGGCCTTCTCGTCGTCGGGGGCGCGCTCCCCGGCGGGCGTGATCGCCGCGGCGTAGGCGTAGACGCGGCCGTCCTTGAGCGGGTGGGAGCCCCAGATGCGGCCGGGGCCCCAGGTCTCGTGCGAGGCGAACTCCGCGCCGGGTACCGGGATCACGACCCGCCAGGTGGTGAACCCGGAGTAGACGGTGCCGGGGTGGTCCGGGAAGAGCTTCCGGCGTACGGCGGACCGGACGCCGTCCGCGGCCACCACGAGGTCGGCCTCCAGATCGCCGTCCGTCGTGCTGACGCGTGCGGGGCGGTCGGTGTCTCCCGGGTCGGCCACGGTCGCGGCGACCCCGGTGCGGACGGCTCCGGTCGGGAGCAGTGCGGCGAGGCTGTTGACGAGGGTGGCCCGGTGGAGGAGGACGAGCGGGCCGCCGAAGCGTGCGGCCACCGCGGCGGCGTCGGTGCGGGAGAGCCAGCACCCGGACGGGGTGCGCAGTCCTCCGTCGCCCTGCCAGGCGGCCAGGTCGCGGATCTCGTCGCCGAGCCCGATGACGTCCAGGGCGCGCAGGGAGTTGGGTGCGAGGGAGATGGCCGCGCCGACCGGCTCCAGGGACGGGGCCCGCTCCAGGACGGTGACGTCCCAGCCGCTCTGGTGCAGTGCGGCGGCCGCGGTGAGTCCTCCGATGCCGCCGCCGATCACGACGGCCCGCCTCGACTGTGCCATGGCTCCTCCTGACCACTCAGGTCCTGACGAATCGCGTCCTGACGAATCGCGTCCTGGACGACTCGCGAAACTACAGATGTAGTGTCGCGCTCCCTCGACCGTACTACAGGTGTAGTTCGGAAGGTAGGTTGCTCTTCATGTCCGTACGCACCCCGAGCGCCGCCGCGCGCGCCGACCTCGTCGCCGACACCTCCCTCGCGCTGCTCGCCGAGCGCGGGATGCGCGGGCTCACCCACCGCGCGGTCGACGAGGCGGCAGAACTGCCACAGGGGTCGACGTCCAATGTGGCGCGCACCCGGCAGGCGCTGCTGGAGCTGGCGGTGCGCCGGCTCGCGGAGCGTGAGGCGCGGGTGCTGGCGCTGGAGGAGATGCCCGATCCACGGGGCGGTCTCGACTCCCTGGCCGACGGCCTGGCCCTGGCGACGCACCGCGCCCTGACCCGCAACCGCGCCCTGACCCTCGCCCGCTACGAACTGGCCCTGGAGGCGACGCGCCGCCCCGAGCTGCGCGCCTACTTCGACGCGACGGGCGCCCGCTTCCGCGACCAGCTCGCCGCCCTGGTGACGGCTGCGGGCTCCACGGACCCGGCCCGGCACGTGCTGTCCCTGGTCGCCTGGGCGGACGGGCTGATGTTCAGCTGCGTCGCCGGGTCGTTCGGCTCTCAGGTGCCGAGCCTGGAAGCGGTACGGGCGGGGCTGCGTGAACTGCTCGACGGAATGTTCGGCCAGGGCACGCCCGGAACCGGCCGACCGTAAAACCCCTCGTGCACCGGCCCGAGTTGAGCGACGATGCGGTCCATGACCGTCGAACGCCTTGAGCCCGCCACCACCGCCGACGAGCGCACGATGCTGGAGGGCTGGCTGGACTACCACCGGCAGACCCTCGCCTGGAAGTGCGAAGGCCTGACCGACGCCCAGCTTCGGACCGCCTCCGTGGAGCCGTCGGAGCTGAGCCTGATGGGTCTGGTGCGGCACATGGCCGAGGTGGAGCGGATCTGGTTCCGCCAGGTGCTCATGGCCGAGGACCCGGGCCCGATCTATTACTCCGAGGAGGATCCGGACGGCGAGTTCCACCTCACCGAGGCGGACACCTGGGAGGAGGCGTACGCCACCTGGCAGGCCGAGATCGACATCGCCCGGCGCAACGCGGCGGGCTTCGGTCTGGACGACCTCTCCAAGGGCCGGAGTCGGCCCAGCGGCGAGCAGTTCAACCTGCGCTGGATCCTCACCCACATGATCGAGGAGTACGCCCGCCACAACGGCCACGCCGACCTGGTCCGCGAGCGTGTCGACGGCGCCACCGGCGACTGACGTCAGCGGCGGCGGGAGCACACCGCCCGTACGGGGTCAGAGATCACCCGTACGGAGCAACGTCACCTTCTCTCCTGCCCCAACCGCCTCCGGAACCAGCAGAGTTGCCGCGTGCATCGAACGACGACGACCGCAACGCTCCTGGTCACCGTGGCCGTCTCGGCCCTAGCGGGCTGTACGACGGTCCAGTACCCGCCGCCGTCCGGTGGGCCGGCGGCGCCGTCCCAGCCTCCGGCGCCGCAACCCGTCGGGTCCATGGAACCCGAGGTCGTACAGGCGCCGGCCCGTGAGGCCCTGACGCTCATCGAGCCGTCCCGCCGCCCGACCCCGGCGACGTCCGCCGCACAGTCCACGTCCCCCACGGCGCCGGGGTGGGGCGGCGGGACGGCTCGATGAG
>NZ_JAKEIP010000178.1 GCF_021474425.1 Streptomyces muensis | reverse complement strand
GTGCCGCGGGTGGTCGTCATGCCACGCCATGGTGTGTCTAAGGCGGGGCCGTGGGGATGGGGGAAGTGCCTTAGATGTGAGTGATCGGAAGCGTCCCCGAGACGCCCTTCGGCAGCCTGACGATGCAAGGTGGAGTCGATGGAATCCGCCCTCACCGCCCTCACCGCCCTCACCGCGCTCGCCGCGCGCGGTGTCGAGGCGGAGACACCGGTGTCACCGGACGGGTCCGACGACTTCCTGACGTCCTGGCTCACCGATCCCGACGGCAACCGGATCGAGCTGGTGCAATGGCCCGCAGGGCATCCCGACGGGCTGACGAGCGCGGACTGGACGGACTGACGCGGGGCGGTCGGCCCGGTTGCCGTCGAGACCGATGAGTTCTGCCGGCGCCTTCGGTCAACCCTTCAGGAACAGACCTGTGAGGAGCCCGACCATGACCGACACGAGCACCCTCGACCTCGGACCGCAGACGCGTGTCATCGCCCGTCTCGCGGACGGCGTCGCCGATGGCCGGCTGTCGGGGCCGACGCCCTGTCCGGAGCTGGCGGTGCGCAATCTGCTGGGGCACCTGCTCGGACTGGCCGTGGCCTTCCGCGACGCCGGCCGCAAGGACCTCGGCGTCACGACCGACACCAGTCCGGACTCCGCCGTACCGGACATCGGTCCGGGGTGGCGCGAGGAACTGCCCAAGGTGCTGGACGAGCTGGCCGAGGCGTGGCGGGACCCCGGCGCGTGGAGCGGGATGACCCGCGCGGGCGGCGTGGATCTGCCGGGCGAGGTGGCGGCCGCCGTGGCCGTGGACGAGCTGGTGATCCACGGCTGGGACCTGGCCCGCGCGACCGGCCAGGAGTACACCCCCGACCCCGCCGCGTTGCAGGCCTCGCACGACTTCCTCCTCGCCGCCGTCGACGACCCGAGCCGGGGCCAGATCTTCGGCCCCGTGGTACCCGTCCCCGCCGACGCACCCCTGCTCGACCGGGCGATCGGCCTGAGCGGCCGCGACCCGGGCTGGACGCCGCAGCGCCGCTGACCCGGATTGTCGTCCACCGCCTCCGCCAGTTCCCGACCGCACATACCCGAGCAACGCGCTCTGCACCCGCGGCGGCGAAGGCGGTCACCGCGGCCCCGACGAACGCCCTGTCACTCCCGGTCGTGCGGCACGCCGGCCGGGAGGCCGACACCCATCAGCCGGGCCGGTTCGGCCAGTTGCAGACGGAACGCCGATGCCCGGTCCCGAGGGGATCCGTCGCAGCCACGTAGGCCCACGGCCCCAACTTCCTTTGTCAGAAGCATTGACGAACCCCGCGCCCCCTCCTACCTTCATCGCGTCGTACTTCGTACGTCATATATGAGACGCGATACGTGAGATCCCATACGCGAGATGCGCGAGAGCCATCCCGCGAAGATCCGAGAGGCGCGCATGACCTCTGTGCCCACGCCGATCCCCTCGCGCACGCAGTATGTGCTGGAGGAGATCAAACGACGCATCCTCACCGGGCAGTTGACGCCCGGTCAGGCCCTGGTCGAGACCGAGCTCGCAGCGCAGTTCGGGGTGTCGAAGACCCCGGTACGCGAGGCGCTCAAGACGCTGGCCGGGACCGGTCTGGTCGTGATGAGCCAGTACAAGGGCGTCACGGTGCGCATGGTGGACGCGGACATGGCGCGCGAGGTCTACGACGTGCGGCTGCTGCTGGAGCCCGAGGCACTGAAGCGCGCCGTGAAGCGCGGCGCCTCCCTCGACGCCGCCCGTGACGCCCTGACCCGCGCCGACGCCGCCGCCGACACCGCCGAACGCTCCCTCGCCAACCGGGAGTTCCACCGCGCCCTCTATCTCCCGTGCGGCAACCCGCTGCTCGGCCGGATGCTCGACGAGGTCCGCGACCAGGCCGCCCTGGTCTCCGCCGTCGCCTGGGCCGCCTCGCCCTCCTGGGAGCGGGAGGCCGGTGAGCACCGGGAGATCCTGCGGCTCGCGCTGGAGGGCGACGCGGACGGCGCCGCGCGCGCCCTGCACGCCCACATCGCGTCGTTCGTGCAACGGGCCTTCCCCGACGCGGAGGTCGAGGCCCAGGGAGAGGACGGTCCGGCATGACCACGACGTTCGAGACCCAGCGGACGGCCCTGGCCGACGTGGTGGCGATCCCGGTGACCCCGTTCGCCGAGGACGGCACCGTCGACCAGGACGCCCACCGGGCCCTGCTGCGTCGGCTGCTCGACGGCGGCATCACCACCCTCACCCCCAACGGAAACACCGGCGAGTTCTACGCCCTCACCCCCGAAGAGCGCCGCCTGGTCACCGAGTCGACCATCGACGAGGTCCGCGACCGCGGCGCCGCCATCCTCGTCGGCGTCGGCCACGACGTGCCCACCGCCGTCGCCTCCGCCCGGCACGCCCGCGAGCTCGGCGCCCAGATGGTGATGGTCCACCAGCCCGTCCACCCGTACGTCTCCCAGCGCGGCTGGGTCGACTACCACCGCGCCATCGCCGCCGCCGTGCCCGAACTCGGCGTCGTCCCGTACATCCGCAACGCCCAGCTCGCCGGCGCCCGCCTCGCCGAACTCGCCGACGACTGTCCGAACGTCATCGGCGTGAAGTACGCCGTCCCGGACGCCGCCAAGTTCGCCGCCTTCGCACGGGACGCCGGGCTCGACCGCTTCGTCTGGGTCGCCGGGCTCGCCGAGCCCTACGCCCCCTCGTACTTCTCCGCGGGCGCCACCGGCTTCACCTCAGGGCTGGTGAACGTCGCCCCGTCCGTCTCGCTGAACATGATCGAAGCGCTTCGATCCGGTGACTACCCGGCCGCGATGAAGGTCTGGGAGCAGATCCGCCGCTTCGAGGAACTGCGCGCCGCGAACGGCTCCGCCGACAACGTCACCGTCGTCAAGGAGGCGCTGGCCTCGCTGGGCCTGTGCCGCCGGGACGTGCGCCCGCCCAGCCGGGAACTGCCCGAGGACGAGCGCGCCGAGGTCGCCGCCATAGCCGCCGGGTGGTCGATATGACCGACAGAGAGCGCCTGAACCCGGAGGAACTGCGCAGCCACCAGTGGTACGGCACCGAGGGCCAGCTGCGCACCTGGTCGCACAACGCCCGGATGCGCCAGCTGGGCTACGAGGCGGAGGAGTACCGGGGCCGTCCGGTGATCGCCGTCCTCAACACCTGGTCCGACATCAACCCCTGCCACGTCCATCTGCGCGAGCGGGCCGAGGCGGTCAAGCGGGGGGTGTGGCAAGCCGGGGGCTTCCCGCTCGAGTTCCCGGTCGCCACGCTCTCGGAGACGTACCAGAAGCCGACCCCGATGCTCTATCGCAACCTGCTCGCGATGGAGACGGAGGAGCTGCTGCGGTCGTACCCGATCGACGCGGCGGTCCTGCTCGGCGGCTGCGACAAGTCGACGCCGGCGCTGCTGATGGGCGCCGCCTCGGCCGACGTACCGTCGATCTTCGCTCCCGCGGGGCCGATGCTGCCCGGCCACTGGCGCGGTGAGACCCTCGGCTCCGGCACCGACATGTGGAAGTACTGGGACGAGCACCGCGCGGGCAACCTGACCGACTGCGAACTGCGCGAACTCCAGGGCGGGCTGGCGCGTTCCCCCGGGCACTGCATGACCATGGGGACCGCCTCCACGATGACCGCGGCGGCGGAAGCCCTCGGCATGACCCTGCCGGGCGCCTCCTCGATCCCGGCCGTCGAATCCGGGCACGAGCGGATGGCCGCCGCCTCCGGGCGCCGCGCCGTGGAACTCGCCTGGACCGGGCTCAAGCCGTCCGAGATCCTCACCCGTGAGGCCTTCGAGGACGCCGTCACCACGGTGCTCGGGCTCGGCGGCTCCACCAACGCGGTCATCCATCTGATCGCGATGGCCGGCCGCGCAGGGATCAAGCTCACCCTCGACGACTTCGACCGCATCGCCCGCACGGTCCCGGTCCTGGCCAACGTCCGGCCCGGCGGACAGACCTACCTCATGGAGGACTTCTACTTCGCCGGCGGACTGCCCGCCTTCCTCTCCCGCATCACCGACCTGCTGCACCTGGACCGGCCCACGGTCAACGGCACCCTGGGCGAGCAGCTCGAAGGCGCCGTCGTCCACAACGACGACGTCATCCGTACCCGTGACAACCCGGTCGCCCGCGAGGGCGGGGTCGCGGTCCTGCGCGGCAACCTCTGCCCGGACGGCGCCGTCATCAAGCACATCTCCGCCGAGCGGCACCTGCTCAAGCACACCGGGCGGGCGGTCGTCTTCGACGACTACAAGACGATGCAGCGCACCATCAACGACCCGTCGTTGAACATCACCGCGGACAGTGTGCTGGTGCTGCGCAACGCCGGACCCAAGGGCGGCCCGGGCATGCCCGAGTACGGCATGCTGCCGCTGCCCGACCACCTGCTCAAGCAGGGCGTACGGGACATGGTGCGGATCTCCGACGCCCGGATGAGCGGCACGAGTTACGGCACGTGTGTGCTGCACGTGGCGCCGGAGTCGTACGTCGGCGGCCCGCTGGCCCTGGTCAGGACCGGGGACACGATCACCCTCGACGTCGAGGCCCGCACCCTCCGACTCAACGTGGACGACGACGAGTTGGAACGCAGGCGGGCGGACTGGACTCCACCGCCCACCCGCTACGAGCGCGGCTACGGCGCCCTCTACAACGAACAGATCACCCAGGCCGACACCGGCTGCGACTTCGAGTTCCTGGCCAGACCGGGCAAGTACCCGGACCCATACGCCCTCTAGGGGCGCGGGGCTGTATCAATCTGCGGCTCCGCCGCGGGGCGCGACAAGCCACAACGCCCCCGCAGCCGCCACACAACACCAAGAGGCACCCCGTACCGCGCAACCCGGCCTACCTCTACCCAACGAGAAAGCGCTTCCTGCGCGACGCACCGCAAAAGCAAGCCGCACGCACGACGTACCAAGAACGGAGACCAGTCATGGCCCAAGCCGCAGCCGTGGCGAAACCGCCCACGCCACCCCGGCGACGCCGTGCCTCCGCCACGCCGCGCAGGCTCCCGTATCTGCTGATCGCCCCGGCCGCCCTGCTCATGCTCGGCTTCATCGCCTACCCGGTGATCAGCGTCTTCTACTACAGCCTCCAGGACTACAACCCCACCAAGCCGTGGCGGAACGGCTTCGCGGGCTTCGACAACTTCGTCCAGGCATTCACCGACGACCCGCTGTTCTGGGACACGCTGGTCTTCAGCGCCAAGTGGGTGTTCGTCGAGGTCGGCCTCCAGCTGCTGTTCGGGCTCGCGCTCGCGCTGATCGTCAACCAGACCTTCGCGGGAAGGGCGCTGGGACGCGCCCTGGTCTTCTCCCCGTGGGCCGTCTCCGGCGTGCTCACGTCGGCGATCTGGGTGCTGCTCTACAACTCCCAGACGGGCATCACCCGTTACCTCGCGGACGTCGGCATCGGCTCCTACGGCACCAGCTGGCTGTCGGACACCGGGAGCGTGTTCTGGGCCGCGGTCGTCGCCGACCTGTGGCGCGGTGTGCCGTTCTTCGCGATCCTCATCCTCGCCGACCTCCAGTCCGTCTCCAAGGACCTGTACGAGGCCGCCGAGGTCGACGGGGCCAGCCGGATCAAGCAGTTCTGGCACATCACGCTGCCCCATCTGAAGGACGCGATCGTGCTGTCCACGCTGCTGCGCGCGGTGTGGGAGTTCAACAACGTGGACCTGCTCTACACGCTGACCGGCGGCGGCCCCGCCGGAGTCACCACGACGCTGCCGCTCTACATCGCCAACACCAGCGTCGACGCGCACAACTTCGGCTACGCGTCCGCACTGACCACGGTCGCGTTCGTGATTCTGCTCTTCTGCTCGATCGTCTATCTGCGGCTGAGCAAGTTCGGAGGTGAGGACAAGTGAGCGTGAAGGAAGCCACCAAGGCCGCGCCCGCGCCCGTGCGCGCCGCCCCCGAGCCGCCGCGGCCGAAGAAGAGGAACCGTTCCTGGGACGAGGTCCCGCGCTGGCAGATCTACCTGCCGCTGTCGATCTACCTGGTCTTCACCCTCATCCCCTTCTACTGGATCCTGCTGTTCTCCCTGCGCCCGGCCGGCTCGACCTCGCTCGTGCCCTGGCCGATGACCTTCGACCACTTCGAGAAGGTCTGGACGGAGCGGAGCTTCGGGACGTACTTCCAGAACAGCGTGCTGGTCGGCGTCGTCACCCTGCTGATGACGACCCTCGTCGCCCTGGCCGGCGGCTACGCCCTCGCGCGGTTCAACTTCAAGATCAAGCGCGCGTTCATGCTCGCCCTGCTGTGCTCGCAGTTCGTGCCGGGCGCGCTGCTCCTGGTGCCGCTGTTCGAGATCTTCGCCGAGCTCCAGATGATCAACTCGCTGGGCAGTGTCATCATCGCCGAGACGGTGTTCCAGCTGCCGCTGTCGATGATCCTGATCAGCAACTTCATCAAGAACGTGCCGTATTCGCTGGAGGAGGCGGCCTGGGTCGACGGCTGCAACCGGATGACGGCGTTCAGGATCGTCGTCCTGCCGCTGCTGCGGCCGGGGCTGATCGCCGTCGGGTCCTTCGCCTTCGTGCACTCCTGGAACCACTTCCTGTTCGCCCTGATGTTCCTCAACAACCAGGAGAAGCAGACGATCCCGGTGGGACTGAACACGCTGATGGGGGCGGACAGTGTGGACCTGGGGGCGCTTGCCGCCGGCGGGATCATCGCGGCCGTGCCGGTGGTGATCGTGTTCGCCTTCATTCAGAAGTGGCTGATCACGGGGTTCAGTGCGGGGGCGGTGAAGGGATGAGGTTCCGTCATATAGGCACCGTGACCGGTCTGGTGGGGCTTCTCTGTGTCGCGGGTGGTAGTGCCGCGATGGGTTATGGGGCGGCTGCTGCGCCGTCGGGGCTGGTCGCGCCCCGCGGCGGAGCCGCAAATGGACACAGCCCCGCGCCCCTTGGGGGCGCTGACATCAGCCGCGACACACTCCCCGCGAACGACGGCTGGGCCGCCGCCGACGGTGGTACCACGGGGGGTTCCACCGCCGATGACGCTCACGTCTTCACCGTACGCAACCGCGCCGAGCTGGTCCGGGCGCTCGACGGAGGCAGTGCCACGCCGAAGATCATCAAGGTCGCCGGCGTCATCGACGCCAACACAGGCGAGGACGGCGAACATCTGGACTGCGCCGACTACGCCACCGACGGCTACAGCACTAAGAAGTACCTGGCGGCATACGACCCCCGCACCTGGGGCTCCGCCAAGCCGAGCGGTCCGCTGGAGGAGGCACGGCAGGCGTCGGCGGCCCGGCAGGCCGAGCGGATCGAGTTGGCCGTCGGCTCCAACACCACCCTCGTGGGTCTCGGCGACAAGGCCGTACTGAAGGGCGCGAGCCTCCAGCTCAAGGGCGCGGACAACGTCATCGTCCGCAACCTCGAACTGCGGGACGCCTATGACTGCTTCCCGGTGTGGCAGCCCAACACAGGTGGGCTCGGCGACTGGAAGACGGCGTACGACAACATATGGCTGCGCGGTGCCACACATGTGTGGATCGACCATGTGACCCTCAGCGACAAGGGCCACCCGGACGAGAACGAACCCACCTACTTCGGCCGCAACTACCTCCGCCACGACGGCCTGCTCGACATCACCAACGCCTCCGACCTGGTCACCGTCTCCTGGAGCCGGTTCGCCGACCACGACAAGGCGATCCTCATCGGCAACGGCGACACCGCCACCGGTGACCGGGGCAGGCTGCGGGTCACCCTGCACCACAACGAGTTCGAGTCGGTCGTCCAGCGCGCCCCGCGCGTCCGCTTCGGGCAGGTGCACCTCTACAACAACCGGTACGTCGTCCCGGCCGACGCCCACGACTACCGCTACTCCCTCGGCGTGTCGACCGAATCCGCGATCTACGCCGAGAACAACGCCTTCACCACCCCGGGCCACATCGAGGTCGCCGACCTGGTCAAGAGCTGGAACGGCACCGCACTCCACCAGTCCGGCACCCTCTTCAACGGCTATCCGGTGGACCTGCTGGCCATCTACAACGCCTACAACTCCGGCAGCGAGCGGGATCTCACGGCCGACGTCGGCTGGACACCTACCCTGCACACAAAGATCGACAGCGCCGCCACGGCCGACCGTGAGGTGGCACGCGGCGCGGGCGCAGGGAGGATCCCATGAGCACTGCCGTATCCATCGTCCTCGCGGGCGCGCGCGGCCACGGCCGCTGGCACCTGGACAACATCCGCCGGCTCCAGGACAAGGGGATCGTCCGGCTGGCGGGGATCTGCGAGCTCACCCCGCTGACGGAGGAGGAGTTGCCGGACGGCCTCGGCTCGCCCGAGCAGTCCGCCGACTTCGGTGCGCTCCTCGACTCCACCGGCGCGAGCGTCGCCGTGATCTGCACACCGATCCCGACCCACACCGACCTGGCCCTGACGGCCGCCCGCAGGCGCGTGCACATCCTGCTGGAGAAGCCGCCCGCCCCGTCGTACGCCGAGTTCCGGCGGATGGCCGACGGGGTCGCCGAGGCCGGGGTCGTCTGCCAGATCGGCTTCCAGTCGCTGGGCTCGCGTGCCGTGCCCGCGATCCGGGAGCTGATGGCGGAAGGCGCGATCGGCGAGATCGTCGGGATCGGCGGGGCCGGTGCCTGGGCGCGGGCCGAGGCGTACTACCGGCGGGCGCCCTGGGCGGGCAAGCGGCGCCTGAACGGCGTCGACGTCATCGACGGCGTGCTCACCAACCCGCTCGCGCACGCCGTCGCCACCGCCCTCGCACTCGGCGGCACCACCCGCGCCGAGGACGTCACCGCCATCGAGACCGAGCTGCTGCGCGCCAACGACATCGAGTCCGACGACACCTCCTGCGTCCGCGTCACCACCGCGCACGGCCCCCAGGTCGTCGTCGCCGCGACCCTGTGCGCCGAGGACCCCGACGATCCGTACGTCGTCGTCCACGGCGACCACGGCCGGATCACCTTCTGGTACAAGCAGGACCGCGTCCTGCTCCAGCGCGCCGGCCACGGCCCCGAGGAGTTCGAGTACGACCGCACGGACCTGCTGGAGAACCTCGTCGAGCACCTCACCGACGGCACCCCCCTGCTGGTCACACCCGACGTGACCGGCGCCTTCATGAAGGTGGTCGAGGCGATCCGGCTGGCCCCCGACCCGGCCCCGCTGCCGGACGGCACCTGGCACCTGCTCCCCGACGAGCGGCGCCGGGTCGTGCCCGGCATCGACGGCCTGGTCGCGGCCGCCGCCGACACCCTCGCCCTCTACTCCGAGCTGGGCGCCTCCTGGGCGCTTCCGGCGAGAACGAAAGAGGTGAGCACCTGATGACCCCCCACGACACCGCGGTGCTGCGCGTCGCGGGCCGCCCGGTCGGCCGGTACGTCACCCGGCCCGAACTGCCGGCCCGGCTCTCCCCGCGCCCCTATCTGCACCCCGTCACCACCCTGGCCGGCACCGCGGTCACCGAGCTCAGCCCCGCCGACCACATACACCACCTCGGCGTCGGTGTCGCCGTTCCCGACGTCGAGGGGGCCAACTTCTGGGGCGGCCGCACCTACGTCCGCGACCAGGGCCCGACCGAGCTCGACAACCACGGCGCCCAGCGGCACACCTCCTTCCAGCTGCGCGACCCCGACGGATTCGTCGAGGAACTGCGCTGGGTGGCCGCCGGATCCGAGCTGCTGCGCGAGCGCCGTACGGTCGCGGCCACCGAACTCACCGAGTTCGCCTGGGCGTTGGACTTCACCTTCTCCCTGACCAACGTCACCCCCGACCCGCTGACCATCGGCAGCCCCGCCACCAACGGCCGCCCCGGCGCCGCGTACGGCGGCTTCTTCTGGCGGGCCCGCAAGGAGGACTCGGCGCCGGACGTGTTCACCGTCGACCGCGAGGGCGAGCGGGAGATCCACGGCACCCGCGCCCCCTGGGTGGCGCTCAGCGGCTCCACCTGGACCCTGGTCTTCGCCGGTGCCACCGAACAGACCCGTCAGGACCCGTGGTTCGTCCGCGCCGACGAGTACCCCGGCGTCGGCTCCTCCCTCGCCTCCGAGGAACGGCTGCCGATCCCGCCCGGCGAGACCGTCGTACGCCGGATCGTCACCGTCGTCGCCGACGGCCGCATCAGCCGGCTCGAAGCGGCCTCCCTGGTCCGCAAGGCGGTGAGCCCGTGACCGCCGAGACGTACACCAACCCGGTCCTGAACGCCGACTGGTCCGACCCGGACGTCGTCCGCGTCGGCGACGACTTCTACCTCACCGCCTCCAGCTTCGGGCGTGCCCCCGGCCTGCCCCTCCTCCACTCCCGGGACCTGGTCAACTGGACCCTGGTCGGCCACGCCGTCGACCACCTGGAACCGGCCGAGGAGTTCGCGGCCCCGCGCCACGACTGCGGCGTATGGGCGCCCTCCCTGCGCCACCACGACGACCGCTTCTGGATCTTCTGGGGCGACCCCGACCAGGGCGTCTTCCAGGTCAACGCCCCCGAGATCCGCGGCCCTTGGACCCGCCCGCACCTGGTCAAGGCCGGCAAGGGCCTCATCGACCCCTGCCCCCTCTGGGACGACGAGACCGGCGAGGCCTACCTCGTACACGCCTGGGCCAAGTCCCGGTCCGGGGTGAAGAACCGCCTCACCGGCCACCGGATGCACCCCGACGGCACCGAACTCCTCGACGAGGGCAAGCTGATCGTCGAAGGCGACCGGATCCCCGGCTGGTTCACCCTCGAAGGCCCCAAGCTCTACAAGCACGACGGCTGGTTCTGGATCCTCGCCCCCGCCGGGGGAGTGGAGACCGGCTGGCAGGGCGCCTTCCGCTCGCGCGAGTTCTTCGGGCCGTACGAGGAGAGGATCGTCCTCGAACAGAAGGACACCGACGTCAACGGCCCCCATCAGGGCGGCTGGGTGCGCACCCCCTCCGGCGAGGACTGGTTCCTGCACTTCCAGCAACGCGGCGCGTACGGCAGGGTCGTCCACCTCCAGCCGATGCGCTGGGCCGCCGACGGCTGGCCGGTGCTCGGCGACGACGGCGCCCCCGTCGCCGTACACCGCAGGCCCGACCTGCCGCCGCAGCCGCCCGCCGCGCCCGCCACCGACGACGACTTCCCCGGCGGACGCTTCGGACGCCAGTGGTCCTGGACCGCCACCCCGCGGGACGGCTGGGCCACCCAGCACTCCGGCGACGGGCTGAAACTGGCCTGCGTCCGCTCGGCCGACGCCCATGACCTGCGCAGACTGCCGAACGTCCTCACCCAGCGACTGCCGGGCACGCCCTGCGCGGTCGAGGTGGAACTACGGCTGGACAGCGAGGAGCCGGGCGCGCGGGCGGGGCTCGCGGTGCTCGGGGACGCGTTCGGCTGGATCGGGCTCCAGCGGGGCACGGACGGGCAGGCGCAGGTGGTGCACCGGTTCGCCGAGGCCGTCGCGGAGAGCGAACGGGACGCCGCCCACGAGCGGCCCGCGCCGCAGGGGCGTGTGCGGCTGCGGATCGAGATCGGGGCGGGGGCGCGCTGCCGGTTCTTCTACGACGCGGGGGAGGGGCTGCGCCCGTCCGGGCCGGTCTTCGCCGCCACCCCCTGGCGCTGGGTCGGTGCCCTGCTCGGCCTGTTCGCCCTCGCGCCCGCCGGCCCGGGACACGCCGGCGCGGCAACCTTCTCGCACTTCAGGATCGACCCCCTCGACCCCCTGTAAGCACCTGACCCGTAAGCCTGTTGGGAGCCGCAATGACGCAGCACCTTGATAGCAAGCGCTTGCAGAGATCGGGCCACGGCAAGGTCCTGGCCGCCGTGTTCGGCCTTGTCGCCGCGCTGAGCCTCGGGGCCATCGGCGAGGCGAAGGCCGCGAGTCCGACGGCGGCCTCGGCCTCGGCGTCGACCTCCGCCGACCGCTGGACCGACCGGCCGCACGGCTTCGCCTCCCTCGCCGGGGGCACGACCGGCGGGGCGGGAGGCAAGGTCGTCACCGTCACGGACCAGGCCTCGCTGGTGAAGTACGCGGCGGCGCCGGAGCCGTACGTCATCCGTGTGGCCGGCTCGATCGACGTGGAGCCCTTCGGCTCGGACATCGTGGTCGCGTCCGACAAGACCGTCGTCGGCGTCGGCGACACCGGCGAGATCGTCCACGGCGAGCTGCACCTCAACCCCGGCACGAGCAACGTCATCATCCGCAACCTGACGATCCGCGACTCCTATGTCGAGGGCGACTGGGACGGCAAGACCACCGACTTCGACGCCATCCAGATGGACACCGTCGACCACGTCTGGATCGACCACAACCGCTTCACGCACATGGGCGACGGGCTGCTCGACATCCGCAAGGACAGCCGGTACATCACCGTCTCCTACAACCAGTTCACCCACCACAACAAGGCGCTCGGGATCGGCTGGACCACCAACGTCCAGACGGAGATCACGATCGACCACAACTGGTTCACGGGCACCAAGCAGCGCAACCCGTCCGCCGACAACTGCGCCTACGCCCACCTGTACAACAACTACCTCTCCGCGCAGGTGGCCGACGGCGACCCGACCTGGACGTACGGGAACTGGTCGCGCGGCCGGACGCGGATGGTCATCGAGAACAGCTACTACGACGGTGTCCAGCACCCCTACCAGGCCGACGCCACCGCCGAGCTGGTGCAGCGCGGGTCGATCCTGCGGAACGTCAGCGGACGGCAGGACGCCTGGGGGACGGCCTTCGAGCCGCGTGACCTCTACGCCTACCGGCTCGACCCGGCCGCCGCCGTACCCGCGCTGGTGAAGAGGTTCTCCGGACCGCAGACGCGGATCGGCACGACCCTGCACGTCCCGGCCGACTATGCGACCGTGCAGGCCGCCGTGGACGCCGTGCCGGACGGGAACAGCGTGCCGGTGACGATCGCGGTGGCCCCGGGGACGTACCGGGAGAAGGTGTTCATCCCGGCGAGCAAGCCGAACCTCGTACTGCTGGGGACCGGTCGTGAGCGCTCCGACACCGTCATCGTCTTCGACACGCCTGCCGCGTACGGGGGTTCCACGGGGAGCGCGACGGTCCGGATCGCCGCGCACGACGTCACCGCCCGCAACCTCACCTTCAGCAACGACTTCGACGAGGCCGCGGTCGAGCTGAACGGCGAGCAGGCCCTGGCCATGAAGACGACCGGTGACCGGATCGTCTTCGAGAACACCGCCTTCCTGGGCAACCAGGACACGCTGATGACCGACAGCCCCAAGCTGGACGTGATCAACCGGGTCTACATCCGGGACTCGTACATCGAGGGTGACGTCGACTTCGTGTACGGGCGGGCGACCACGGTCGTCGAGCGGTCGGTGATCCGGGCGCTGAGCCGGGGCTCGGACACCAACAACGGCTACATCACGGCCGCCTCGACCTGGACCGGCAACCCGTACGGGTTCCTGATCACCCGGTCGAAGATCGTGAGCGACGCGCCCGACGGGACCTACCACCTCGGGCGGCCCTGGCACCCGGGCGGCGAGCCGGCGGCGGTCGCGCAGGTGCTGATCCGGGAGACCGAGCTGCCCGCCGCGATCAAGTCCTCCCCGTGGACCGACATGAGCGGCTTCTCGTGGAAGGACGCGAGGTTCGCGGAGTACCGGAACCACGGCCCGGGAGCCGAAGTGACCGCGGACCGGCCGCAGATGAGCGCCGCCGACGCACGGAACCACACCGTCGCGCACTACCTCAGGGGCACGGACGGCTGGGCGCCGTACGCCCGCCGCTGACAGCCCCTGCCCATACCCCCACAACCGAATATCTCCGCTGGATCCAGAAGAAGAGACCAGAAGAAGAGAGCCGAGCAATGAAGAGCAGCATTCGCAGAAGCAGGCGCGCCGCCGTGGCCGTCGCTCTGGGTTCCGTCCTCGCCCTGACCGCCACCGCCTGCGGTGACGACGGCAGCGGCGGCGGGGGCGGCGACAGCGGCGCCGAGGGCAGCGGCAAGGGAGAGATCGTCTTCTGGGACAACAACGGCGGTGTCCGCACCGACATCTGGAAGGAGATCATCGCCGACTTCCAGAAGGCCAACCCGGACATCAAGGTCGAGTACGTCGGCATACCCTCCACCGACTACCAGTCCAAGGTGGACACCGCCATCCAGGGCGGCGGCCTGCCGGACGTCGGCGGCGTCGGCGCGGCCATGCTCGCCGGGTTCGCCGCGCAGAACGCGCTGGAACCGCTGGACGAGCGGCTCGCGGGGTCCTCCCTGAACGGCAAGCTCAACGAGGACATGGTCACCTCGCTGAAGGCCGCGGGCGGCGGGGACGACAAGCTGTACTCCATTCCGACCTCCGCGAACAACGGTGTGCTGTACTACCGCACCGATCTGTTCAAGAAGGCCGGGCTGGACGAGCCGACCACCTGGGACAAGTTCTACGAGGCCGCTCAGAAGCTGACCAACGCCGGGAAGAACGAGTTCGGTTACACCATCCGCGGTGGCTCCGGTTCCATCGCCCAGGCGCTGGACGCCATGTACGGGCAGTCCGGGATCACCTCCTTCTGGGACGCCGGCGGGGAGAAGACCACCGTCAACGACCCGAAGAACGTGGCCGCCCTCGAGAAGTACGCCGCGCTCTACAAGAAGGTCACTCCGGCCGCCGACCTCAACAACGACTTCACCAAGATGGTCGCCCAGTGGGATTCCGGCACGATCGGAATGCTGAACCACAACCTGGGGTCGTACCAGGACCATGTGAAGGCGCTCGGGACGGACAAGTTCCGGGGTATTCCGCAGCCGGTCGGCCCCGCCGGCAAGCGGGTTCAGGTGTCGAACCCCGTTGACGGGATGGGGCTCTTCAAGAGTTCCAAGAACAAGGAAGCCGCCTGGAAGTTCATCGAGTTCGCCACGTCGCGTGAGGAGAACTCGAAGTTCAACGAGGCGGCCGGGCAGGTGCCGTCGAACAACGACGCCGCCAAGGACGCGTGGATCTCGAAGGCGGAGCCGACGAAGCTGGCCGCGGCCGCGTTGACGGACGGGTCGACGACGATCGTGCAGCTGCCGTACTACCTGCCGGACTGGAACACGATTTCCAAGGCCGACAACGAGCCGAACTTCCAGAAGGTGCTGAACGGGGACATGAGCGCCAAGGAGTTCCTGGACACGATGGCTGGTCAGCTGAACGAGGCTCAGGCCGAGTGGAAGGAAAGGAACGGCTGAGCGGTCGGTCGCTTTGCTGCGTGGCCGGCCGCGGGTTCGTTGTGGCTGGTCGCGCAGTTCCCCGCGCCCCTGAGGGGGTGCGCCTCCCCTGCGCTGAAAGGCACCCGCGTGTCTCTTAACCGTAGACAGGTCAGTCTGGCGGCCGTCGCCGCCCTCCCTCTCGCCCTGTCGGGCGTCGGTACTGCCCAGGCAAGT
The DNA here is from genome assembly GCF_021474425.1 of Streptomyces muensis. Classification (GTDB taxonomy): domain Bacteria; phylum Actinomycetota; class Actinomycetes; order Streptomycetales; family Streptomycetaceae; genus Streptomyces; species Streptomyces muensis. Next base: position 2,221 of record NZ_JAKEIP010000178.1, on the reverse strand, counting down.
CAGCGCCACCGCACCCTGTACATCGCCGGCGACTCCACCGCCGCCCAGAAATATGCCGATGCCGCGCCCGAGACCGGGTGGGGTATGGCGCTTCCCTTCTTTCTGCACAAGCAGCTGCCCGTTTCCAATCACGCGGTGAACGGGCGTAGTTCCAAGAGTTTCGTCGATGAAGGGCGGCTGGACGTCATCCTCGCCGCCATCCGGCCCGGCGATCTCCTTCTCGTCCAGTTCGCGCACAACGACGAGAAGGTCGCCGACCCGACCCGGTACACCGAGCCCTGGTCGACGTACCAGGACTATCTGCGGCTGTACATCGACGGCGCCCGGGCCCGTGGTGCCCGGCCCGTCCTCGCCACCGCCGTCGAGCGGCGGAAGTTCGACGCCGCAGGCAACGCCGTGCCGACCCACGGCGACTACCCCGCCGCGATGCGCGCGCTCGCTCAGGAGGAGCGGGTCGCGTTGCTCGACGTCCAGGCCCTGTCCCTCGCGCTGTGGCAGCGGATCGGGGTCGAGGGGACGAAGACGTACTTCAACTGGACCGCCACCGAGCAGGACAACACGCACTTCAATCCGCCGGGCGCCATCGCCGTGGCGCGTCTCGTGGCAGGCGAGCTGCTGCGGACGCGTGTGCTCGCCCCGCAGGACGTGCGCCGGCTCGGCGAGGAGATCCCGCAGTCCTGGATCACCTGGCCGCAGGCCGCCGCGTAACCACTCCGACCGTAGAAAGAGAGCCGCACAATGAACGCACATGTATGGCATGGGCATGCCACAAAACTCGGCCGTCGGCCGAGAGCCGCCGTGCTGGTCGGCTGCACCGCGCTCGTTCTCGGTCTCACCGGCACCAGCGCCGAGGCGGGACCCCGCGAGCTCGGCCGGCAGGTGCTCGGCGCCAACGACGGCTGGGCCTCGGAGGGCGCCGGGACGACCGGTGGGTCGGCCGCCGACGCCGAGCACGTCTACACCGTCACCACATGGGCCGAGTTCAAGCAGGCGCTCGCCGAGGGCGGGGACGCGCCGAAGATCATCAAGGTCAAGGGCATGATCGACGCCGTCTCCGAGGGCTGCGAGGCCTTCGTCACCGGCGGCTACGACCTCCAGCAGTACCTCAAGGACTACGACCCGGCCGTCTACGGCAACGACGAGGTCGCCAAGGGGCCGCAGGAGGACGCGCGGGTCGCGTCCATGGCCAACCAGGACTCGGCGATCAAGGCCAACATCCCCAGCAACACCACCATCGTCGGCGTCGGCAGGAACTCCGGCATCCTCGGCGGCAGCCTCCAGATCAAGGGCGTCTCGAACGTCATCATGCGCAACCTCACCATCGAGGCCCCACTCGACTGCTTCCCCAAGTGGGACCCCACCGACGACAACAAGACCGGCAACTGGAACTCCGAGTACGACACCGTGGTCGTCTACGGCAGCGACCACGTGTGGCTCGACCACAACACGTTCACCGACGGGCGCTACCCCGACAGTGAGCGGCCGGTGTACTTCGGCAAGGTCTTCCAGCAGCACGACGGCCTGACCGACATCGTGCGCGGCTCCAACTACGTGACCGTGTCCTGGAACCGCTACGAGAACCACGACAAGAACATGCTGATCGGCAACGGCGACGGCCTCGCCGCCACCGACGGCGGCAAGCTCAAGGTCACCATGCACCACAACCGCTTCGAGGGCATCCTCCAGCGCTCCCCGCGGGTGCGGTTCGGACAGGTCGACGTCTACAACAACCACTACGTGGTCAACGAGGAACAGAAGGACGACTACTACATCTTCGGCGTCGGCATCTCCTCGCAGCTCCACGCCACCGACAACGCCATCTCGCTGCCGGCCGGCACGAGCGTCGGCAAGGCCCTGAAGAAGTGGAACGAGGCGCCCCTGACGGCGGAGAACAACTACGTCAACGGCCGTCTGACCGACCTCATCGCCGTCCACAACGCCGAGATCCCGGAGGAGACCCTCCAGTCCGGCGCCGGCTGGACGCCGACCCTGCGCACCAAGGTCGACCGGCCGCAGGCGGTCCCCGGGATCGTCAACCGCGGCGCGGGCGTCGGCCGCGTCTGCTGACACCGCCCGTCCCCTGTACGGCCGGGGCGGCCCCCACCGCACTCCCCACCCGGGGGGGGGGGGGGGGGGGGGGGCCCCCCCCCGGCCCCGGGGGGGGGGGGTGGGAACTACCCGGCGCCCCCCCCCCCCCCGGGGTGTGGTACCCGGGCCCCCC
>NZ_JAKEIP010000177.1 GCF_021474425.1 Streptomyces muensis | reverse complement strand
CTCCCCCGACACCACCCTCCCCGGCTACCTCGCCTCTTTGTAAGCGGCGAGGCCCTGGGGCGCGGGGGCGCAGCCCCCCAGGGGCGCGGGGAACTGCGCGACCAGCCCCCACGCACCAGCACCCGAAGAACGACCCCCGGGGTCGAAGGGGCGAAGCCCCTGGGGGATGGGACGGGTAGGGGCGGCGGGGGCGACGTCACACCACCAACCGCCGCGCACCCCGCGCCTCCGCCAGAGCCAACCCCGTGACAGACCCCAGCATCAACAGGATGCCCACAAGCGTCGGCACAGTAAGGCGCTCGCCGAGAAGAACGACGGCAAGCACTGCCGCACTCACCGGCTCAAGCAACATGATCACGGACACGGTGGCCGACCGCACGGCAGCCGCCCCCGCGAAGTAGAACGCGTACGCCAACGCCGTCGGGACAGCCGCGATGTACACCAGCAGCCACCCCAGCCGAACAGGGTCGGCCGTATGCGGAACGAGACCTTCGGCGAGGGCAAAGGGCAGCAGACTCAGACCGGTGACCGCGAAGGCCCAGAGCGACGTACTCGCGGCGTCACCCCCGCCATCGCGCCCCCACTTGCGCGTCAGCAGCGTCATCACGGAGTACGCGGCCGCCGACACCAGCGCCAGCAGCACACCCGAGGGCCGTACGGCCGCCCCCTCACCCCCGAGTGCCAGCACCGCGAGCCCGCTGAGCGCACCGGCCACGGCGGCGACGCCGCCAAGGCCGAGCCGCTCACCCAGGGCCAGCCGGGCGCCGAGGGCGATGAACACAGGCCCGGCGCCGAGCGTGACGACGGTGCCCACGGCGAGCCCGGTGGCGTCGACGGCGGCGAAGTAGGCCGTCTGGAACACGGCGAGCCCGACGCCCGTGACCCCGGCCCGCAGCGCCTTGCGGCCAAGAGGCTCGGACACACCGGCGCCCCGAACCGTGCGCGGGCGCGGACGCAGGAGACGGACGGCGAGCAGCAGCACGAAGCCGGCCGCGCAGCGCCAGAAGGAGAGGGCGATCGGCCCCATGTCACTGGCCCGGTAGACCAGGGAGGCGGCGGCGCCCGCGGTGCCCCAGGCGGCACCGGCGACGATCAGATAGAGAAGGCCACGCCCGATGGGCAGGCCGGAGACAGCAGCGTTCGACACGAGTTCTTCTCCGCAGACATGCAGAAGTTCGAAGGGGACCTCGGCTCAGCGGGGTCCATGGACTTCGTCTGCGGGCAGCACCGTTCCGCCCGGCGTGCGGCCGGGCAGGCGTTCCGGAGGGCCCGCCTCAGGCGGCCGGAGGCGGAAGAACGAGCGTCGAAGGCATGTTCGGCACCTTATGCGAGCGTCGAACGGGCCGACAAATCCCTTTCCGGCCCGCCGCTCGCCACCGGCTCGGGGGACCCCTTCGCCGGCGCCGACGACTGCGCGATGAAGGCGCCGACCAGGACGATCACCCCGCCGACCAGCTGCGGAGCGGAGAGGTGCTCGCCGAGCAGGACCCAGGCCAGGACGGTCGCGATGACCGCTTCGAGGCAGGCGACGACACCGGCGACCTGCGGCGAGAGCCGGCGTACGGAGACCACGCCGGTGATGTACGCGATGACGGTCGCGACGAGGACGATCCAGGACAGCAGCAGGGGTGCCGCGACCGGGGTGCCGTTCATGTGCGCGGTGCTGCCCAGCACGGACCAGTCCATCGTCCAGGGGCGGGCCACGACCGTGAGGACGCCGGCGCCGACCAGGAGGCCGTACGCGATGACGCCCAGCGGATCGGGGGCCTCGGCGCCGGAGTCGCTGCCCTGGTCGGACAGGACGAAGTAGCCGACCTGGCAGCAGGCGGCGCCGAGCGCGAGGAGCAGGCCGAGCGCGTCGAAGCTCAGCCCCGACCAGACCTCGACGACACAGGCGAGCCCGCCGACCGCGAGGACGACACCGAGTGCGGCGGCGGGCGTGACGGGCCGTCGCTGCACGAACCGCACCCAGCCGAGGACCAGCGCCGGGGCGAGGTACTCGACGAGCAGCGCGACCCCGACCGGGATACGGGATATCGAGGCGAAGTAGAAGGCCTGGACGCCTGCGACGCCGAGGAGTCCGAACCCGGCGAGCAGCGCGGGCCGACGCCGCAGCAGTGCCCGATGGCGCACGGCGAGCGGCAGCATCACGAGGGCCGCGCCGGCCACGCGCAGCCACACCACGTGCAGCGGATCGAGCCCCGCCTCGATCAACGGCTTGGCCGCGACCCCGGAGCCGCCGAAGGCGACCGCCGAACCCATCGCCAGACCTAGCCCGACGCCCTTGCCCCGGCCGACCCCACTGCTCTCAGACATACGCACCGGCACATGATGACAGGCGATGACATGAGCGTCACCCCCAATGACACCTGTCTCGCCGAGTGGACAGGGAGGTCGCCGAAGGAAGTCCTAGTCCTAGCGAGCCGTATCGCCCCAGCCAAAGCCACCGACGTACTCGTCGCCGTGGCCGACGTACTCGTCATGCCCTTCGTCGATCCGCGCGCGCAGCGCGGTCGCCTCGATGCCGGCCCGGGCGAGCACCTCGACGGCGCGGGCCTGCGGGTCCGCCACGATCGCCGCGAGCAGGTCGATGCCACGGGCCCGCGGGTCGCCGCGCCGGGCGGCTCGCCCGGTGGCATGTTCCATCGCGCTCGCGGCCAGCGGGGAGAAGCCCTCGCCGTCCCTCATCACGGGTACGGCGCCGGAGTCCTCGACGGTGCCCTGCCAGCGCAGGCCGTAGCCGATGGTGCGTTGTACGAGGTAGCCGAGGAGGCGGGCGATCTGGGGGCCGTCGCCGAAGACGGCGTACACATCGCGGTCGTGCTCCAGGAGCGAGTGCAGCAGATGGGCCGTGTCGATCTGCCGGTCCCCGTCCCTGACCGCCCGGCGGCGGGCACCGGAGACCACCGCTGCCAGCTCGTCGCTGAGCCTGGCATCGTCCGCGGCGGCGGCTGGGCGCCGACAGTCCTGCTCCTGCGCCGACTGCCGGGGAATACGGGGTTGCACATCCCCTACCCCATCAACCCCTTCGAGCCGCGTCATCCCCGGGAGGAAGCATTTTCGCGTCCCACACAGAGTGGACTCCGTCGGCCGGTATCTCCTCCTTGCGGATGAGATCACGCCGAACATCCCCGAGGGGCGCGCGCCGCCTTGCCCCACGCCCTCCGCGCAACCATGGCGCCCCACCCCGGCGTCTCTGAGGGACATGGAGCGCGGGTGCTGGCTGGTGTCGTTGCCGGCCGTCGACGGCAGACAGTACGTCTACCGGGTGTACGCACCCAAGGACGCCCTGCCCGCCGACCTGTTCTGGGAAGCGTGGCACTGCCATGACGAGAGCGCGTTCCCGCGCGCGTGGGACGTGTTCGACGCGGCGGTGATACGGATGGTGGGCTGAGCCGGGGAGAGGATCACGGCGAGAGTGATCCGTGAGCGGGGCTCAGGTCTCACGTCTCCACATTTTCTGACGGTTCATCAGTATTGAATGTTCCAGGCCCCAGGGCTACGTTCCGCGACACCGTAGCCCGAGACGAAGGGGTGGTCGCATGGCCGAAGTCAGCGCGGAGGCACGCATCGAGGCACCGGCCGAGAAGGTCTGGGCACAGCTGACGGACTGGTCGGCGTACGGCGAGTGGAACGCGACCCACACCAGCTTTCCGGGCGGCGGGCCCGCGGCCCTCGAAGTGGGCGGGACCTTCCAGGAGAACATGAAGCTGATGGGGTTCCCGGCCGAGGTCGAGTGGACCATCGAGGAACTGGAGCCGGCGCGGGTGCTCGCCATTCGCGGCAAGGGTCCGATGGCGGTGACCGTGGCGACGCGTTACACACTGACGCCCGCCGGCGACGGCGCGGGGGCCACGACGGTCCGCATCGACGGGGAGTTCACGGGTGCGGCCGTGTCGTTGATGGCGGGCAAGCTCAAGGACTCGGCCACGGCGGCACTGAACGAGTCCCTGCGCAAGCTGGCGGGCCTGGTGACCTGAGCGGCTCACACAGGAAGGCGCCCCGCGGTTCAGTCCACGGGGCGCCTTCACTCAGGGCGGGCCGGCCGCCGACCCGGCTCAGTCCTCATCGGCGAGGATGAGGTACAGCCTCTTGCGGGCGTCGTTGATGACGGTGAGCGCCTTCTCGCGCTGCTCCTTGCTGCCCGTCTTCCAGACCTGCCCGAAGGCCTCCATCAGACCGAAGCCGGCCTGCCGGATCTCGCCGAGGGCCTCCCAGTCGACACCGCGGGAGGCTTCCTCCCAGGGCGCCTCGGGCCCGTCCTCGGCCGCCTCGCGGCCCGCCTCCGTGAGCGAGAACAGCTTCTTGCCGCCTTCGCTCTCGCTGACGATCAGGCCCTCGTCCTCCAGCAGTTGGAGGGTGGGGTACACCGAGCCGGGGCTGGGCTTCCACGCCCCGCCGCTGCGCTCGGCGATCTCCTGGATCATCTCGTAGCCGTGCATGGGGCGGTCCTTCAGCAGGGCGAGGATCGACGCCCGCACGTCACCGCGCCGCGCCCTCCCTCGCGGTCCGCCCCTGCCACCCTTCGGCCCCCAGGGGCCGGGCCCGAATCCAGGCCCACCGAAACCACCGGGCCCGCCCGGACCGAAGGGCCCGAACGCGCCACGAAGACCTTCGAAACCGCCTCGGCCGTGGTGACCGTGTCCACCATGCCCACGCTCGAATCCATGGGAACGCATCGCAATCACTCCATTCCATCGTTGATCTGTCGCGATGCCTCAACGATATATCGGAACTGTTCGCATGGCAAGGCTCCCTTTCTCTTACGTGCACGGGATGCATAGGCCTGGCAGTCAGAGCGGGCCGACTGCTGCTGATGGGCGTCGATCGAAGGGGGCCGCCCGCGGCCCGGCCCCGGGAGAAGTACCGGCCGATGGGCCGCCCCTATGAGTGATGCAGCTCGACTCCCACCGCACCGCACCGCACCGCTCCACTCAAGCGATCTCGATGCTGAGTTGGGAACCCAGTTCCTCGAATCCCAACGCGGCGGCGACACGTCGGGAGGCGGGAGGCCGCGCGCGCCACTGCGGCAGCAGCCCGACGGCGAGGGCATGAGCGACCGCCGCTGAGCCCGTCACCCGTGCCAGTCCTCGCCCGCGCGCCCGTGGCGCCGTCAGTACGCCGATATGGGCCGTCCGCTTCGGCCAGACGCGATATCCCGCGGCAGCGACCACCTGTCCATGCTCGCGGACAACGAACACGGGCGACGTGAGCTCGTCCAGAGCGGCCTCACCGGCGTCCTCATGACCAGCAGTCTTCTCCAGGTGCCTCAAATCCGAGTGAGCGACCGGCAGTTGCTGCACCGTCAAGGCGCCAGTCTCCACGGGCCGGAATCCCGCTGCGGACACATACGAGAGCGCCGCCGGCCCGAGCACCCGAGCGACCGGAAGCACCTCCCGGACCAAAGCGCTGTCCGCAACGGCCTCCAGCGGCAGTTTCCCCAATGCGTCACGAACGACCCGGGCGGCACTGTCACTCGGCGCGGTCACGATCGCTGATCCGCCCAGAACAACCACTCCGACCCAGCCGACCGGGCACAGTCCGGACCCCGGGGACACCACCACGCTCACACTGCCCGGCGAGCCGAACGACACCGGCACCCGGGCCAGGTGCTCCCAGAGCCCACGGGCTCGAACCACCAGCGGATCAGTCGACATGGCCCCGATCCTGCCAGCCGCGACAAGCCCCCGCCGTGACACCTGGGTAGCCGAAAAAATCTCAGTTGATCTGAATCCTGGCGCCTGAATACTGGCTGTCGTCTCAGTTGATCCGGCCTGCTTCCGGCCTTTCGCATGGGACCAGTGGAAGGGCCTGCCGAATTGACCATGCACGACGACCAAGTGGACGTGACCACCGGTATGGTTGCGACCTTGATCCAAGAACAGTTCCCTCAGTGGAGCGACAAGGCGATCCGACCCCTGGCGTCGACCGGGACGGTTCACGCCATCTTCCGCATCGGGAACGACCTCTCCGCGCGTTTCCCACTGCGTCTCGCCGATGCCGCCCAGGTGCTGGCGGTTCTGGAACGGGAAGCCGAGGCGAGCGCGGAGTTGGCACAGGTGTCACGGTTCCCCGCCCCGGAACCCGTCGCCGTGGGAAGACCCGGAGCGGGTTACCCCATGCCGTGGTCGGTCCAGACATGGCTGCCGGGAACGGTCGCCTCTGACGCCGACCCGAGTGGGTCGGACGCTTTCGCCGAGGACCTCGCGGCTTTCATCGCGGCCCTGCGGGACGCCGAGACGCGGGGACGGCTCTTCAGCGGGGAAAATCGTGGCGGCGTCCTCGCTGACCACGACGAGTGGATGGCGAAGTGCTTCGAGGAGAGTGAGGAGCTGCTCGATGTGCCCCGGCTGCGCCAGGTGTGGCGCCGTTTCCGGGAGTTGCCGCGCACGGGTGCCGACGTGATGAGCCATGGTGACTTGATTCCGGGCAACGTACTGGTCGCGGGGGACCGGCTCAGCGGCGTACTCGACACCGGCGGCTTCGGCCCGGCCGACCCCGCGCTGGATCTGGTCATTGCGTGGCATCTGTTGCAGTCAGGACCGCGGGAAGTGCTCCGTCGGACACTGGGCTGTGACGACCTGGAGTGGGAACGCGGCAAGGCATGGGCGTTCGAACAGGCGATGGGTTTGGTCTGGTACTACGTCGAGAGCAATCCGACGATGAGCACAATGGGGCGCCGGACACTCGACCGCATTCTGGAGTCGACGGAGTGATGTGGCCCCGGTCGATCGCAAGCCGTGACGACCAACTCCGATGAGACCGGAAACATCCCTCCGCCGCTCCCCCGTGCTCTACTGCCGCCATGCCGCTCCTGCTGCTGGACCTCGACAACACCTTGGTCGACCGGGACGCGGCGTTCCGCGACGCCGCCGCCGACCTCCTCGCCGAGCACGGCCTGCCCGCCTCCGACCTCGACTGGGTGACGGCCACGGACGCCAGTGGCTACACCCCACGAGGTGAACTGGCCGCGGCCATGACCGACCGATACGGCAGCGCCGTACCGGACACCGCCATCCGCTCCCTGCTCGACACCGGCGTCCCCAGCCGCGTCGTCCTGGCGCACTCCACCCGCCGGGCACTGGAACGAGCCCGGGCCGCCGGCTGGACGTGTGTGATCGTCACCAACGGCCGCGTCGTCCAGCAGGAGGCCAAGATCCGCAACACCGGGCTGGATCAACTGGTCCAGGGCTGGGTCGTGTCCGAAGCCGTCGGGTGCAAGAAGCCCGAACCGGACATCTTCCGGGCGGCCGCCGCAACCGTCGGCGTCCCCCTGACCGGCGCCTGGGTCATCGGCGACTCACCGCACGCCGACATCGCCGGCGCCGAGGCGCTCGGTCTGCGGAGTGTGTGGGTGGCCAACGGACGCCGCTGGGCCCAGGACTCCTACCGCCCCACCCACGTCACCCATGACGTCGCCTCCGCCGTCGGCCACGCCGTCGCCACGCGGCACTGAGAACCGCCGCGAGCGAACCCGGGCAGCACGAGCACCGCCTGCCGAAGACGGTCCGGCACGCCGCCCTCTCCCCGAAGCTGTTCCAGCACCCCACCCCTCCCCAAAGAACCACTCTCCCCGAAATCGGTCCAGCACCCCCGAATTGGCCTTGGCCGTCCGTCCCCCACCCCCCATACCGTCAGCGTCATGCGGATTCGAATCGTCGACGCCTTCACCGACCGCCCCTTCGCCGGAAACCCAGCCGGAGTCCTGCTCCTCGACAACTTCCCGGACGACGACTGGCTCCAGAACGTGGCCATGGAGGTCAATCACGCCGAGACGGCGTTCGCGCACCGCCTGCCCGAAGGCAGCGAGGCCGACTGGGCGCTGCGGTGGTTCACGCCGGTCGCCGAGGTGGCGATGTGCGGGCACGCCACGCTCGCCACGGCCCATGTGCTGCACAGCACCGGCGCCCACGAGGGCCCCGTGCGCTTCGCCACCCGCAGCGGTGTCCTCGTCGCCACGCCCCGCGAGGACGGCTCGATCACGCTGGACTTCCCGACCGCCCCGCTCACACCCGTCGAGGTCCCGGCCGGGGTCGCTCAGGCGCTGGGCGCCGAGCCGCTCGTCGCCTTCGACACCGGCCCCAACGTCGGGGACCTGCTCGTCGAACTCGCCGACGAGAAGACGGTGCACGCCCTGTCCCCCGACCTCAAGGCCCTCGGCGCCTACTCCGAGCGCGGCATCATCGCCACCGCCCGCGCGCAGGACCCCACCCGGGGCTACGACTTCGTCTCCCGTTGCTTCTTCCCGAACGTCGGCATCGACGAGGACCCGGTCACCGGCAGCGCCCACACGGCCCTCGCCCCCTTCTGGTCCGAGCGCCTCGGCCGCGCCGAGCTCACCGGCCTCCAGGCCTCCCCCCGCTCCGGCCGCGTCCAAACAGAGCTGCGTGGCGACCGCACGCTGCTGAGCGGTCGTGCGGTGACCGTGATCGAGGGGGAGTTGCTCGCCTGAGCCGGCCGGTTCACGCCGTCGGGAGCCACCCGACCTTCCCGGCCAGCAGCGCGTAGCCGACGAACGCCCCTATGTCGAGCAGGGAGTGCGCCACGACCAGCGGGCCGACCCGGCCCCAGCGCCGGTACAGGTAGACGAACACCACGCCCATCGCCATGTTGCCGAGGAAGCCACCGATGCCCTGGTAGAGGTGGTACGAGCCGCGCAGTACGGAGCTGGCGACCAGCGCGGTGCCGGGAGTCCAACCCAACTGGCCCAGTCGGCGCAGCAGATAGCCGACGACGATGACCTCTTCCAGGATGGCGTTCTGCAGCGCCGAGAGGATCAGTACCGGGTACTTCCACCAGACGTCGGGCAGCGCCTCGGGCACCACGGTGAGGTTGAAGCCGAGGCCTCGGGCGGCCAGGTAGAACGCGATCCCGGTGCTGCCGATCACCGCGGCGATGGCCGCTCCCCGGCCGAGGTCGGGCCAGGGCCGGGTGCGGTCGAAGCCGAGGGTGCGCAGGCTCTGCCCCTCGCGCAGCAGGAAGTGCGCGACCAGGGCGACGGGGATCAGCGCCGTGGTGATCCCGAACAGCTGCCACGCGAGATCCAGCCAGGGGCGGCCCGGCGCGGCGGAGGCGTTGAGCGTGGCCGCCTGGTCCTTGAGGCCGCCCGGTTTGGTGACCGAACCGACAAAGCTGATCAGGGCGGACACGCCGCTCGCACCGAGCGAGAGGCCCAGGACGAGCAGCGTCTCATCACGGAAGATCCGTCGCGAGGGCCGCTCATGCGGAGAAGATTCGGCCATGGGGCCTGCCTCGCCCTGCACACCTGCCTCCAGTGAGTAATTCCGCCTCATCCGCGACAGGGAGGGGCACCACCGTCATGGGACGTCACAGCTTGCCCGATCAGTATGGGCCGGGCGACGTCGCCCCCCTCGACGCGACGGTACGACGGGACGGCACGACGGGACGCAGCGCACCCCGCGCGCCACACACACCGCCGTGCACCCCGCGCGCCACACACACCGCCATGCACCCCCGCGCGTCCCCACACACACCGCCGTACACCGCCCCCGTACACCTCGCGCACCGCCACGTACCGCCCCTTGCGCCGCCCGTCACCCCAGCGGCACCGGCTCCAGCAGCCCCACCGGCCAGGTGTGGACCGGATCTCCGCGGTGCATCAGCTCGCGGTAGCGGCGGGTCGTGGCCGCCAGGGCCGCGTCCCTGGTCAGGCCCGCCTCCAGGGCCTGGTGGAAGGTGGCCGCCTGCCAGGACGCGCCGTTCGTCCGCCTGCGGCACCGCTCCTCGATGACGCCCAGGTAGAGATCGCGGTCGGCGCGTTCGACGCCCCACGCGTCCAGGCCGACCTCGGCCAGCGGCAGCAGTTCGTCGCGTACGAGGCTCACCGCGTCGACCTCGGTCGTCCCGCCGTACCGTCCGCGCCGGGGCCAGCGCAGCCGCGCGTCGATGCCGTGCTTGCACGCCGCGTCGAAGTTGGCGGCGGCCGCCTCGAAGGGGAGCCGGGTCCACACGGGCCGTGACTCCTCGGCCAGGGCGCGGACGACGCCGTAGTAGAAGGCGGTGTTGGCGATGACGTCCGTCACGGTCGGTCCTGCGGGCAGGACGCGGTTCTCGACGCGCAGGTGGGGGACGCCGTCGGCGACGCCGTAGACGGGCCGGTTCCAGCGGTAGACGGTGCCGTTGTGCAGGACGAGTTCGGCGAGCGACGGGGTGCCGCCGGCGTCGATGACCCCGAGCGGGTCCTCGTCGTCGCAGATCGGCAGCAGGGCCGGGAAGAACCGCAGGTTCTCCTCGAAGAGGTCGTACGCCGAGGTGATCCACCGCTCCCCGAACCAGGTGCGCGGCCGCACGCCCTGCGCCTGGAGCTCGGGCGGGCGGGTGTCGGTGGACTGCTGGAACAGCGGCGGGCGCGACTCCCGCCACAGCTCGTGACCGAACAGGAACGGCGAGTTGGCGCCCACGGCGACCTGCGCGGCGGCGACCGCCTGGGCGGCGTTCCAGACGTCGGCGAAGCGGCCCGGGGTGACCTGGAGGTGCAGTTGTACGGAGGTGCAGGCGGCCTCGGGGGCGATGGAGCCGGAGGTGCAGGTCAGGTGCTCCACGCCGTCGATGTCGAGGGTGAAGTCCTCGCCGCGGGCGGCCACGATCTGGTCGTTGAGGAGGGTGTAGCGGTCGACCGCGGAGAGGTTCGAGGAGACCAGGTCGTCCCGGTCGAGGGTCGGCAGAATGCCGATCATCACGATTCCCGCGTCGAGTTCACCGGCTTTTCGGTCGGCATATGCCAGTGATGTACGGAGTTCCTCGGCGAGCTGGTCGAATACCCGGCCCTGAAGCCGGTGTGGGGCTATGTTCACTTCCAGATTGAACATGGCGAGTTCTGTTTGGAAATCGCGGCTCGCGATCCGCTCCAGCACCTGCATGTTCAGCATTCTCGGCATGCCGTCGGCACCGGTGAGGTTCAATTCGATCTCCAGCCCCATGAGGTTCTTGGGGCGGTCGAACCGCTTCTCCTCCAGCAGTCGCTCCAGGCCCGTCAGACACCGCCGCAGCTTCTCGCGGTAGTGCTGGCGATCGGACAGATCGAACCGACCTGCCACGACCTTCTCCCCCATCGAAGCTTCCCTCCTCGGATGGGCGAACCGCGTCACGGCCGCCGGTCTCCCGGGTCAGGTGGGATGATGCCCAGCGGAAGCGATCGATAACGTCCCGCTTCGGCCCCGCGCCCGCTACTCTGTCGGACGTGACCGGCGGCACATTCACCGGGCATGCGGCACACCGCAGTTGCGGGCTCCTCACGAACTCGTGAAAAACGCCGACGAGAATTGGCCGTCCGCGTCCGGGGCATTTTTCGAGGTCATCGACGTATGATCGGCCGGCAATCAGGATGATTCCCGCATATCACCGGCCGAATGGACCCTTGCCGGGTGCACCGATATCGGCTAGATGAAACATCGTCTGAACACTCGTCGTATAAACTCCGCAATCAAGGCAGAGGGTTGGCGCCCACGGTCCCAGGAGTCCTGCCGTCACGTGACGTACGGCGGACCCCGCTCACCCCCCTCGCGCTTCCCGACCCCGGCCCCCGCCTCTCTGACCTCCGTGAGCAGACAGCGCCGTCCGCCCCCGTCACGCCCTCGCGCCACCGGCTCTCCGAATGAGAGGCGACCCACCATGCCGCTGCATGTTCCCCCGGCTCCCGCGCCCGCACTTCGCTCCGTCCTCACCGCCCTCGGCTCGCCCACCGCGGTACGTGAGGCCCGAACGCCCTCCCTGCGCGCCGCCCAGGGACCCGCCACACCCGAACTCCCGCTGCCCGTGCACGTCCTGGACGAGATCACCCCGGCCGGTGTGACCGCGACCAGGCTGGCCGGCTGGCGCTTCCTGATCCGCTGCGGGGAACGCGCGGTGGCCGCGGCCGAGACCCGGCTGACCCCGGACGGCTGGGCCTTCTCGCACTTCTTCGAGGGGCCCTACATCGCGTCCACCGAGCGGGCACTCCAGCAGGCCGAGAAGATCGCACAGCCCTACCAGCCGCGCCTGCTGTCGTTCCCCGGCCTCTACATGCTCACCCTGTGGCTGCACGGCGACTGCGCCGCGGACGCCGCCACCGGCCACCCCGCCGCCACGGACATCCTCGTGCCGCTCGCCCCGGCACCGCCCGGCATCGCGGCCCACCTGCCGCTCCGGGTCGCCGAGCTGCTCCCGGTGCTGACCCACCGGGCCACGCCGGCCCCGCTGCCGCCCCTGCCTCCGCTGCTGGGCTCCCCCGCCTGAGAGCACACCGCGCGAGCGCCTCCGTACCCCGTCACCCGATTTCCGGGCGGCGGGGTACGCCGTTGTCGGACCACGGGATTAGGCTCGTAACGGACAACAGGAAAACGAACCACGCAAACACACAATGGTTTCGCTCGCGCGAGCGACAATACGCTCGAACGAGCTTCTCGCAGCCTCCGGGCCACCCGGACTAGCCCTATCCGACCACTGCGAACCATCCGAAGTGACAGTGCAGTTGGGATGAACCGTCCGCGGCGGCGACGCGTCATCAACCTGTGAGAAAGCGGTGCTGCGAAATCCCTGCGGATTGACGCCCGTGGGGCAACACTGGGTTCCGACCGACTAATCACAACGGGGGGCGGCCATGAACGAAGCTTCACGCCGCGAAACAGACACGACCGTCGTCACGGACACGACGGTCACCACGGACACGACAAACACCTCACACATCACAACAGAGCGAAAGATCCCTTCCATGTGCCAGCACAAGCCACCGTGCCCCTCAGCCGACTCCGCCGACCGGGAATCCGCCCGTCTCGTGGCGCACCACCCGGAGCAGGGATGGAGCCTGCTGTGCAACGGTGTCCTGCTCTTCGAGGACACCGGTGAGCTCCTGCCGGACGGCCAGATCATCGCCCCGCACCGTCCGCTGGGCACCGGCAAGGTGATGACCGCCGCGTAGCACCACCACCGGGCGCAGTGACGAGCGCCCGGAGTACTCCCAGGGGCCGGTCGCAGACCCTGACTGCGAGCCGGCCCCCACGTGTGTCGGAAGTCGGTCACTCACCGTAGCCGGTGGCTACTTCAGCGCTTCCCGCAGCGCGAAGTACGCCGGCTTGGGCCGCAGCTGTTCGTCCCACGGCAGCGCGGCGCCCTCGCCCGGGAAGAACGCCGGGATCCAGCTGTACTTGTCCGTGTAGTCCCAGACGGTGATCCCCACGCACCGGCGCACCGCCAGACAGGCCTCGGTCATGTCCCGGTACCAGTCGGCCTGCTGGGCGAGCTTCTCGTCGGTCGCGGGCAGCTCCATCCGTACGTCGACCTCGGTGAGCGCCGTGTCGAGGCCGAGCCGGGAGAAGCGGCGGAGGTTGTCCTCCAGGGTGGTCGGATAGCCGTACTGGAGCGCCAGGTGGGTCTGGAGGCCGAAGCCGTGCAGCGGGACTCCCTGTGCCTTCAGCTCCTTGGCCAGCCGGTGGTAGGCGTCGCTCTTGGGGCCGATCGCCTCGACGTTGTAGTCGTTGAGGTAGAGCCTGGCCTTCGGGTCGGCCTGGTGGGCCCAGCGCAGGGCGTCGGCGATGTAGCCGGGGCCGAGCGTGTTGTAGAAGACCGTCTCGCGGTACGTGCCGTCCTCGTTGAAGGCCTCGTTGACGACGTCCCAGGCGAAGACCTTGCCCCGGTAGTGCCGTACCTCCGTCTGGATGTGCTTCTTCAGTACGGCCCGCAGCTCGGGTGCCGTCCACTCGCGGCCGGTGAGCCAGTCGGGCAGCTGGCTGTGCCAGACGAGGGTGTGGCCGCGCACCTTCTGGTGGTTCGCGCGGGCGAGGTTCACGATCTCGTCGCCCTTGCTGAAGTCGAACACCCCCTGCTGGGGCTCGGTGGCGTACCACTTCATGCCGTTGCCCGGCGTGATCTGGTCGAACTCACTGCCGAGGAGCTTCTTGTACGGCTCGTCGACGAGTTCGGGGTTGTCGGTCGCGCTGCCGAAGTAGCGGCCGTGGCGCTGGGCGAGGTCGGCGAGGGTGGGCGGCTCGTGCCGTGCCTGGGCGGGCGGGCCCGCGCCGATCCCGGCGGCGACCAGGAGCGCGGCGAAGGCGCCGACGAGTCTGAGACGGTTCTTGCGCATGGTGCGACTCCTCACGGTGCGGATGTGTGGGTAGCCGTACGTCCGCCAGCGCGCGTCACCCCTTGGTGGCGCCGGCGGTGAGGCCGCCGACGAGCTGGCGCTCGGCGACCGAGTAGAAGGCGAGGGCCGGGACCATGGCCAGCACCAGGTAGGCGAAGACGCGGGCGTAGTCGGCGGAGTACTGGCCCTGGAACTGCTGGACGCCGATCGGGATGGTCCACCACGTGGAGTCGGTGAACACCAGCAGCGGCAGGAAGAAGTTGTTCCAGCTGGTGACGACGGCAAGCACGGAGACGGTGCCCAGCGCGGGCCGCGCCATGGGCAGCAGCACCCGCCAGAAGAACCCGAAGGAGCTGCACCCGTCGAGCGTGGCCGCCTCCTCCAGCTCGCCCGGGATCTCCCGGAAGAAGCCGCGCAGGATGATGATGGTCATCGGCAGCCCGAAGGCGGCCTGCGGGAGGATCACGCCGAGCGGGTTGTCCAGCAGGTTCATCGAGCGCAGCAGCAGGAACAGGGGCAGGGCCGCCACCGCGAAGGGGAACATCAGACCCATCGTGAAGAGGGTGAACAGTCCCTCCCGGCCGCGGAAGGCGAACCGCGCGAAGGAGAACGCCGAGAGCGCGGACACGGCCACGACCAGCACGGTCGTACCGATCGCGATCAGCGTGCTGTTGCCGATCAGCCGCCAGAAGTCCCCCGAGCCGAGGATGTCCGTGTAGTTGCCGGTCACCCAGGACTCGGGCAGCCCGACCGGGTTGCGGGAGAGCTCGTCGGTGGACTTGAAGCCGGACAGCACGGCGTAGAGCAGCGGCACGACCATCACCGCGCCGACCATCACCAGGATCATGTGCAGGGGCAGGTTCCTCCCGCTCCGCCTGCCCGACCTTGCCGTCACTTGGCGCCTCCCCGCATCGTCGTGGTGGCTCCCTGGAGGTCGCGGCGGAGCACGAACCGCTGGTAGGCGAGGGCGAAGACGAGGCTGATGGCGAACATGGCCACGCTGATCGCGCTGGCGTAGCCGACCTGGTAGCGCTTGAAGCCGTACTGGAACAGGGTCACGGCCATCGTCTCGGAGTGGTGGTCGGGACCGCCCGCGGTGGTCACCCAGACCAGGTCGAAGAGCTGGATCGACCCGATGACGCACAGGAACACGCTGATCCGCAGGGTGGGTGCGAGGAGCGGCAGGGTGACGCTGCGGAAGCGCTGCCAGGCGTTCGCGCCGTCGATCAGCGCGGCCTCGGTCAACTCTCGCGGGATGGACTGGAGTCCGGCGAGGTAGAGCATCATGTGGAAGCCGAAGTACTTCCAGGTCATGACCAGGAACAGGGTGGCCATCACGGTGGACTGGTCGGCGAACCACTCGCCGCCGAGCCCGTCGAGGCCGATACCGCCCAGGATCTGGTCGGCGAAGCCGTCGCCGGGGGCGAAGATCATGCCGAACAGGACACCGGTGATCGCCTCGGACAGGACGTACGGCCCGAAGAACAGCATCCGGTAGACGGCCCGGCCGCGCAGCCGCTGGTTGAGCAGTACGGCCATGGCGAGCGCGAACGGCAGCTGGATCGCGAGGGACAGGACGACCAGGACCAGGCAGCGCCACAGGTCGCCGAGGAAGACGGGGTCGTCGAAGAGACGGGTGAAGTTGTCGGCGCCGATGTAGTCGGACGGCATGCCGAAGCCGCCCCAGCGGAAGAAGGCCGCGTACAGGGCGAACAGCATCGGCAGCAGCACCAGGACCAGGAACAGCACCAGCGCGGGCACCTGGAAGCCGACCGCGGTGAGCCAGTGCAGCAGCCGGCGCCGGGCCCGCCCCCGGGCCGCGCCGGCCGTCGGGGGCGGGAGGTCTGCGCCGGGGCCGGGCTGCTTGTCGGCGGACGGCAGGAACGTGGAGGTCATCGCCGGCTACTGCTCTTCCTTCGCGGTCTTCGTGATCGACTCGGCGACCTGCTGCGGGGACTTGGACCCGGCGACGAGCGCACCGACGCTGTCGTTGACCTCCTGTCCGACGGCGGGCGCGTAGGCCTGGTCGAGATAGAGCTGGAAGCCGGTGGCGGCCTTCAACTGGGCCTGTACGGCCTTGATGTTGGGGTCGGTGAGGGCACTCTCGGCCGCCGGGACCACCGGGATGACGCCGGTCTTCTTGACCAGTTCGACGACCGTGGCCTCGGAGGCGAAGAACTTCAGGAAGTCGACGGCGGCCTGCGGGGCCCCGGCGCGCAGCGCGTGTCCGCCGCCCCCGCCGAACACCTCGGTGATGCTGCCCTTGCCGCCGTCGACGGCCGGGAACGGGAAGAAGCCGAGGTCGTCCCCGAGCCCCTTGCCGCTGTCCGCCTGGACGACCGGCGCCCACTGGCCCATGAGTTCCATCGCCGCCTTGCCGTTGCCGACGGCCGCCGCCTGCCCGGTGGGGGTGGAGTACGCGGCGCCGAGGAAGCCCTTCTGGAACGGCTGGAGGTCGACGAGCTCCTGGAGGTGCTGGCCGGCCTGGACGAAGGGGTCGCCGGTGAAGTCCTTGTCGTCGTACGCCTTCTGGAGGGCGGAGGCGCCCGCGGTACGCATCGAGAGGTAGGCCCAGTAGTACATGCCGGGCCACTTCTCCTTGCCGGCCAGGGCGAGCGGGGTGGTGCCCTTCGCCTTCAACTTCCGTACGGCGTCGAGGAATCCGCTCCAGGTGGTCGGCGGCTCGGCTATGCCCGCGTCCTTGAAGAGCGCCTTGTTGTACCAGAAGCCGATCATGCCGATGTCGAACGGGATGCCGTACACCTTCTCGTCGAGGAGGTACGGCTCCTTGGCGACCGGCAGCAGGCCGTCGGCGAAATCCTTCGTCCGGTCGGTGAGGTCCTCGACAAGCCCGGCGTCGACCTGCTGCTTGAGGACGCCGCCGCCCCAGGTGTGGAAGATGTCGGGGAGCTTCCCGGAGGCGGTCAGCGCCGTCATCTTCGACTTGTAGGCGTCGTTCTCCATCTGGACGATCTTTACTTTGACCTTGGGGTTCTGGGCCTCGAACTTCTTGGCCAGCGCCGCCCAGACGCTCTTGGTCGGCTCGGTCGTGGAGATGTTCCACCACTCGATGGTGGTCGTGCCGTCCGACCCTCCCTCCGAGTCGCCTCCGCAACCGCTGAGTGCCGTCATGCCCACACCGGCCCCGGCAGAGACCGCCAGGAAGCCTCTGCGGGACAGTCCCGGGTCGCCCATCATGCGCTCCTCGAAAGTTTCGGACTGGATCCAGAAAGCTGCGTTGCTGCCGCACCCTAGAGACAGCCTTCAAACGGTGGCAACCCCTTGGACGCGGTGAATCTGTCGCTGATCGTCAAGACGAACCCGACTGTCGAGCGATGAGCGAAACATTCGACGCAGTTTGCGAACCTTACGCAGCCAGCCACAAGCGCTCCTGCGGGGCCGAACCGGTATGAAGCCACCGCCGTCGGCGTCTCCGCCTCCCCGGGTTCCGGCTCGGTGCCATCCGCAGGCTCAGCACGATGGTGAGCGCCCTCGGCGTTGATCGTGCCGCCCATCGCCCTGGCAAGGCCGCGGGCGCCACCCGCCCAGGCCCTCC
>NZ_JAKEIP010000176.1 GCF_021474425.1 Streptomyces muensis | reverse complement strand
CCCCCCGTTCCGTCCCCCGCACCCCCGGAGTGTGCACGCATGGACACGGCACCTTCCGCTCAACCGCTCACCACCACCGCGCCCGCCGACGGCAACCGCCGCCGCGTGGCCACCGCCGCCGCTCTCGCCTCCGCCGTGGAGTGGTACGACTACTTCGTCTTCGGCATCGCCGCCGCCCTCGTGCTCGGCGACCTCTACTTCCCGGCCGGCAGCCCCACGGCCGGAGTGCTCGCCTCCTTCGCCACCTTCGCCGTCGGCTTCCTCGCCCGCCCCCTCGGCGGCATCGTCGCCGGCCAGCTCGGCGACAAGCGCGGCCGTAAGCCCATGCTGGTCCTCGCGCTCACCCTCATGGGCCTCGCCACCACCGGCATCGGCCTGCTCCCGACGTACGAGACGATCGGCGTCGCCGCCCCGATCCTGCTGGTCCTCTTCCGCGTGCTCCAGGGCATCGCCGTGGGCGCCCAGTGGGGCGGCGCGATGCTGATGGCCACCGAGTACGCCCCCGAGGGCAAGCGGGGTGTCTACGGCAGCTTCGTCCAGCTCGGCGTCCCCATCGGTGTGGTGACCGCCAACACGGTGTTCCTGCTGGCCGGAGCGTTCACGACCGACGCGCAGTTCGCCGCCTGGGCCTGGCGCGTGCCGTTCCTCGTGGGCCTGTTCGTCCTCGTGCTCGCCTGGTACATCCACACCCGCGTCGAGGAGACCCCCGAGTTCCGCGAGGCGGAGAAGAAGCTGGCCGAGAAGGAGAAGGCCGAGCAGTCCTCGCCGCTGCGCACCATCCTGCGCGGCCACCTCGGCACGGTCCTCCTCGCCGGCGGGTCCTTCGCCGTGAACACCGCGACCTTCTACATCATCATCACCGGCGTGCTCGACTACACGACCCGCGAACTCGGCATGAAGAAGAGCGCTGTCCTCATGGTCTCGCTCTGCATCAGCCTCACCCAGCTGGTGCTGATCCCGGCCGCCGCCGCGCTCTCCGACAAGATCGGCCGCATCCGCATCTACGCGATCGGCGCGGTCGGCATCGGCCTGTGGGCGGTACCGATGTTCCTGCTGATCGACACCGGCTCACTGCTGTGGCTGGCCGTCGGCACGTTCGTCACCAGCTGCTTCCTCAGCATCATGTACGGCCCCCAGGCGGCCCTGTTCGCCGAGTTGTTCACGCCCGAGATGCGCTACACGGGCGCCTCCCTCGGCTACCAGATCGCGGCCGTGCTCGGCGGCGGTCTCGCGCCGTTCATCATGGTCCTGCTGCTGGAGACCACGGGCACCTCGATGGCGGTGTCCGGCTACATCATCGGGCTCTCGGTGATCGCCCTGCTGTCCATCAAGGTCCTCGCGGACAGGGCGCGTTCCCGCTGACTCACGCCGATTCACGGGTCTGCTCGGGTTGCGGCGTGGCTGCCACGACCCGGGCCGCTCGCGTCCGGGACCGCGACACGGCGACCCCGGCCAGGCACAGCGCCCCACCCGCCAGTGTCAGCAGCCCCGGCACCTCACCCAGTGCCAGCCAGGACATCAGCACGACCAGCGCGGGCACCGCGTACGTGGTCGCGCCCATACTGCTGGCGGTCGTACGGGCCAGGGCGTACGCCCAGGTGGTGAAGGCGAGCGCGAGCGAGAAGACGCCCAGGTAGACCATGTTGAGCGTGGCGGACAGGGAGGCCTCGGCCACATCGCCGACCAGCTGCCCGGCGAAGGGCAGACACAGGACCGCCCCGACCAGACACCCGTACGTCGTCACCTGGAGCGCGCTGGCATGGCCGAGCGCCGGCTTCTGCGCCACGACGCCGCCCGCGTATCCGACCGCGGCGAGCAGACACAGCACCACCCCGAGCACCGACGATCCGCCCCCGCCCGACATCGACAGCCCCACGGTCACCGCACCGGCGAACGACACCGCCATCCCCGCCAGCAGCCGCGGCGGCATCGGGTCGCCGAGCACCCGGGCGGCCAGCAGCGCGATGAGGATGGGCCCGATGTTCACGACCAGCGCCGCCGTACCTGCGTCCACCTGCTGCTCGCCCCAGTTCAGCACGACGCTGTAGAACCCGAACCAGAGCAGCCCTGATATCGCGATGCCCGGCCAGGCCGCCCGGGGCGGCACCCCCTCCCTCCGGACCAGACAGATGCCGACCAGCACCACGGCCCCGACGAGCAGCCGCCCCAGCGCGAGGGCGCCCGGCGAGTACTCCTCACCCGCACTGCGGATGGAGACGAAGGCGGAGGCCCAGAGAACGACGGTGACGGTGGCTGCGCCGGCTGCGAGGAGTTCGGTACGGCGGGCAGAGGGGGCGTTCATCATGCTCCAGAGGCTAGGAGGGAAGGGGGACAGGGGCTCGCGGATTTCGGACGGGGACTGCAGCGCCCCTATAGGGGCGCGGGGAACTGCGCGACCAGCCACGACGCACCCGCAGCCGGCCCACCAGGGAAGCCCCCACCCCCGTAGCCGTCAACGCAGCACCCTCGCCTCAACACCGAGCAGCTCCCAAAGCGCCCGCTCCCCCGACGAAGTCACCTTCACCGCCCGCTCCGACCCGATCCGCACACACCACCCCGCCTCCAGCGCATGCCGGCACAGCGCCGCGCCCGAGACACCCGCGAGATGAGGCCGCCGCTCCGTCCAGTCGAGACAGGCGCGGGCCAGCGGACGCCGACCGCTCCGGTCAAGGGAGATCCCGGTGGTTCCGAACCACCGGACCCCCGCATCCGTCAACGCGAACCCCGTGTCCTGCCGCAGCAGCCCCCGCGAGGTCAACGCGTCCGTGACCGCGATGCCGAGCCGCCCGGCCAGATGGTCGTAGCAGGTGCGCCCGCGCGCCATGGCGGACCCGGCGCTGGACTCCCGTAGGTTCCGGGGCCGTTGGTCCGCCCGCGGGCCGACCTGTGCGGCGAGGTCCTCCACCAGCTGGGCGACCCGCGCGTCGGCCAGCCGGACGTACCGGTGCCGTCCCTGCCGCTCCTCGGTGAGCAGCCCGCCCGCGACGAGCTTGCCCAGGTGCTCGCTCAGCGTGGACGCGGCGACCCCGGCGTGCCGCGCCAGCTCCCCGGCGGTCCAGGCCCGACCGTCGAGCAGCGCCAGCAGACAGGCCGCCCGGGTCTCGTCGGCGATGAGCGAGGCGAGGCGTGCGAGGTGCGGTGCCTGGGGGTCCTTGGAGGCCATGCGGTCCAGCATGCGGCACCGACACTTCGGTGCGCGCCGAAGCGTGCTAGGCGGTGCGCCTGACCTGCTCGTACTGGAGCGCGAGGCCGTCCAGCAGTGCCGTCAGCCCCGTCTCGAAGGCCCGCTCGTCGATCTTCTCCTGCTGCTCGGCGAGGAGGTGGGCCTGCCCGAGGTGCGGGTAGTCGGCGGGGTCGTACGCGCTCGCGTCGTCCACGAAGCCCCCGGCGAACGAGCCGAGCGCCGAGCCCATGATGAAGTACCGCATCAGCGCGCCGATGGAGGTGGCCTGCGCAGGCGGCCAGCCCGCCGCGACCATCGCGCCGTAGACGGCGTCGGCGAGCCGCAGTCCGGCCGGGCGGCGGCCGGGGCCGCGGGCCAGGACCGGGACGATGTTCGGGTGGTCGCGCAGGGCGGCCCGGTAGGAGACGGCCCAGTCGTGCAGCGCGGTCCGCCAGTCCCGGCCGTCCTCGAACATCGAAAGGTCGACCTGCGCGCTGACCGAGTCGGCGACCGCCTCGAGGATCTCGTCCTTGGTGCGGAAGTGGTTGTAGAGGGACGGTCCGCTCACGCCCAGTTCGGCGGCGAGCAGACGCGTGGAGAGGGCCGCGAGACCCTCCGCGTCCACGAGTTCGCGCGCCGTCTCGACGATCCGGTCGTAGCTGAGGAGGGGCTTGCGCGGTCGGGCCATGGCGCACATAGTAGGGCTGCCGAACGGAAACTAGCAGTGCTAATTTAAATGTACGGCTTTCAAGAGTGCGGCTTGCGGCTTTCACATGGGGTGACTTTGCATGAACCTGGAGCTCAGCGAGGAGCAGACCGCCGTCCGCCGGCTCGCCCGGGACTTCGTGGACCGCGAGATCGCCCCCAACGTTGTCGCGTGGGACCGCGCCGAGGAAGTGGACCGCGCGATCGTCAAGAAGCTCGGCGAGGTCGGCTTCCTGGGCCTGACGATCGACGAGGAGTACGGCGGCTCGGGCGGCGACCATCTCGCGTACTGCCTGGTCACGGAGGAGCTGGGACGCGGTGACTCGTCCGTGCGCGGCATCGTGTCCGTCTCCCTCGGCCTGGTCGCCAAGACGCTCGCCGCCCGGGGGAGCGAGGAGCAGAAGCGCCGCTGGCTGCCCGGCCTCACCTCGGGCGAGCTGGTCGGCTGCTTCGGCCTCACCGAGCCGGGCACCGGCTCCGACGCGGGCAACCTCACCACGCGGGCCGTGCGCGACGGCGACGACTACGTCATCAACGGCACCAAGATGTTCATCACCAACGGCACCTGGGCCGACGTCGTCCTGCTCTTCGCCCGCTCCACCGACGTGCCCGGCCACAAGGGCGTGACCGCCTTCCTCGTCCCCACCGGCACCCCCGGTCTGACCCGCCGCACCATCCACGGCAAGCTGGGCCTGCGCGGCCAAGCCACCGCCGAGCTGGTGCTGGAGGACGTACGGGTGCCCGCCTCGGCCATGCTGGGGGAGGAGGGCAAGGGCTTCTCGGTCGCGATGTCGGCCCTGGCCAAGGGGCGGATGTCGGTCGCCGCGGGCTGCGTCGGCATAGCGCAGGCCGCGCTGGACGCGGCCGTCCGGTACGCCGGGGAGCGCGAACAGTTCGGCAAGCCCATCGCCCAGCACCAGCTGGTCCAGGAGCTGATCAGTGACATCGCCGTCGACGTGGACGCGGCACGGCTGCTGACCCTGGCGGGTCGCCGACCTGATCGACCGCGGGCTCCCCTTCGCCGTCGAGTCCTCCAAGGCCAAGCTGTTCGCCTCGGAGGCCGCCGTACGCGCCGCGAACAACGCCCTCCAGGTCTTCGGCGGTTACGGCTACATCGACGAGTACCCGGCGGGCAAACTGCTGCGCGACGCCCGGGTGATGACGCTCTACGAGGGCACGAGCCAGATCCAGAAACTGGTCATCGGGCGGGCGCTGACCGGGGTTTCGGCGTTCTGAGTACCACCTAGGTACTCCGACGGATGTGGCGGCGGCCACCACGGCCGAATCTTGTCCCCATGAGTGATGCATCGGGCAAGCAGCAGAACACCGCCGCCTTCTACGGCCAGGCCGTCGCCTCCTTCGCGGTCGCCATGGGTGCGACGGCGATCGGCATCTTCAAGCTGAACGCCGACGCCTGGGTGCGCGCCTTCCTCGGGATCGCCGTCCTGTACCTCGTCACCTCCGCCTTCACGCTCGCCAAGGTGATCCGGGACCGGCAGGACGCCGCGCAGCGCGACTACCACCCCTTCGAGAAGCTCTGACAGCCCCGGAGGTCCGGCATGCCCCCGGACGGGCAGCGTACTAAGCGCTCGCTCACCCGGGGCGGTATGGTGGTTCCTCTGTCAGCGAGAGGGGCGAGTGAGCGATGAGTACGGCGGAGGAGACGGCCGGCGGCGAGACGTCGGCGTGGGGTGAGGTCACGCCCGACGCGGCCCGGCGGCTGCTGATCGCCGCCGTGGAGGCCTTCGCCGAGCGCGGCTACCACGCCACCACGACCCGTGACATCGCCGGCCGCGCCGGCATGAGCCCGGCCGCGCTCTACATCCACTACAAGACCAAGGAAGAGCTCCTCCACCGCATCAGCAGGATCGGCCACGAGAAGGCCCTGGAGATCCTGCGGACGGCGGCCCGGCGCGAGGGCAGCCCCGCCGAGCGGCTCGCCGACGCCGTGAGCTCCTTCGTCCGCTGGCACGCCGGGGGGCGTACCACCGCGCGGGTCGTGCAGTACGAACTGGACTCCCTCGGCCCGGACGCCCGCGACGAGATCCTCGCGCTGCGCCGGCAGTGCGACGCCGAGGTGCGCGGGATCATCGAGGACGGGGTGGCGGCCGGTGACTTCGACGTCCTGGACGTGAAGGGCACCACCCTGGCCGTCATGTCGCTCTGCATCGACGTGGCCCGCTGGTTCAACGTCGACGGTCCCTGGACGCCCGAGGAGGTCGGCGCGCTGGACGCCGACCTCGTGCTGCGGATGGTGGGAGCCAAGTAGGCCCCACCTGGGCGGCGGGGTCCGCCTACAGGTAGTACCGCGAGACGGACTCGGCGACGCACACCGGCTTGTCCCCGCCCTCGCGCTCCACGGTGAACGCGACGGCGACCTGGACGCCGCCCGTCACGTCCTCGACGCCGGTGATGGTGGCGGTGGCGCGCAGCCGCGATCCGACGGGCACGGGGGCGGGGAAACGCACCTTGTTGGTCCCGTAGTTGACGCCCATCTTCACGTTCTCGACCTTGATGAGCTGAGGTCCGAAGAGCGGCAGCAGCGACAGGGTGAGGTACCCGTGGGCGATGGTGGTCCCGAAGGGGCCCGCGGCGGCCTTCTCGGGGTCCACGTGGATCCACTGGTGGTCGCCGGTGGCCTCCGCGAACAGATCGATCCGCTTCTGGTCGACCTCCAGCCAGTCGGTGTACCCCAGCTGCTCGCCCACCGCCGCCTTCAGGTCGTCGGCGGACGTGAAGATCCTCGGCTCAGCCATGTCCAGGCCTCTCGCGTCGCGTATGTCTAAGCAACTGCTTAGCATGCTAGGGCGTGAAGCCCCTGTCAATGGACCGGTGGTGTGACGCGGTAGGTAGGTTTGAGGGCGTGCCCCAGATCCCCGAGAAGATCCACGAGCTCACGGTCGGCCAGCTCTCCGCCCGGAGCGGCGCCGCGGTGTCCGCCCTGCACTTCTACGAGTCCAAGGGCTTGATCAGCAGCCGGCGCACCTCCGGCAACCAGCGCCGCTACTCCCGTGACACCCTGCGCCGGGTCGCCTTCGTCCGGGCGGCGCAACGCGTCGGCATCCCCCTGGCGACGATCCGCGACGCCCTCGCCGAACTCCCCGAGGAGCGCACGCCCACGCACGACGACTGGGCGCGGCTGTCGGAGGCGTGGCGTTCGGAGCTGGACGAGCGCATCAAGCAGCTGAACCGTCTGCGCGACCACTTGACCGACTGCATCGGCTGCGGGTGTCTGTCGCTGGACACCTGTGTCCTCTCCAACCCGGACGATGTGTTCGGCGAACGGCTCACGGGGTCGCGGTTGATGGTGGAGCAAGGGGGAGGGCGTGGGCGGCGGGGCGAGGGGTGCAGTTGACGGTGCGGTCTGGCCGGGGTCGGGTTTGTCGCCCATGAGCTCGGGGCCCCGGGTTCGACGGCGGCCGCGGGTGGTGGGTGGCTGGTCGCGCCCACGCGGCGGAGCCGCATATCGACACAGTCCGCGCCCCTTGGTGGGCCGCGGCGCAGGCGGCACCTCCCCGGCCGGTGCGGGCCCTTACGCCGAGCGCCGGGAACGCCCGTACTGGAGCAGGCCCGCCGTCACCAACCGGGCGTTGGACAAAGCCCGTTCCCCGTCCGGCAGGAGCAGCGTGTCCTCCAGGCCGACGCGGGTCGCGAGCCCCAGTCGTCCGGCCAGTCGCAGTACCGGCCACGCCCCGGCGTCCTCCCCGTGCAGGAGCACCGGACGGCCGAACGCCGAGCCCAGGTCGGCGAGCAGGGTGAGTGCGCTGTCCTCGGCTGTGTCCGCGGAGCGGTCCGTCACCTCGGCCAGCACGCGCAGCACCCTCGGCCCCAGCGGTGAGCCGGTGAACCGTGCCGCGCCGTCCGTGCCCGACCAGATGCCCGCCTCGACGCCCACGCCCCGCTCGATCAGCGCGGCGGCCACGTCCCCGGCGCCTTCCTCGTGCCAGTTGACCGAGGCGTGGTCCGGCAGAACCGTCCAGCTTCGTATGCGTGCCACCCGGGCCGCCGGGTCCGGTTCCGCCCAGGCGCCCGTGGTCACCCCCACCGGCACCGTCACCCGGGCCCGTATCGCCTCCAGTGTCGGCGTGAGCACGCGGGGGGACAGGCTGTCCTGTCCGCAGGGAGTCTTGGCGTGGACATGGATGTCGGTGGCTCCGGCCGCGACCGCCTCGGCCGCGGAGTCGGCCAGCGCCTGCGGAGAGAGCGGCACCACGGCGCCGTCCTCGGCACCTCGGGTCCCGTTCAGACACACCTGGATCATGTCCTGATGGTGCCAGCCGGCACTGACAACGGGGGCCTCTACAGGAGGGGGTGCGGCATCCCCGGCGCACCCCCGTCGTACTAGGCGGACATGAGCAGTCGCCGCTCGCGCCGTGACGCCGCCAGCGCTTCGGGCGTGAGAACCGGACGCGGTACGACGATCCCGCACTCGGTGCAGACCGGGCCCGACGACGGTTCATGGGCCAGGTCGTACTTGTAGATCAGCCGGTCCCCGCCGCACGCCGGGCACTCGCAGCCCGGGTCCCGCTCCAGCGCGGAGATCAGCCGGCGCAGCACCTCGGCCAGCGGTTCGTTCGGGTGGACCCGGGGGTTGTCGCACCAGGCGACTCCGAAACCGCCCCAGGTCAGCCGGTGCCAGTCGTCCACACTGCCCGGCCTGCGCAGTCCATCGTGCTTTTCCTTCTTGCGCCGCTCGGCGAACTCGACCTCATAGGCCAGCCAGACCGAACGCGCCTCCTCCAGCTCGTCCAACGCGGCCACGAGCCGCGCAGGATCGGGAGAGCGGTCCTCGGGACCGAACCCTGCCCGGGAGCACAAGTGGTCCCAGGTCGCCCTGTGCCCGTAAGGAGCGAACCGCTCAAGGCACTTACGCAGCGAGTAGCGCCGTAGCGCCAGATCGCACCGCGGATCGCGCACCTGTCTCGCCAGACTCCGGAAACCGGCCATCGCCCTGCACCTCCGTCACACCTGCACCTGTACTTCGGTCACTTCGGCGTCGCCGCACGGACTTCGCGCGACGTTGACGAATAGACGTATCGACATGCGATTCGGCTCCATCCGATTTCCGATGACCTTCATCGCGAGCCCTGGCGACTCCCAAACGTGACGCATGTTCATCTTCAATCCCGGGGATACCGCCGGTAACATCCCGGCTCACCCTCGTCGGTAGGAGCGGCCATGCCACGGCGTACCCCACGCAACGCCCTAGTCGGATTGAGAACTCCCGGCAGATTCCCCGGGTTCCTGAAGACCGCATCCATATGCGTTCTGATTGCCGGTCTTTTGTCGCCGCTTTCCCCGGCGGTCGGCGCGTCCCCAGCGGCGGCGGCCGAGGCGACGGCTGTCGCCGACCACTGCGGGAACCAGTGTTCCGACATCCTTCCGCCTGGTCAGAACGGCAATGCCACCCTGGCCCAGATCCTGCTCAACCAGGCCTTCGGCTCCATGCCCGAACACGCCTCGGACCAGCTCGGCCCCTACGCCAACCTGGCCAAGGGCCACTCCGGTCTGACCAACGCGACGATCAACAACTTCTTCAACGACGCCTCGTTCGGCGTACCGTCCGACCAAGTCGCCTCCACCGTCAATCCCGCCGGGCGCGGCGATGTGACGATCGTTCGTGACAAGAAGACGGGTGTGCCGCACATCACCGGTACCACCAGATACGGCACGGAGTTCGGCGCCGGCTATGCGGCCGCCCAGGACCGGCTGTGGCTCATGGACGTCTTCCGCCACGTCGGACGCGGCCAGCTCACCTCCTTCGCCGGCGGCGCGCCCTCCAACCAGGGCCTGGAGCAGCAGTTCTGGCGCAACGCCCCTTACACAGAAGCCGATCTCCAGGCCCAGATCGACAACGCGGTCGCCACCAACGGCGAACGCGGCCGGCTGGCCCTCGCCGACGCCAAGGCCTACCTCGACGGCATCAACGCCTATATCGACGCCTCCGACAGCGGCCGCTACTTCCCCGGCGAGTACGTCCTGACCGGCCACAAGGACTCCGTCACCAACGCCGGCACCATCGAGCACTTCAAGATCACCGACCTGGTCGCGCTGGGCTCCGTGATCGGCGCCCTGTTCGGCTCCGGAGGCGGCGGCGAGGTCAACAACGCGATCTCCCTGCTGGCCGCCCAGGAGAAGTACGGCGTCGCCGAGGGCACCAAGCTGTGGGAGTCGTTCCGCGAGCGCAACGACCCCGAGGCGGTCGTCACCGTCCACGACAAGAGCTTCCCTTACGCCACCAAGCCCGACGACCCCCAGGGCGAGGCACTCCCGGACGCCGGGTCGGTCACCGAGGAACAACTCGTCCACGACCGCACCGGCAGCGCGGCCGGCTCTGCCGCGAGCACCGCCTCGACCACGGCGGCCAAGACCGCCATGACCTCCGCCAAGCGCGGCATGTCCAACGCCCTGGTGGTGGGCGGCGAGCACACCGCCAGCGGCCACCCGGTCGCCGTCTTCGGCCCGCAGACCGGCTACTTCGCGCCCCAGCTGCTCCTGCTCCAGGAGATCCAGGGCCCCGGCATCAGCGCCCGCGGCGCCTCCTTCGCCGGCCTGAGCATGTACGTCGAGCTCGGCCGCGGCCAGGACTACTCCTGGAGCGCCACCACCTCCGGCCAGGACATCATCGACACCTACGCCGTCGAGCTCTGCCAGGACGACCACCACTACCTGTACCGCGGCACCTGCACCGCCATGGACAAGGTCGAGCAGAAGAACGCCTGGAAGCCGACGACCGCCGACAGCACCCCCGAGGGCTCGTACACGATGCGGGTCTGGCGCACGAAGTACGGTCCCGTGACGCATCGCGCGACCGTCGGCGGCAAGAAGGTCGCCTACACCACCCTGCGCTCGTCCTATCTGCACGAGGCCGACTCGATCATCGGCTTCCAGATGCTGAACGACCCGGACTACGTCAAGGGCCCGGAGGACTTCCAGAAGGCGGTGCAGCACATCAACTACACCTTCAACTGGTTCTACGTGGACTCCGAGCACACCGCCTACTACAACAGCGGCGACAACCCGGTCCGGGCGACCGGCGTCGACGCGGAGTTCCCGGTCTGGGCACAGCAGGCCTACGAGTGGCGCGGCTGGGACCCGGTGACCAACACCGCCCAGTACACCCCGCCCTCGGCCCACCCCAACTCCATCGACCAGGACTACTACATCTCCTGGAACAACAAGCAGGCCAAGGACTACACCACCGCCCCCTGGGGCGACGGCTCCGTCCACCGTGGCAACCTGCTGGAGAACCGGGTGAAGAAGCTGGTCGACGCGGGTGGGGTGACCCGGGCCTCGCTGGTGAAGGCGATGGCCGACGCGGGCCTGGCCGACCTGCGGGCCGAGGACGTACTGCCGGATCTGCTCAAGGTCGTCAACAGCTCGACCGTGACCGACTCCACCGCCGCCGCGGCCGTGAGCAAGCTGCAGACATGGCTCTCGGCCGGAGGCAAGCGCACCGAGACGTCGGCCGGTTCGAAGAAGTACGCCGACGCCGACGCGATCCGCATCCTGGACGCGTGGTGGCCGCTGCTGGTGAAGGCCGAGTTCGAACCCGGTCTCGGGAGTGAGCTGTACGGCGCGATGACGAACAACCTGCCCGTCGACGAGTCCCCGTCGGCCGGCCACGGCCCGACCGGCTCGCACGCCGGAAGCTCCTTCCAGTACGGCTGGTGGTCCTACGTCGACAAGGACATCAGGGCCGTCCTCGGCGAGTCCGTCCAGGGCCCGCTGGACCGGAAGTACTGCGGCGGCGGCAGCCTCAGCGCCTGCCGGGACCTGCTGATCAGCACCCTGAAGGAGGCGGCCGGCAAGACCGCGGCCCAGGTCTACCCGGGCGACGAACAGTGCTCGGCCGGCGACCAGTGGTGCGCCGACTCGATCGTTCAGCGCACGCTGGGCGGCATCAAGCACGGCAAGATCAGCTGGCAGAACCGGCCGACGTATCAGCAGGTCGTGGAGTTCACGTCCCACAGGTGACGGACGGGCGAGAGCACGTCGAGCGGCGGCGGGTCAGTGGACACGGCCCGCCGCCAGCACCACCCGCGCCAGCTCCCGGTGCACGATGTCGCTGTGCGCCCCCGCCGGCGGCCCGCCCCGCTTGACGACAGCCGCCGCGTCGACGTTCACGCACCCCGAGGTCGGCAGCTTCGCCTTCAGCGCGTCGGCCAGCTTCAACGACCGGGTCCCCGGCACCGCCCGCACTCCGTCGTGCCCCATCGCCCCCCACTTGTCACCCAGCATCCGTCCGACGTCCACGGCCGCGACCCCGCGCGCGTCCCCCGCCATCCGGGAGGCCAGCGGATACATGGTCGACAGCGCCGAGTCGTGCCGCGAGTAACAGCACACCAGCGGTCCGTCGACCCGTTCTGCTGCCCCTCCAGCACCCCGCTCGCCCGTGCGTCGTGAGGCAGCCGGGACGCGAACGCGTAGTGCGAGAAGGCACCTTGGAGCAGCGTCACGGACTTCACCGTGCGCACCCCCTTCGGCAGCCCGCGCAGCGCGAACGACACCAGCCGGGCGCCGAAGCTGTGCCCGACGAGATGCACCCGCACCTCGTCCGACCGCTCGGCCAGCTGCCCGACCACGCGGCCGAGCCCACGCTCACCGACCGTCCCCGCGCGCCGCTTCATGGCGTAGTACGTCGCCTGCCGCAGCAGCTCGTGCGCACCCTCCCAGGGATTCGGCAACGAGAACGAGGCCGCGCCGTCCGGAGCACTGCCCGAGGGTGTCGCCTCCGACGGTGCTCCGTCCGGCGCTTCGAGCTGCGCAAGCGCCCGCGCGAACTCCTCGCACAGCGCGGCGGTCGAGCCGGAGAACAGGTCCGGGGAGTCCTGCGGCACCCCCTCGCACAGCGTGTCCGCCGCGAACAGCGCCTGCGGTCCCGGCGGCACGACGTCCACCAGCATCCGCACCAGCCGCCCGAACTCCTCCAACTCCGCTTCCTCCCGCGGCTGCTGGTCCAGCATCCGCGCGATCTGGTCGATCACGGTCGCCCGCCCGGGAAACGTCTCCAGCAGCGCGTGCCGGGTGTCCTTGTCGAGCACCGGCCGACGGGGCATCTCGGCCGCCACGGCCCGCGGGAAGTCCGGGATCGGCTCGTCGGAGAACCGCATCGACGGCCAGACCACGCCGACGTACCCGATCCGCGCCGCCGGAGCGAGCTGCGGGATCGGCGCGAAGAAGCGGTCGTAGAGCCGCGTCGCCCCCGAGCGGTCGCTGTTCCAGCCGTGCGCGAAGACGATCAGATCACGGACGCCGTGCCGCGCCACCCCGGCCAGCAGCCGGTCCCGCCGTGCGGCGTCCGGATCCCCGTCCGCGTCGAAGGTCAGCTCCCAGTAGGGAGTCACGCTCATTGCCGGTTCCGCCATGACAGGCCCCCTCGTCCCCCGAAGCGTGCGATACGGGCGCATCGTCCTGCTACCGGGCGGGATTGGCCATACGTCGTCACCCGTCAGAGGCACACGACGGGGGCGCTCATTTGTACAGCAGGTACTCCCGGCGGGTCCGGCGGAACGCCGACAGCTCCCGCTGCCAGTCCCCGACCACCTCGTCGGTGCTCGCGCCCGCGTCGATCAGCGTGCGCACGCGCGTGTTGCCGGTGAGCTTGTCGATCCAGTTGTCCGAGCGCCAGGCGAAGCCGCTCCACACCTGCTTCGCGGTCACCAGCAGGCCGATTCCGGTGCGGACGGGGTCGTAGGCGGCACGGTCGTGGACGTGGATCTGCACGCCGCCGACGGTCTTGCCCTGGAACTTCGAGAAGGTCGGCGCGAAGTACGCCTCCCTGAAGTGCACGCCGGGCAGCCGGAGTTCGTTCGCCGCCGCGGCCCAGCGGCCGTCGATGCCCTCGGCGCCCAGCAGCTCGAAGGGGCGGGTGGTGCCGCGGCCCTCGGAGAGGTTGGTGCCCTCGAAGAGACAGGTGCCCGAGTAGACGAGTGCGGTGTCCGGGGTCGGCATGTTCGGGCTCGGCGGCACCCACGGCAGGCCGGAGGCGTCGTAGAAGTCGGATCGCCGCCAGCCCGTCATCCGTACGGTCTCCAGCGGCACCGGCGCGGTGAGGAACTCCCCGTTGAACAGCAGCGCCAGCTCGGCGACCGTCATGCCGTGCGCCTGCGAGATCGGCTCCCGGCCGACGAAGGTGGCGAACTCCTTGTGCAGGACCGGGCCCTGGGCCGAGCGTCCGGTCACCGGGTTCGGCCGGTCCAGTACGACGAAGCGCTTGCCGGCGAGCCGGGCCGCCTCCATGCAGTCGTAGAGGGTCCAGATGTAGGTGTAGAAGCGGGCGCCCACGTCCTGGATGTCGAAGACGACGGTGTCGACGCCGGAGGCCGTGAAGATGTCGGCGAGGGGCTGACCGCTCTTGAGATACGTGTCGTAGACCGGGAGGCCGGTCGCCGGGTCGTCGTAGCGGCCTTCGGAGCCGCCGGCCTGGGCGGTGCCTCGGAAGCCGTGTTCCGGGCCGAAGACGGCCCGTAGGTTCACCCTGTCGTCGGCGTGCATGACGTCGACGATGTGGCGGACGTCTCGGGTGACGCCGGTGGGGTTGGTGACGATGCCGACGCGTTGGCCGTCGAGGGGTGCGTAGCCGTCGGCTCTGAGGCGCTCGAAGCCGGTTTGTGTGCGGCGCTCGGCCGAGTGTGCCGCGGTGGTGGCGGGGATGGTGACTGCTGCCGTTGTCGCTGCGAGGAGAGCTCGTCTGGATAGGCGCATGGGGGGCACGGTATTGCTACCGCAGGTTGTGGGGAAGGTGCGGGTACATCGTGGCTTGTCGCGCCCACGCGGCGGAGCCGCATATCGATACAGCCCCGCGCCCCTGGGGCGTATCCGCACCCCTTCCTTGTTACATACCGACCGGTTAGTCTGGCCACGCTGTAGAGCCGCAGTCATAAGGAGACCGATGGTGGAAGCCCTGCGAGA
Organism: Streptomyces muensis; assembly: GCF_021474425.1. GTDB lineage: Bacteria > Actinomycetota > Actinomycetes > Streptomycetales > Streptomycetaceae > Streptomyces > Streptomyces muensis. Next base: position 2,881 of record NZ_JAKEIP010000176.1, on the reverse strand, counting down.
CGCCGGAGTTGTCGTCACAGGAGCGGGAGGCGGTATCGGGGCCGCGCTGGCCCGTCGCTTCGCCGCCGAAGGGGCTCGGGTCGTTGTCAACGACCTGGACGTCGGCAAGGCCCAGGCGGTCGCCGACGAGATCGGGGGTGTCGCGGTACCCGGTGACGCCTCCTCGATCGTCTCCGAGGCCCGGGACGCGCTCGGTGGCACCGTCGACGTCTACTGCGCCAACGCCGGGGTCGCCTTCGGAGGCGAGGAGCCGGGGGAGCCGCTCGACGAGAAGTCCTGGGCGGTGTCCTGGGACGTCAACGTCATGGCACACGTGCGGGCCGCGAACGCACTGCTCCCGGGCTGGCTGGAGCGCGGCAGCGGACGGTTCGTCTCCACCGTCTCCGCCGCCGGGCTGCTCACCATGATCGGCGCCGCGCCCTACGCCGTCACCAAGCACGGCGCCTACGCCTTCGCCGAGTACCTGTCGCTGACGTACCGGCACCGCGGCGTGAAGGTCCATGCCATCTGTCCGCAGGGTGTGCGCACCGACATGCTGGACGCCACCGGCAGCGCGGGGGACCTGGTGCTGAAGCCCACCGCCATCGCGCCGGAGGACGTCGCGGACGCGCTGTTCAAGGGCATGGCGGAGGATCGCTTCCTGATCCTTCCGCACCCCGAGGTCGCCGGATACTACGAGGCGCGGGCCGCCACGCCCGACCGCTGGCTGGCCGGCATGAACCACATCCAGCAGAAGTGGGAAGAGGCCCGATGACCGACGCCTCCGCCTCCCGGTACGCGGCCAAGCCCTGGCTGGCCCTGCTGTCCGACGCCCAGCGCGCGCCCGTCGACCCCGCCCACACCCTCGTGCATGCCCTGCGCCGGGTGGTCGCCGAGACCCCGGAGCGCACCTTCCTCGCCTACTTCGACGGCCGCCTGACCTACCGCGAGGTCGACGAGCTCAGCGACTCCGTCGCCGGGCACCTCGCCGCCCGTGGCCTGGAGCGCGGCGACCGGGTGGCGATCCTGCTGCAGAACTCCCCGCACTTCGTGCTCGCCCTGCTGGGCGCCTGGAAGGCGGGGGCGGTCGTCGTGCCCGTCAACCCGATGTACAAGTCGGGGGAGGTCCGCCATGTCCTGCGGGACGGTGAGGTGGCCGCGCTGATCTGCTCCGACCGGGCCTGGGAGTCGTATCTGCGCGATACGGCGGCGGACTCGCCGGTACGGATCGTGCTCACCGGGTGCGAGTTGGATTTCCAGACGCGCAACGACGCGCGCGTGCTGTCCTTCGAACGGCTCCCGCAGGCCGACGACGCCGACGACCTGACGTCCGTGGCCCGCGCCGGGCACAAGGCGCCCGAGGGCCGTGACCTCGGGCCGTCCGACATCGCGCTGATCAGCTACACCTCGGGCACCAGCGGCACCCCCAAGGGCGCCACCAACACGCACGGCAACATCATGTACAACGCCGAGCGGCAGGCGACCGGTCTTGAACTGCCCGAGGCGCCCGTCTACTTCGCCCTGGCGCCGCTGTTCCACATCACCGGGATGGTCTGCCAGCTCGGCGCCTGTCTCGACAGCGCGGGCACGCTCGTGCTGGCGTACCGCTTCGAGGCGGGGGTGGTGCTCGACGCGTTCGCCGAACACGGCCCGCACTACACCGTCGGCCCGTCCACGGCCTTCATGGCGCTCGCCGCCCACCCGGCCGTCACCCGTGACCACTTCGCGTCCTTCCGGATGATCTCCTCCGGCGGCGCCCCGCTGCCGCCCGCCCTGGTGGAGAAGTTCCGGGCCGGCTTCGGGCCGTACATCCGCAACGGGTACGGGCTCACCGAGTGCACCGCGCCCTGCGCGTCCGTGCCGCCCGGCCTGGAGGCGCCCGTCGACCCCGTCTCCGGCACGCTGGCCGTCGGTCTGCCCGGTCCCGAGACCGTCGTACGGATCGTCGACGACCAGGGCCAGGAGGTCCCCTTCGGCGAACAGGGCGAGATCCTCGTCCGTGGCCCGCAGGTCGTCCCCGGCTACTGGCGGCGCCCCGACGCCACCGCCGAGACCTTCCCCGACGGCGAACTGCGCACCGGGGACATCGGCTTCATGGACGCCGAGGGCTGGCTGTACGTCGTCGACCGCAAGAAGGACATGATCAACGCGTCCGGCTTCAAGGTCTGGCCGCGCGAGGTCGAGGACGTGCTCTACACCCACCCGGCGGTGCGCGAGGCCGCCGTCGTGGGGGTGCCCGACGGGTACCGCGGGGAGACCGTCAAGGCGTACATCAGCCTCCGTCCGGGTGCCGAAACCGCCCCCGGCGCACTCGCCGAGTACTGCAAGGAGAGACTGGCCGCCTACAAATATCCGCGTCAGGTGGAGATCCTGCCCGACCTGCCGAAGACGGCAAGTGGCAAGATCCTGCGACGGGAACTTCGTTCCCGCGTGAACGACGGCTAGACAGTCGGCAGACATCTCGGAAGGGCAGGTGGCGGCACAGTGGCCAGGACGACGGACGGAGACGGTACGCCCGTCCCGCAGCGGCTGCTCGCCGCCGCCACCCGGCTCTTCGCCGAGCGTGGCTACGACCGCACCTCGGTGCAGGAGATCGTGGAGGCGGCGGGCGTCACCAAGGGGGCGCTCTACCACTACTTCGGTTCCAAGGACGACCTGCTGCACGAGGTGTACGCGCGTGTGCTGCGGGTTCAGCAGGAGCGGCTGGACGCGTTCGCGGACGCGGACGAGCCGATCGAGAAGAGGTTGCGGGGGGCGGCGGCGGACGTCGTGGTGACGACCATCGAGAACCTCGACGACGCGATGATCTTCTTCCGCTCGATGCATCACCTGAGTCCCGAGAAGAACAAGCAAGTGCGGGCCGAGCGGCGGCGCTACCACGAACGCTTCCGTGCGCTGATCG
>NZ_JAKEIP010000175.1 GCF_021474425.1 Streptomyces muensis | reverse complement strand
AAGGGGCTGCCGCCCCCTGGACCCCCGCTATCGGCCCTCCGGGCCTCGTCCTCGAACGCCGGACGGGCTTGATATGCCGCGTGCCGCGGCCGGGTCGGTTCGGTTGAAGGGTGCGGGGCTGCTTCGCCGCTGAGGGGCGCGGGGAACTGCGCGATCAGCCCCCACCGGCCGTCGATCGCGCCGCCGGCATCAGCCCGCCCTGCGGGGGCGGGATTGGGCTGTGGTCCCATCGGGCCGCGGTCGCACACCGCACCGCGCCCACCCGGTCACCAGCCGTACCGCGTCGTCGGGCGGACAGCAGACGGGCCCGCCCCCCGGGAGCCAGGGGGCGGGCCCTTTATCTGCCTCGCGGTGGCACCGCCATGCAGCACCGCGAGGGGTCTGTCAGCCGAAGCGGCCGGAGATGTAGTCCTCCGTGGCCTGGACCGACGGGTTGGAGAAGATGCGCTCCGTGTCGTCGATCTCGATCAGCTTGCCGGGCTGGCCGACGGCGGCGAGGTTGAAGAAGGCCGTGCGGTCGGAGACACGCGCCGCCTGCTGCATGTTGTGCGTCACGATGACGATCGTGAAGCGTTCCTTCAGCTCGCCGATCAGGTCCTCGATGGCGAGGGTGGAGATCGGGTCCAGGGCGGAGCAGGGCTCGTCCATCAGCAGGACGTTCGGTTCCACCGCGATTGCCCTCGCGATGCAGAGGCGCTGCTGCTGGCCGCCGGAGAGGCCGGAGCCGGGCTTGTTCAGGCGGTCCTTGACCTCGTTCCAGAGGTTCGCGCCCTTGAGGGACTTCTCGACGATGTCCTGGAGCTCGCTCTTCTTGTAGTTGCCGTTCAGGCGCAGGCCCGCCGCCACGTTGTCGAAGATCGACATCGTGGGGAAGGGGTTCGGGCGCTGGAAGACCATCCCCACCTCGCGGCGGACCGACACCGGGTCGATGCCGGCGCCGTACAGGTCCTCGTCGTCCAGGAGGACCTTGCCCTCGACCCGGCCGCCGGACGTCACCTCGTGCATGCGGTTCAGCGTGCGCAGGAACGTCGACTTGCCGCAGCCGGACGGGCCGATGAAGGCCGTCACCGAGCGCGGCTCGACCGTCATCGAGATGTCCTCGATCGCCTTGTGGGAGCCGTAGTAGGCGGTGAGCCCGCTCACGTCGATTCGCTTGGCCATGTCTCTACTTCACTTCCGGATCAGTCGGTCGCTGTATGGCCGCGTCAGCGACCGGTCTTCGGGGCCTTCCAGCGGGCGATCCCGCGGGCCACCATGTTGAGGATCATCACGAAGGCGATCAGCGTGAGAGATGCCGCCCAGGCGCGGTCGTACGCCGGGGTCTCCCCGGAACCGTACTGCTGGTAGATGTACAGCGGCAGCGACGCCTGCGCGCCCTCGAAGGGGTTGGCGTTGATGAACTTGCTGCCGAACACCAGCAGCAGCACGGGCGCGGTCTCACCGGCGATACGGGCGATGGCCAGCATGATGCCGGTGGTGATGCCGCCGATCGAGGTCGGCAGGACCACCTTCAGGATGGTGCGCCACTTGGGCACGCCGAGCGCCAGGGAGGCCTCGCGCAGCTCGTTCGGGACGAGCTTGAGCATCTCCTCCGTGGAGCGGACGACGACCGGCATCATCAGGATCGCCAGGGCCAGCGAGCCGGCGAAGCCGAAGGGCTGCATGTCGAACATCAGCATGAGGCTGAGGATGAACAGGCCCGCGACGATCGACGGGATACCGGTCATGACGTCGACGAAGAAGGTGACGGCCCGGGCGAGGCTGCCCCGCCCGTACTCCACCAGGTAGATCGCGGTGAGCACGCCGATCGGCGCGGCGATCAGCGTGGCGAGTCCGACCTGCTCCAGCGTGCCGAGGATGGCGTGGTAGATGCCGCCGCCCGTCTCCGAGTCGGCGACCACGCCCATCGAGTGGCTCAGGAAGTAGCCGTCGAGGACCTTCACACCGCGCTGGACGGTCGACCACACCAGCGAGGCCAGCGGCACCACGGCGAGCAGGAACGCGACCCACACCAGTGCGGTGACGACACGGTCCTTGGCCTGGCGGCGGTTCTCGACGCGGGCGGCGATGACGTACGTACCGAGGATGTACAGGATCGCGGCGATCAGCGCCCACTGGATGTCGCTGTGCAGGCCGGCGGCGGCGCTGATGCCGAGGCCGAGGGCGACGGATCCGGCGGCGATGGTCCACGGAGCCCACTTGGGCAGTTGGCCGCCGCGCAGGGAATTGGGGCGGCGCTTGTCGGTGAGGGTGGGTGCGGTGCTCATGCGTTGGCCCCCGAGTACTCCTTGCGGCGGGCGATGATCGCGCGGGCCGCGCCGTTGACCAGCAGGGTGATGACGAACAGGACCAGACCGGAGGCGATCAGCGCGTCACGGCCGAACTCGGTGGCCTCGCCGAACTTGCTGGCGATGTTCTGGGCGAAGGTACCGCCGCCCGGGTCGAGCAGGCTGGCGTAGATCTTGAAGTCGGGGGAGAGCACGGTGGCGACGGCCATCGTCTCGCCGAGGGCGCGGCCGAGGCCGAGCATCGAGGCGGAGATCACGCCGGAGCGGCCGAAGGGGAGGACCGCCATGCGGATCACTTCCCAGCGGGTGGCGCCGAGCGCCAGGGCCGCCTCCTCGTGCATCTGCGGGACCTGGCGGAAGACCTCGCGGCTCACGTTGGTGATGATCGGCAGGATCATGATCGCGAGCAGGATGCCCACGGTGAGCATGGAGCGAGCGGCACCGCCCTGCCAGGAGAAGATGCCGGTCCAGCCGAGATAGTCGTTCAGCCAGCCGAACAGGCCGTTCAGGTGCGGTACGAGGATCAGGGCGCCCCACAGGCCGTAGACGATGGACGGCACGGCGGCGAGCAGGTCGATCACATAGGCGATGGGCCCGCGCAGCCGGCGGGGGGCGTAGTGCGTGAGGAACAGCGCGATGGAGACCGCGACCGGGACCGCGATGACCATGGCGATGATCGAGGAGACGACCGTGCCGTAGGCCAGGACCGCGATGCCGAAGACCGGGGGATTGGCACCGGTGTTCCACTCGAACGTGGTCAGGAAGTTGCCGTCGTCCTTGCTGATGGCGAGCACGGCGCGGTAGGTGAGGAAGCCCGCGATGGCGGCCATGATCACCAGCAGCAGAATGCCCGAACCACGGGAGAGACCGAGGAAGATCCGGTCGCCGGGCCGGGTGGCCCCACGGGTCGCGCGCTTCTGCTCGGCCGAGGACGGCTGGATGGGGGGAGGTGCGTCAGCAATCTGTGTTGTGTCCATCGGGTTTCTCCGGTCTGCGGAGCCGCACATGCTGTGCGGCTCCTGGCGGCGGTGCACCGGACGGTGCGGTCCGGGCCCGCGAGGGGGACCGGACCGCACTCTCAGGTCAGCTCAGGCTGTCGACGGTCGTGCGGACCTTGCTGATGATGGCTTCGGGCATGGGCGCGTAGTCGTTCTCGGCGAGGATCTTCTGGCCGTCCTCCGAGGCCGCGTAGCGCAGGAACGCCTTGACGGCGGGCAGGGTGTCGGCCTTGTTGCCCTTGTCGCAGACGATCTCGTACGTCACCAGGACCATCGGGTAGGCGCCGTCGGCCTTGGTCGCGTAGTTCAGCTCAAGGGCGAGGTCCTTGCCGGTGCCGACGACCTTGGCGTCCGCGATGGCCTTGGTGGCGTTGTCGACGTTCGCCTCGACCGGGGCGGCTGCGCCGGTGTCGATGGCGACGGTCTTGATGCCGTCCTTGGCGTACGACAGCTCGAAGTAGCCGATCGCGCCGGCGGTCTGCTTGACCTGCGCGGCGACGCCGGAGGACTGCGGAGCGGACTGGCCGCCCTTGGCCTGCCAGGCCTTGCCGCCCTCGTAGGGGAAGTCCTTCTTGGCGGTGGCGATCAGGTACTTGGTGAAGTTGTCCGTGGTGCCGGACTCGTCCGAGCGGTGGAACGCCTGGATCTTGAGGTTGGGCAGCTTCGCGTCGGGGTTCAGCTTCGCGATGGCCGGGTCGTTCCAGTTGGTGATCTTGCTGTCGAAGATCTTGGCGATCGTCGAGGCGTCCAGGACGAGCTTGTCGACACCCGGGACGTTGTAGCCGACGGCGATCGGGCCGCCGACCATCGGCAGGTCGATGCCCTGGCCGCCGGAGCAGATCTTCTTGGAGGCCTCGACCTCTTCGGGCTTCAGCGCCGAGTCCGAACCGGCCCAGGGCACCTGGCCCTGCGTGAACGCGGTGACACCGGCACCGGAACCGCCGGCCTTGTAGTTGATCTCGACCTTGCAGGCGGCGGAGAACTGCTTCACCCACGCGTCGACGGCGTTCTTCTGCGCGGAGGAGCCGTCGGCGAGTACCTGGCCCGAGGCGTCGTCGCACTTGATGTTGCTGGCGCCGGTGCTGGCGGCGGTGTCGCCGCCGGTGTTGCCGGTTTCGTCGGAGCCGCACGCCGTGAGGGCCAGGGCGCCGGAGACGGCGATGGCGCCGAGAGCGAGAGCCCGCCGGTTCTTGCGCTGAAGCTTCACTTGAGGGAGTTCCTTCCGGGAGCCGCCGTCCTGAATTCGGCGGCGTGCGAAGAATGGGCGATGCCGGCGCGTCCCGTCGGGCGCGGTCCGTCATCGTGCAAGGCCGAAATTAGGCAGAACAGGTGAAGCCGCCGAAGGGCGTAAATGAACGAGGGGTGAACCCCTGGGGACGGTGCGGTGAGGTCACGGAACGCTTACGTCGAGGACACGGGTACATCCCGAGACTTTGTGCGGATCGGTGCGGATCGGTGCGGATCGGCGTGGGCGGGGGCGGATCAGCGTGGGCCCGGCCAGGTCCTAGGCCAGGCGCAGTGACTCCAGGAGGGCGTCCACGAGGGAGCGGTCCCTGGGCTGGGTCAGACGGTTGCGGGCGGCCGTGGGGGAGAGCCACAGCAGGCGGTCCACCTCGGTGCCCGGGGTGAACGTGCCGGGGCCCGCCTCGGCCGCCCAGTAGCGGACCTCCTTGGGGCGGCCGTTGGCCAGATAGCGCAGGGTCGGCAGTCGGGCGCCGGGCCGGGCGGAGTGTCCCGTCTCCTCCGCGACCTCGCGCAGCGCCCCGGCCAGGTGGTCCTCGTCGCGTTTCAGCTTGCCCTTCGGATGGGACCAGTCGTCGTATTTCGGCCGGTGGACGAGGCATATCTCCAGCTCACCGTCTACCGGCGAACGGCGCCACAGGACGCAGCCGGCCGCCTGGACGGTGAGGTCGTTCGCGTGCGTCACCGGGGGTGCCTCCTTCTGCGGGGGTGGGCCTGGTCCGGGGTGCCTACGGCGTCCCCACCGTCTGCCGCTGCCAGCACTGCTGGAACGCGAACCGTGCCGCCTCCACCTCGTGCCGCTGGTCGGCGTGCAGCACGCCGAGGGCGTACGCCGTGGCCGGGGCGATGCGCGGGGTGCGGGCCGCCTGGGCGGCGGCCGCCGCCGCCTCGGAGGCGTCGCGGTGCCGGTTGAGGGACTGGCCTGCGGCCAGCAGCCGTACGTCCACCGGGTCCGTGTCGCCGTGCAGGACCTCGCGGGCGTAGCGGTGCAGGCGCAGCAGCAGGCGGACCTGGTGCCAGGGCGCGTCCTGCGGGTGCGGGGCCGGGTCCGGGGAGAGGCCGTGGATCAGGGCCTCCGCGTTGTAGGGGTGGCCGGCGGTCACCAGCGGCAGCGCCGTCACCGCGTCGGTGAGCCGTTCCTCGGCGGCGGCCGCGAGGGGGTGCAGGTCGGTGGTGGCCGCGGCGGCGGTGAGGGGGACCTCGCTGGCGAGTACGGCGATGCTGTCGGCGACCGCGTGGAAGCGGCTGCTTCCCAGGGCCTGGAGGGCACTGGAGTGGGCCCGGGTCCGGGCGAGGGTGAGCTGCCGATCGAGCAGGGCACCTGCTTTGGCGGCGCCCACTGTGAGGTTGCCGCGGTCCGGGGTGGCCGCCGGGTGGGTCGTGGAGCCGGCGCTGCCGGGTGCCGCTCTCTTTGGGACGGGCGCCGACCCAGCGGCACGACTGCCCGCAGCTAGGTCGGGCCGGCTGCCCGCGGCTGTGGTGGCGCGGCTGCTCGCGCCTGCGTTGGGGCGGTTGCCCGCGGCGACATCGGCACGGTTGCCCGCCGCCACGTCGATACGGTCACCCGTGGCTCGGCCGGCGCGGTCGCCCGCAGCGCCGTCGGCGCGGTTGGCTGCGGCCGCGTCGATCCGGCTGCTCGCGGCCGCGCCGGTGCGGCCGCCCGCTGCTGCGTTGGCACGCCTCCTTGCCGCTGCATCGGTGCGGCCGTCGGCAGCGGCGTTGGCACGGTTCCCCGCCGCGGTGTCGGCACCGACGCCCGGCATTGCGTCGTCACGGGCTCCCGCAGCTGTGTCGGGACGGCCGCCCGCTGCCGGGTTGGCACGGCCTCCTGCCCCGGCGTCGGCACGACCCCTCGCCGCGGCGTCACCACGGTGGCCCGCCCCCGCGTCGGCACGACTGCCCGTCACGTCGGCGTTGTGGTCCCCGGACGGCGCGGAGTTGCCGCTCGCGCGCGGCAGGTCGTTGCGACCCCCGGCGGTCACCCCCGCCGAACCACCCCCAGCGCTCGTGCCCAGCGCGTCGGGTGTCGGCATCTGGGTCGGTAGGGGTGTCGCGCCCGACAGCCGGTGCAAGGCCAGGAGCAGGCGTTCCAGGCGGGCCGCGTAGGCGTGTTCCAGGGCCAGGGTGCCGGAGAGCCAGGCCAGTTCGGGGCGGATGGATTCCGACCAGTCGGGGTCCAGCAGGGGGCGGAACGTGTGCAGGCTGGCGCTGATGCGGCGGGCCGAGCGGCGTAGGGCTCGGGCCGCGTCGACGGACTCCTCCGTGCCGCCGCCGGTCTCCCGGTGCAGGCGCAGGGCGCGGAGGAACTCCGTGGCCTGGGCGCGCAGGTAGCCCGCGAGGGCGTCCCCGGTCACCGCCCCGGCCGTGGGGTCCGTCGGATCAAGGTGTTGCTGTGCCACGCCGGCGCCTCCGGGCGTCTATGAGCATCTCCTGGACGTTGCGCAAGGGCTGGCCCTCCGTGTCCGTCGCATGCCGGGTCCACTCGCCGTCCGGGCCGAGGTGCCAGGACGCGGTGGTGTCGGACATACCGGTCTCCAGGAGCCGGTTCAGCGCGGCGCGGTGGGCCGGGTCGGTGACCCTGACCAGGGCTTCGATACGGCGGTCGAGGTTGCGGTGCATCATGTCGGCGCTGCCGAACCACACCTCGGGCTCGCCGCCGTTGCCGAAGGCGAAGACCCGGGAGTGTTCGAGGAAGCGGCCGAGGACCGAGCGGACGCGGATGTTCTCCGACAGTCCGGCCACGCCCGGGCGGATCGCGCAGATGCCGCGGACCCAGATGTCGACCGGCACGCCCGCCTGGGACGCGCCGTAGCAGGCGTCGATGATCGCCTCGTCGACCATGGAGTTGACCTTGATGCGGACATAGGCCGGACGCCCGGCACGGTGGTGCTGGGCCTCCTTGTTGATCCGCGAGACCAGGCCGTCGCGCAGGGACTTGGGGGCCACCAGGAGGCGGCGGTACGTCTCCCGGCGGGAGTAGCCGGACAGGCGGTTGAACAGGTCGGACAGGTCCGCGCCCACCTGCGGGTCGGCCGTCAGCAGGCCCAGGTCCTCGTACAGCCGCGCCGTCTTCGGGTGGTAGTTGCCGGTGCCGACGTGGCTGTAGCGCCGTAGCGTCTCGCCCTCCTGGCGGACGACGAGGGACAGCTTGCAGTGGGTCTTGAGGCCGACGAGGCCGTACACGACATGGCAGCCGGCCTCCTCCAGCTTGCGCGCCCACTTGATGTTGGCGTGCTCGTCGAAGCGGGCCTTGATCTCGACCAGCACCAGGACCTGCTTGCCGGCCTCGGCGGCGTCGATGAGCGCGTTGACTATGGGGGAGTCGCCGGAGGTCCGGTACAGGGTCTGCTTGATCGCGAGGACGTCCGGGTCGTCGGCCGCCTGCTCCAGGAACGCCTGCACGGAGGTGGAGAAGGAGTCGTACGGGTGGTGGAGCAGGACGTCGCGGTTGCGGAGCGCGGCGAAGATATCCGGCGCGGACGCCGACTCCACCTCGGCGAGGTCCCGGTGCGTGCCCGCCACGAACTTCGGGTACTTCAGCTCGGGACGGTCGATGGAAGCGATGCGGAAGAGGCCCGTGAGGTCCAGGGGGCCGGTCAGCGGGTAGACCTCGGCCTCGCTGATCTTCAGCTCGCGCACCAGCAGGTCCAGGACCTCCTGGTTGATGTTCTCCTCGACCTCCAGGCGCACCGGCGGGCCGAAGCGGCGCCGCATGAGCTCCTTCTCCAGGGCCTGGAGCAGGTTCTCGGCGTCGTCCTCCTCGACCTCCAGGTCCTCGTTGCGGGTGACCCGGAAGGCGTGGTGCTCCAGCACCTCCATGCCCGGGAACAGCTCCTCCAGGTGGGCCGCGATGACGTCCTCGAGGGGGACGAAGCGGCCGGGGGAGGCCTCCAGGAAGCGGGAGAGCAGCGGCGGCACCTTGACCCGGGCGAAGTGCGGGGTGCCGGTGACGGGGTTCCGTACGCGGACGGCCAGGTTCAGGGAGAGCCCGGAGATGTACGGGAAGGGGTGCGCCGGGTCGACCGCGAGCGGGGTCAGCACCGGGAAGATCTGGTGGCGGAACAGGGTGAAGAGGCGGGCCTGCTCCTTCTCCGTCAGCTCGTTCCAGCGGACCAGGTGGATGCCCTCCTCCGCGAGGGCGGGGGCGACGTCCTCGTGGTAGCAGGCGGCGTGCCGGGCCATCAGCTCGCGGGAGCGGGCCCAGATCATCTCCAGGACCTCGCGCGGCTGCAGGCCGGACGCGGACCGGGTGGCGACCCCGGTGGCGATACGGCGCTTCAGACCGGCCACGCGGACCATGAAGAACTCGTCCAGGTTGCTGGCGAAGATCGCCAGGAAGTTGGCCCGTTCGAGGAGCGGGGTGTTCGGGTCCTCGGCGAGTTCGAGGACCCGCTCGTTGAACGCGAGCCAGCTGCGCTCCCGGTCCAGGAACCGGCCCTGGGGCAGCTGGACGCCGTCGACGGGTGACTCCTCGTAGGCGTCGAGGTCGGCGTCGATGTCGGGTTCCAGGTCGGAGACCAAGCCCGACGACACCGTGTGCGGACGGTGTGCCGCTATGGAGCCCACGGAGGGCTGCGCGTTTGAATTAGACCCGTGGCCCGCAGGGCCTCCACCAAGGGCGGTGGTGGGAGACGGGTGGGCCTGTGCCTGGGTGTTGGAGGACTGGCTCATGTGCCCATTCTTCCGCGTTGCGAGCATTACGGGCGCGTCGGAAGCGGCGGGCGGGAGCGTGATCGGGAGGCGTCGGGCGTCCCCGTTCCCCGCGGTCCCCTCGGGAGGCGGCGAAGGCTCTGGCACGGCGGGCGTCATTGACCGAGCGTCGCAAGCCCGTCTGAACCAACGGTTACGGAGACATGGCGTATGGGATAGCGGGGGGCGGCTCGCGGGCGTCCACGTGACGGTGCGTCGGTCCGGCCCGTACGTCCCTCCCCCCGTGGAGGGGCGTACGGGCGGGTTCTCAGGGGGTGCGGCGGCGCAGCACCGCGAAGGCGGCGAGGGTCGCCGCTGCGGCGATGGCGAGGACGATGCCGGTCTCGACGTACTGGAGCGGCCAGAAGTGGGACCGGGGATGGTACGTCGCCCGGGTGAGGCTGTCGTTCCAGCCCATCTGCCAGGCCGAGCGGGGCAGCTCGAAGCCGCCCGCCTCGGCACGGGTGACGGTGGGCCAGAGGGTCTCGCGGTTGCGTTCCAGCAGGTTGTAGAGGAGGAGCGCGGCCGCGAAGCCGACACCGGCGGCGGGCAGGGCCCGGCGCAGCAGCAGCCCGGCGAGGGCGCCGAGGGCGAGGCCGGCGAGGGGGTAGACGACGGCGGTCGGGCCGGTGCCGAGGAAGACGTCCGGGTAGTACCAGTCCCCGACCAGGTTGGGGTCGTCGTCCTGTCGTGCCCACAGGCCGAGCAGGGTGACCGTGCCGGTGGCGGCGGTGAGCAGGACGGCCGGGACGGCGAGCCTGGCCGCCAGCCAGCGGGCCGGGGTGACCGACTGGGTCCAGGCCAGCCGTGCGGTGCCGTTCTCCAGTTCCCGCCCGACGAGGGCGCCGCCCGCCCAGGCGGCCACGGGGAAGATCGCGTAGGTCAGGGCCGTGGTGACCAGGGCGATGCCCTGGGTGTAGGTGTCGTCGACGGTGATCGCCTCGACCGAGGAGCAGGACGGGTAGCCGTCGTGGGCGGGCTCGGCGCACGGGACGTTGCCCCGGCGGGCGTCGTCCGCGATGGCGTACATCCAGACCAGGCAGACCGTGGCGGCGGTCAGTGCGAGGCCCCAGAAGATCAGGGCCGTGCGGTGCACCCGCAGCGTGGCCCAGATGAGGCCCCTCGGCCCGCGCGGGGCGCGGACGCCGGTCATACGGCGGCTCCGGTACGGCGGTTCAGCAGCCGGAAGGCGACCAGGACCGTCAGGGCGGCGACGGCGAGGACGATGCCGGTCTCCACCAGCTGGAGCGGCCAGAAGTGGGAGGAGGGGTGGTAGTCGCGGTAGAAGCCGACGATGTCGTGCTCGGCGAGGCACTTGGTGTTGTCCACGCAGATGGGGTCCGCGACCCGGGCGCCGGTGGAGGTGAGGGCGCCCTCGTCGACGACCATGCCGATGTACGCGGGGTACTCGTGCTTGTTCGTGAGCGTCTCCAGCGGCCACAGGTAGGGGCGCACGGTGCCGAGCACGGTCGTCAGGAGCGCGAGGACGACGACCGCCAGGCCGAGCGCGGGCAGGGCGCGGCGCTGGAGCAGGGCAGCGAGGACGCCGACGGCGAGGCCGAGCAGGGCGTAGGAGGTGGCGAGGGTGCCGTTGGCCTCGAAGGTGGTGCCCTGGTACCAGCTCCGTGAGCCCATCGCGGCCCGCAGCGGACCGTCCGTCGACCACAGCAGCCGGTGCAGCAGGGTCAGGAGGAGCATGCCGGTGGTGAGCAGGGCGGCCGGGACGGCGAGCTTGGCGGCCAGCCAGCGGGCCGGCGAGACGGACTGCGTCCACGCCAACTGGGCCGTACCGCTCTCCAGTTCACGCCCGATGAGCGCGCCGCCGGCCCAGGCGGCGGTGAGGAACGGTGCCAGGCCGAGGATTCCGGCGCCGACGCCGACGAACGTGTCGTACCTGGTGTAGGCGGGCCCGATGAGGTCGCAGCCCAGGTCGGGCGGCGTCGTCGAGCCGCACCCCGCCTTGTGGTACTCGGCCCAGGCGGCGTCCGCGCCCGGACCGTACGCCCACAGCAGCGCTCCCGCGCCGACGGCCACCAGCAGCAGCCAGAACCACAGCGCCCAGCGGTGCAGCCGCAGCATCGCCCAGAGCAGTCCGCGCGGCCCCCGGGAGGACGTGACGGCGGCGGGCGTGTCGAGGGTCGTCACGGCGGTCATACGGCGGCCTCCCGCACGTCGTCGAGGCGCAGGGCCGGGGCTTCGGGGGCGCGCAGGTGGGCCAGGACCAGCTCCTCCAGGGTCGGGGCGGTGGCCTGCCAGGACGGGCCGAGGGGGCCCTCGGGCCGTACGAGCGCGGTGGTCTGGCGTCCGGTCGTACGGGACTCGACGACGGTGTGCGGGTCCAGCGAGGCGTCGGCCCGGCCGGTGACGAGGCGGTGCGCGGCGAGCAGGTCGTCCAGCGGGCCGGAGAGGCGGACGCGGCCGGCGCCGAGCAGCAGAAGGTGGTCGCAGGCGCCGTCCAGTTCGGCCACGACGTGCGAGGACATGACAACCGTGGTGCCGTGTTCGGCCGCGTCGGCCATGAGCGTGGCCATCAGCTGGTGCCGGGCCAGCGGGTCGAGGTCGGCCATCGGCTCGTCCAGGAGGAGCAGTTCGGGGCGCTTGCCGAGGGCGAGCGCGAGGGCGACGCGGGTGCGCTGGCCGCCGGAGAGCGTGCGGATCCTCGCGCCGGCTTCGAGCTCGCCCTCGGCGACGATCCGCTCGGCGACCTGGTCGTCCCAGCGGCCGGGGTTCAGCTCACGGCCGTAGCGCAGGGTGTCGGCGACGGTGAGCTGGGGGTGCAGGGGCTTGTCCTGGGCGACGTACGCGAGCCGTTCGCGGACCGCGGCCGGGGCGGCGCCGAGGACGGTGATCGTGCCGTCGGTGGGGCGCAGCAGTCCGGCGGCGAGGGAGAGCAGCGTGGACTTGCCGGCGCCGTTCGGGCCGACGACGGCGCACACGCTGCCCGTCAGGAGCCGGAAGGAGCAGTCGTCCAGGGCCTGCTTGCGCCGTCGCCCGAACCCCTTGCCGAGCGCGGCCGCCTCGATGGCGGTCTCGGTCATGACTCGTCCCCCTTGAAGTGCGTGTCCAGTACTGCGGTGAAGAGCGCGTCCACGTCGTCGTGGTCCAGCCCGGCCTCGCGGGCGCGCACGGCCCAGGCCTCCAACTCGGTGCGCAGGGGCGACTCGGCGGGCGCGGTGTTCAGCCCGCGCCGCACGAACGTCCCGAGGCCCCGGCGTGCCTCGACCAGGCCCTCGCGTTCCAGTTCGCGGTAGGCCTTGAGGACCGTGTTGGGGTTGATGGCGGTCGCCTCGACCACCTCACGGGCCGTGGGCAGCTTGTCGCCGGGCTCCAACAGGCCCAGGCGCAGGGCCTGTTTGGTCTGCTGGACGATCTGCACGTAGGTGGCGACGCCGGAGCGCCGGTCGATGCGGTAGTCGACCATTCCGTTCCACCACCCTTTCACTAATTGAGTAGTGAAAGGGTGGTGGAAAGAAAGGGGCGGCGTCAAGGTCACCGCCCCTTACGGGAGTTATGTCAGGTTTCTACGCCCGGATTCGCGGGTCTCAGGTCTCCGTGCGGTACATCAGGTCCGTCTCGTACGTCGTGAACCCGAGCCGCTCGTACACCGACACCGCCGCCTTGTTGTCCGCGTCGACGTAGAGCATCGCCGTCGGCAGCCCCTGCGCGGCCAGATGCCGCAGCCCGATGGTCGTCAGGGCCTTGCCCAGGCCGCCGCCCTGCGACCCCGGGCGCACGCCGAGGACGTACACCTCGCCGAGCCCCTCCTCCGCGTGGACCTTCGTCCAGTGGAAGCCGACCAGCTCGCCGGCCCGTTCCGCCAGGAAGAAGCCGGCCGGGTCGAACCAGGGCTCGGCCTTGCGGTCGTCCAGGTCGCGCTGGGTGAGGGAGCCCTGTTCGGGGTGGTGGGCGAAGGCGGCGGCGTTCACCGCGAGCCAGGCCGCGTCGTCCTGGCCGGGCACGAAGGAGCGGACCGTCACGCCCTCGGGGAGCACCGGGTCCGGCAGCGACAGGTCCGCCAACGGGCGGCGCATCTGGCGCAGTTCGCGGAACAGGGTGAGGCCGAGTACCTGGGAGAGATGGCGGGCCGCGGCATGGCCGCCGTGGGCCCACACCCGCAGCCGCTTGCCGGACGCGGCGAGAAGGGCCGAGCCCAGCGCACGGCCGTGTCCGTGGCCGCGGTGCGCGGGGTGCACGACCAGCTCGGCGGCCGGGGCCTCCACCGGGTCGGTGTCCTCCAGCTGGGCGTAGCCGACCAGTTCGCCGGCGACGGTCAGCAGCAGATGCGACACGCCCTCGCGTGCCCCTCCGCGCAGCTGGAGCCGCCCCTGTTCGGACACCGCCTGCTGCCCGTCGCTCCGGACGGCCTCCGCGAGCAGCTCCAGTACGGCCTCGGTCTGCTCCGGGGTGAGCGCGGCGTGGGTCTCGATGGAACGGGTCGGGAGGGGGTGTGCGGTGTCGTCGCTGGTCATGCGTACGAGGGTAAGGGGCGCCTTCGGCAAAGTCCCGGCACAGAAGCAATCAAGGTGTAACCGGGAACCCCCTGTCGCGCTACGCGCGTTGACTCTAGGCTGCCGCCCGACGGGGCCATGTCACTCACGACTCACAGGGGGGCGGATGTCAGCCACATCCCACCAGCAGCACCGCAGACGCCGTACGTACGCGCTCGTCGCCACCGCCGCCGGACTCGCCACCGTCGGCGCGCTGGCCGCGGCGCTTCCCGCGACCGCGACGCCGGAGAGCTCGGGCAAGGGCGGCCACGGTCACCACTTCACCCGGTACCAGGACGTGCAGCTGCTGTCCTTCAACGACCTGCACGGCAACCTGGAGCCGCCGTCCGGTTCCTCCGGCCGGGTCACCGAAGTGCAGCCGGACGGCACGACGAAGACCATCGACGCGGGCGGCGTCGAGTACCTCGCCACGCATCTGCGCCAGGCCCGGGAGGGCAACAAGTACTCCATCACCGCGGCCGGCGGCGACATGGTCGGCGCCTCCCCGCTGATCTCGGGTCTCTTCCACGACGAGCCCACCATCGAGGCGCTGAACAAGCTCGACCTGGACGTGACGAGCGTCGGCAACCACGAGTTCGACGAGGGCGCCAGGGAACTGGCCCGCCTGCAGAAGGGCGGCTGCCACCCGACGGCCGGCTGTTATGTCGAGGGCGAGAAGTTCCAGGGCGCCGACTTCCCCTATCTCGCGGCGAACGTCCTCGACGAGAAGTCCGGCAAGCCGATCCTCAAGCCCTACTGGGTGTGGAAGAAGAAGGACGTCAAGGTCGGCTTCATCGGCGTGACCCTGGAGGACACTCCGGGTGTCGTCTCCGCCGAGGGCGTCAAGGGCCTGAAGTTCAAGGACGAGGTCGAGACGATCAACAAGTACGCCAAGGTGCTCCAGCGCCAGGGCGTGAAGTCGATCGTCGCGCTCATCCACGAGGGCGGCTTCCCGGCCTCGGGGTCGTACAACTACGACTGTGACTCCCCGGGCGCCGGCAGCGGCGTCTCCGGCCCGATCGTCGACATCGCCAAGAACATCACGCCGTCCGTGGACGCCCTGGTCACCGGGCACACCCACAACGCGTACGTCTGCACGATCCCGGACCCGGCGGGCAAGCCCCGCATGGTGACGTCGGCCGCGTCCTTCGGCCGGCTCTACACCGACACCACGCTGACGTACGACCGCTTCACCGGCGACATCGCGCGTACGGCCGTGAAGTCCGCGAACCACGTGGTCACCCGGGACGTCCCGAAGGCACCCGACATGACGGCGCTGATCGACAAGTGGAACACCCTCGCGGCGCCCATCGGCAACCGCGCCATCGGTTACATATCCGCGGATATCAGCAATGCCGGGACGGAGTCGCCGATCGGCGACCTGATCGCCGACGCGCAGCTCGCGCACGGCAAGGAGCTGGACCCGGAGACCGACCTCGCGCTGATGAACCCCGGCGGCATCCGGGCGCCGCTCACGTACGCGGCCAAGGGCAGTGAGGGCGACGGTGTGGTGACCTACGCCGAGGGCTTCACGGTGCAGCCGTTCTCCAACACGGTGAACCTCCAGGACTTCACCGGCGCGCAGCTGGTCCAGGTGCTCAAGGAGCAGGTGAGCGGCACGAACGCGGCCTCGCCGAAGGTCCTGCAGATCTCGTCCGGTCTGACGTACACGCTGGACCTGACGAAGTCCGGCGCCGACCGGGTGGTGACGGACTCGATCAAGCTGAACGGCGCGGCGATCGACCCGGCGGCCACCTACCGTGTCGCCACGAACAGCTTCCTCGCGGGCGGCGGCGACGGCTTCCCGACGCTGGGCCAGGGCACGAACGACCTGGTCGGCTCGGACGACCTGACGGCGCTGGAGAAGTACCTGACGGCCAACTCCTCGGCCGGCAGCCCGATCACGCCGCCGGCGGCGAACCGGATCACGGTCGTGAAGTAGTTCAACGCAGTAATTTGTGAACCGGCGTGAACTAGATCGCAAACCCCCGGTAGAGGTTGCGGGTGGGGGGTGTGCGCATGGTCGGATGGGCCGATGCGTTCCCCCCACCACATAACGACGCATCCCTATACAAATCCTTACGAGGAGCTCGGCAGACTGGACGACGGTCCGATGGGCGACAGCCCGCTGGACGAGTTCCTTCACGAGGACATACGGGAAGAGCCGGACGAGCAGGACGGTGCGGAGGCCCAGGACGATCCCTGGGCCCCGCCCAACCACCGCCGTAACGGCCGTCGCCGGCGCCGAGGCCGTTTCTCGGGGCTGCCGTTCGCGATGAAGGTCGTGGTCGGCATCCTCGTCCTCGCCGCGTTCCTCACCCTCGCCGACCGCTGGGCCCTCCTCTACGCCGAGCGCAGAGCGGCGGACACCCTCAAGGACCGTCTGCATCTGGCGGCCGCCCCCGAAGTCCAGATCGACGGCTTCCCCTTCCTCACCCAGCTCGCCGACGAGCGGCTGGACTCGGTGAAGGTGACGGTCCCCGACGTGGCCGCCGACCGGGTCTCGCTGGCCCAGGTGACGGCGACGGCGAGGGACGTACGACTGGACACCGACGGCCCGGCATCGGTGCGCGGCGCCGACGTCCCCCATCTGGAGGGCGACGTCCTGCTCTCCTTCGCCGACCTGAACCGTGAACTCGGCGCGTCCCAGGTGACGTTCACCGGTGAGGGCCGCGACCGGGTCCGGGCGCGCGGCACCTTGCCGGTCGCCGGGCACGACCTCAGTCTGCGTGCCGAGGCCCGGATCGTGCGCAACGGCGACCGTGGCATCGCCACCCACATCGGCGGCATGCGTCTGGACATCGGCGACCTGGCCACGTACCGCCCCGGCGCCCGCGCCTCGGAGGGCCTGCACCTGAGCCGGAAGTCGGCGGACCGCCTCGCCCACGAGACCCGCAAGGCGAGGGCGCTGCTGTCGATCCCGTCGGTGGTACGGCGCCTGGGCGTGCCCGACTCCCTCGTCCGCGAGGCCCTGCGCAACGAGTCCAAGCTGACCGAGCTGACCGGCACCCCGCGCTTCGTCCACCAGGCGATGCGGCTGAACCTCATCGACCTGGCCCTCGACCACCCCCGGCTCCTGGGGCTCCTCGGCTTCGACCCCGCTCTCCTCGACGCCCTGCCCCGCCTCACCCGCCCGGTCCTCGCCGACCAGCTGTCCCTGGGCTTCCGCCTGCCGGAACCGCCGAGCGGGCAGGTGCGGTTGCGGGACGTGCGGGTGGAGGAGGACGGGATCAGGGTGCGGCTGGAGGGGGCGGGGCTGGCGATCGGCGGCTCCCGCTGAATCGCCGGTGACGCACACGTCCGACTCCCCCGGCATGCTCGGCTTCCACTGACGCCGGGCATGCCGGGGACAGTCTGCGCTCAAGGGCGTCAGTAGACCCGCTGGACCCGCTGAGTGGTCAGGTCGTACCGCGCGCCCACGACGGCCAGCTTGCCGGCGTCGACCTTCGCGGCGAGGTCGGGCTCCGCGGCGAGGCGGGCGCGGACGGCGCGTACGTTGGCGTCGATGGTGGAGGCGATACGGGCGTCGCCCTCCTTGGCGTGGTCGATGTTCGGGGCTATCTGGTCGGCTATGTACTGGATGTGGGCGGGCAGCCGCTCGCCGGACTCGTCCGACTCGACGGCGGCCTTCACGGCACCGCAGGACTGGTGGCCCAGGACCATGACCAGGGGGATGTCCAGTTCGAGCACGCCGTAGGCGACGCTGCCGAGGACGGCCTCGTCCAGGACCTCGCCGGCCGAGCGCACGGTCATCAGGTCGCCGAGCCCCTGGTCGAAGACCAGCTCCGGCGGGACCCGGGAGTCGATGCAGCCGAGCACGACGGCGAACGGGTGCTGGCCCGTCGTCAGGGCCTGTCGCACGGCGGGCGACTCGTCGGGGTGCCGCTCACGGAACGTACGCCAGCGGCGGTTGCCCGCGGCGAGCTCGCGCAGGGCCTCCTCGGGCGTACCGGGACGGTGCCGCGAGGGGGCGGTGGGGGTGGC
>NZ_JAKEIP010000174.1 GCF_021474425.1 Streptomyces muensis | reverse complement strand
GGGGAGGGGTGAGCGGGGTGCCGGGGCACAACGCGGCGATGGCGGTGTTGGAGCGGGCCGCCGATTGACGGGCCGTCAGACGGGCGATCAATCGGGCGGTCAATCGGGCCGTCAGTCGGCGGAGGCACTCCAGCCGGTCGCCGCGACACGGGCCGCGTCCGCCGGCCGGGCGTCGTCGAACAGGACGCCGTCCGCCGCCTCGACGCGCAGCCCGTCGACGTACACCCCACGGCCCACATACAGCCGGTCGGTGGCGTACCGCCAGCGGAGCGCCAGCTGCCGGTGTGCCGGGAGCCGGGCCGTGAGGCGGTGCCAGACGCGGCCCGACCAGCCGGTCACCGTCCCGTTCGCGTGGTCCTGCGGCTCCTCGCCGTGTCGGGTGGTCGTGAAGGGGAGCGGCTGCCAGGTCGCTCCGCCGTCCGTCGTGGACTCCAGGACGAGGAGATCGGCCCGGGGCTCGGTGTCCCACCACAGGGCGCAGCGCAGACACGCCTCACCGGCGGACGTGTCGAGCGCGGGGAGGGCAAGGGTCGCGGTGGTGGCGGTCGCCATGCCGGAGAACCATGCGGTACGGCCGTGGCGTGGGCGGACCGGTACGGCACGCGCCATGTTGTCGGCGGCCGCGACCCTCGGCGCGGAGCCGGAGCGCCAACTGCGCACCGGGTGAACCGAGTTGCCGAGCACGACGAGGAAGGAGTCGGTCGTCGGGTCCAGCACCAGGGAGGTGCCGGTGAAGCCGGTGTGCCCGGCCGTGCGCGGGGTGGCCATCGCGCCCATGTACCAGTGCTGGTAGAGCTCGAAGCCGAGGCCGTGCTCGTCGCCCGGGAAGGCGGTGTTGAAGTCGGTGAACATCAGCTCCACCGACTCCGGTTCCAGGATGCGCCGCCTGCCGTAGGACCCGCCGTTGAGCAGCGTCCGGCCGAGCACCGCGAGGTCCCACGCGTTGGAGAACACGCCCGCGTGGCCGGCGACCCCGCCGAGGCTGAAGGCGTTCTCGTCGTGCACCTCGCCCCACACGAGCCCCCGGTCCAGTCCGGACCAGGGCTTGCGGGCGTCCTCGGTGGCCGCGATCTTCGGCCGCCAGGCGGCGGGCGGGTTGTAGCGGGTCCTGCGCATCCCGAGCGGGCCGGTGATCTCGTCGTCGAGGAGGGTGTCCAGGCGGCGGCCGGTGATCTTCTCCAGGACCAGTTGGAGGGAGATCAGGTTCAGGTCCGAGTAGAGATACGTGCTGCCCGGCGGGTTGAGCGGTGCCTCGTTCCAGATGAGTTCGAGCTTCCCCTCGTACGTCGGCGCCGCGTACAGCGGGATCCAGGCGCGGAACCCCGAGGTGTGCGTGAGCAGCTGACGGATCGTGATGTCCTGCTTGCCCGCGCGACCGAAGTCCGGGAGATACGAGGCGACCGCCGCCTCCAGCCCCAGCGCGCCCCGTTCGATCTGCTGCACGGCGAGGATCGAGGTGAACAGCTTGGACACCGAGGCCAGATCGAAGACGGTGTCCTCGGCCATCGGGATCTGCTGCTCGGGCGGGAACTCGACGCCGGTGTCGGTCTTCTCGTCGTACGCCCGATACCGCACCGCCATCCCGATCGGCTCGTGCAGCGCCACGGTGCCGCCCCGCCCGGCGAGCAGGACGGCACCGGCGTACCAGGGGTGCGCGGGGGAGGGGCCGAGGAACCTTTCGGCGTCGGTGACCAGGCGGCGCAGGGGTGCGGAGAGGAGACCGGCGCGTTCGGGGGAGCCGTGGCGCAGGGTGGGGTGGTGCGAGGGCCGGCTGGAGGGGGAGGTGGCGGCCGCCGGTCCTGCCGGCAAGGGAGCCAGGGCCAGGGCGCCGCCCAAGGCCAGTGTTCCCTTGGTGAGTTGACGCCTGGTCGGTCCGCGTCTGCCGTCGGTCATCGAGGTTCCTCCCGCCGCTCCGGCTGAAAGTATCTTTCCGGGATCACCTTGCGTGGTGAAACTTTCGTGTCAGGCGGGGGCCGTGTCAACGGGATGTTCGCCCAAGAGATCTGACGGTGTATCAGAAAAGGCCTTCCGTCGTCCGGACGACTGCGGCATCCTGCGCCCATGCAGACGGAGCTGAGCAAGAAACTGGGAGTCGAGCACGCCATCTTCGGCTTCACGCCGTTCCCCGCCGTCGCAGCGGCCATCAGCCGGGCCGGCGGCTTCGGAGTGCTCGGCGCGGTCCGCTACACCGCACCCGACGACCTCAAACGCGACCTCGACTGGATCGAGGCACATGTCGACGGCCGGCCCTACGGCCTGGACGTCGTCATGCCCGCGAAGAAGGTCGAGGGCGTCACCGAAGCCGACGTCGAGGCGATGATCCCGGAAGGGCACCGGCAGTTCGTCAAGGACACCCTCGCCAAGTACGGCGTGCCCGAACTCGCCGAGGGGGAAGCGGCCGGCTGGCGGATCACCGGCTGGATGGAACAGGTCGCCCGCACCCAGCTCGACGTCGCCTTCGACTACCCGATCAAGCTGCTCGCCAACGCCCTCGGCTCACCGCCCGCCGACGTCGTGGAGCGCGCCCACGACCAGGGCGTGCTCGTCGCCGCGCTCGCGGGCAGCGCCCGGCACGCCCGCAAACACCAGCAGGCGGGCATCGACATCATCGTGGCCCAGGGCTACGAGGCGGGCGGCCACACCGGTGACATCGCCTCCATGGTGCTCACCCCGGAGGTGGTGGAAGCCGTCGCCCCACTGCCCGTGCTGGCGGCAGGCGGCATCGGAAGCGGCCCACAGGTGGCGGCAGCCCTCACTCTCGGCGCCCAAGGTGTGTGGCTGGGCTCCATATGGCTGACCACCACAGAGGCGGACCTGCATTCACCCGCGCTGACCGAGAAACTGCTCGCCGCCGGATCCGGCGACACGGTCCGCTCCCGCGCCCTCACCGGCAAGCCCGCTCGCCAACTGCGTACCGAGTGGACGGACGCCTGGGACGACCCGAACGGGCCCGGCACCCTCCCCATGCCGCTCCAGGGGCTCCTGGTGGCCGAAGCCGTCTCCCGGATCCAGAAGTACGAGGTCGAGCCGCTGCTCGGCACACCCGTCGGCCAGATCGTCGGCCGGATGAACAGCGAACGCAGTGTCCAGGCCGTCTTCGACGACCTCACCCGCGGCTTCGAGCAGTCCGTCGACCGCATCAACCGCATCGCCGGAAGGAGCGGCCAGTGACGAGCACACCCCCCGCGGGCTTCTGGGCCCAGGCGGCGGCCGACCCCGACCGCACGGTCCTCGTCGCCCCCGACGGCGAGCAGTGGACCGCCGCCCGACTGCACGCCGCCGCCAACCGCCTCGTCCACGGCCTGCGCGCGGCCGGGATGCGGCGCGGCGACGCCTTCGCCGTCGTCCTGCCCAACAGCCCCGAGTTCTTCGCCGCCTACCTCGCCGCCAGCCAGGCCGGCTTCTACCTGGTCCCCGTCAACCACCACTTCGTCGCCCCCGAGATCGCCTGGATCGTCGCCGACTCCGGCGCCAAGGTGCTCCTCGCCCACGAACGCTTCGCCGACCCCGCCCGCCACGCCGCCGACGAGGCAGGCCTCCCCGGCACCCACCGGTACGCGATCGGCACGGTCGAGGGCTTCCGGCCGTACGCCGAACTCCTCGACGGACAACCCGAGTCGGCGCCCGCGGACCGCACCCTCGGCTGGGTCATGAACTACACCTCGGGCACCACCGGCCGCCCGCGAGGCATCCGGCGTCCCCTGTCCGGCAAGACACCAGAGGAGTCCTACCTCGGCGGCTTCCTCGGCATCTTCGGCATCAGGCCGTTCGACGACAACGTGCACCTGGTCTGCTCGCCGCTCTACCACACCGCCGTACTCCAGTTCGCGGGCGCGTCCCTGCACATAGGCCACCGTCTGGTGCTGATGGACAAGTGGACCCCGCAGGAGATGCTCCGCCTCATCGACACCCACAAGTGCACACACACCCATATGGTCCCCACACAGTTCCACCGCCTCCTCGCCCTCCCCGAGCACGTGCGCGCCCGTTACGACGTCTCCTCCATGCGGCACGCCATCCACGGCGCCGCCCCCTGCCCCGACCACGTGAAGCGGGCCATGCTCGACTGGTGGGGTCCGTGTGTCGAGGAGTACTACGCCGCCAGCGAGGGCGGCGGCGCCTTCGCGACCGCCGAGGACTGGCTGAAGAAGCCCGGCACGGTCGGCAAGGCCTGGCCGATCAGCGAACTCGCCGTCTTCGACGACGACGGCAACCGGCTGCCGCCCGGCGAACTCGGCACCGTCTACCTGAAGATGAACACCGGCGGCTTCGCCTACCACAAGGACGAGGACAAGACGAAGAAGAACCGCATCGGCGACTTCTTCACCGTCGGAGACCTCGGCTACCTCGACGAGGACGGCTACCTCTTCCTCCGCGACCGCAAGATCGACATGATCATCTCGGGCGGCGTCAACATCTACCCGGCCGAGATCGAGTCCGCGCTGCTCGCCCACCCGGCCGTCGCCGACGCCGCCGCCTTCGGCATCCCGCACGACGACTGGGGCGAGGAGGTCAAGGCCGTGGTCGAACCGGCCCCGGGCCAGGAGCCGGGACCGGCCCTCGCCACGTCCATCCTCGACCACTGCGCCGGGCAACTCGCCGGGTACAAGCGGCCCAAGAGCGTGGACTTCGTTTCCGAGATGCCGCGGGATCCCAATGGGAAGTTGTACAAGCGGCGGTTGCGGGATCCGTACTGGGAAGGCCGCACCAGGCCCGTGTGACGTCAGGGACGCATACGCGGAGGAGTCTCCAGGGCTCTGGCGAGACCTGCCGCGTCGGTGCCGATCTTGCGGTAGACACTGGACAGCAGCTGTCGCACGCCCTGTTCGGTCAAGTGCAGATCCGCCGCGATCGATGCCACCGGGCTTCCCTCGACGGTCAGTTCGGCCGTCCGGCGTTCGCGCGCGGTCAGTGCGTCCCCCTGCACATAGCGCAGGGGCAGCGGGCGCAGACCGGCCGTCGAGAGCTCCTCCCTGGCCCGCGTGGCGAGCGCCTCGGCCCCACAGTGGACGGCGCCTTCCAGACCCTGGTAGAGCCGGTCGGCGGCCTCCTGGAGCCGTCCGTGGCGGGACAGCGCGGCGCCGTGGCCGACTTGGGCGCGAGCGAGTTCGTACGAGGCCGGGGACTGTTCCAGGCAGTCGATCGCCTCCGCGTACAGGTCGAGTGCGGCCGGCCCGCCGGTCACCTCGGCGAGGGTGTGGAGGGCCTGGCCGATGGTGGACGCGGCGCCGAAGTCCCGGGCGCGCTTGACGGCGTCCTGGGCATGATGGATCGCCTCGTCCGGGGCGGTGGGAGCGAGCGCGGTCGCGAGCCGCAGCTGCCACGGGCACCAGGCCGGGTTGCGCCAGGCCCGTCCGTCCAGCCACTCCCCGACCGCGGACAGCAGCCTCGACGCCTCCGCGTGCCGGCCCTCCGCCAGGAGCAGTTCCGCGTACACGGTGCGCGGGTCGGGATAGATGATGGCGTTCGGAGCCATCTCACCGAAGTGGTGGTCGTCGGCGAGAGCACGCGCCTCGGTGACGCGGCCACGGGCCAGCAAGGTCTGGATCAGGACGCTGACGCCGTACCACTGGGCGGCCACGACGCCTTCCACCTTGTCGGCGATGCGCAGGCCCTCCCGTACCAGGTCCTCGGCTTCGGCCAGACAACCGCGGTGGTAGCGCACATAGCCGGCGATGGTCTGGCCGAAGGCCAGGTGGGAGCCGTGCCAGCCCTTGCCCACGCACTCGGCGATGCCCTTCTCGAACAACTCCTCGGCCCGGCGCGGCTGATCGCCGTACATGAACACCAGGGCCACCGAAAGGGGCACCTCGAAGCCACGGTTCTCATCGGTCCAGCTCATGCCGCCGCGCAGGGACTTCTCCGCGTAACCGAGCGCGGTCTGCCGTGGTTCGCCGCGCAATACGGCGTCCCACGCCCGCAGCCCCAGGATGTAGCGCTCCTCCAGGCTGCGGCCGGGCAACTGCTCGGCCAGCCGCGCCAGTCTCCGGGAACGCGCGGGGGAGTCCGGATCGTCGGCGCGCATCGTGCTCCAGACGAACTGGTCGGCCTGCATCCGCAGTTTGACGCGTGGATTCGTGGCCTGCCGGGCCTCCTCGGCGGCGACGGTCACGGCCTCGTCCATCCGGTCGGTGTGGGCCAGCGCTGTCGTCAGCCGATAGACGATGGAGGCGCGCAGGTCGGGTTCGACATCGGGCTCCGCCAGCGCCTGGCGGAGATGCCGCACCGTGGCCGTGGGCTCGATCAGGAACGTGGCGCACGCGAGTTCGTGCAGGACCGCGGCGCGCTCCTCCGGCAGGGGCGGCTCCTGCAGCGCACGGATCAGCAGGCGCCGGGCGGCCTCGGTCGCCCCGGCGCCGAGGTATTCGCGAGCCGCCTCGCGCAGACACTTGACCGTCTCCGGGCTGCCCTCGCACGGCACCTCCAGCAGATGCCGGGCGGCGGCGGTGGGGCCGTAGCCCGCGTTCAGGACGGCGTCCGCGGCAGCGTTGTGCAGACCGGCCCGGAAGCCGGAGCGGATGGACCGGTAGATCGTCGTGGCGATCAGCGGGTGGACGAACTCGAGCTCACCCTCCGGGCCGTGGCCGTCGGTGAGGATCCGGGCCGCGCGAAGCTGCTGGGTCGCCTCGGTGACGGTCTCGTCGCCGAGCACCGCGATGGTCGCGGCGAGCTGAGGTGAGAAGGGCGACCCCAGCACGGCGGCGGCGTGCGCGAAGCGGACGGTCGTGGTGTCGAGGCCTTCCAGACGTTCGATCAGTCCCGGGCCCTTGATGGCCGCGGCGAGTTCACGCATCGCGGGCAGGTCGTCCTCGCTGCCACCAAGATTCCGCTCGGCGAGGCCGATGGCGAGCTCCACCGTCTCGAAGGGGCTCCCACCGGTGGCCGACCAGCATTCCTTGCAGAACACGTCCTCGGCTCTGTCGCCGACCTGGCTTCTGACGATCTGCGCCACGCCGTCGGCGGTGAGGCACGCGAGGTCGTGGGGGCGGTCGCCGTGATGTCCGACGAGGGTGCGCAGTTCCCCCGCCGCGGAGGGCAGTTCGTCGGGCCGGTAGGCGACCACGATCAGCAGGGGGAGGTCATCGACCCGTGACGCGAAGGAATCGAGCCAGATCAAGGACTCGGCGTCGGCCCAGTGCAGGTCGTCCAGGAGCAGGACGACGGGCGCCCTCTTGACGGTGAGGCAGGTCATGACCCAGTCGAGACCCTCGCGGACCCCGGTCGGGTCGGGTGCGGGGGCGGGGCCCCTCGCCTCGAGACCGAGCACGGCGGCCATGACGTCGTACCAGCTGCCCAGGAAGGCCCGGAGTTCGGCGCCCTCCATCCTTGCCAGCAAGGGCTGCACGAGCTGGCGGACCACGCGGAACGCAGACCCCTGTTCCTTCTCTCCCCCTCTCCCCGACAGCACGGTGAATCCCGAAGCCTTGGCCCTTTGACGGGCTTCCGTGAGGAGCGCCGTCTTGCCCAGCCCGGCCGGTCCGCTGAAGGCGAGCACTCCCCTGCGCCTCGCCTGCGGGGCACCGTCCGTGGTGCGTCGCAACTCCTTGAACGCGGCGTCAAGGGCCTGAAGTTCCCGTCGGCGCTCGATCAACGTCCGCTGCTCCGTGACCGGCAACGTCCGCTGCTCCATGACCGGGTGCCGAGGCGCCATCGCCATGTGCCGTACCGCCTTCTGTCGTTCGGCTCGGAGGAGGCCGAGCGTACGCCTTATGGGGGTGCGGCAGGCCGAATTGAGCACCATAGGGTGAATCGTGAACGGTAGGTGGGAGAACGCCCACCCGCTGGGTAGTGGACACGAATGGACGTCTCCAGGGTGGGGCTGGTGACGGTGCGCGTCAGGAGGTCTACGGCACTGCGGGCACCGACGTCACATCCGCGTACCGGGGCACGGCGCGGGCCCAGTCGTAGCACCCGCGGATCCAGCCGATCATGCCCTCCACATAGCGGATGCCCGCGGGGCTCAACTCCGGTTTGATCCCGTCGTGGAGCCTTTGGAACTTCTCGATCGTGCTGTTGATCTCCTCGATGGCCAGGAGCACGGCGGTCGGCAGCGAGCACCGTTGTTCGCGCTGGTGGGCCAGGGCAAGGTTGATCATTTCGCCCGCCCGCTGTTCCTTCACCGCGGAGAACAGGTCGGCCGTCCACACCGCCGCGTCGGCCGACAGCCGGCTCAGTCGCCGTACGACGGGATGATGCACCTCGGCCGCGGTCAGCTCGCGCGCCCGGGCGCCCTCGTACAGCGGGTAGAACGGCTCTACGCCCGCGGTCAGCGACCGAATGGAGGTGCAGTCCCCGGTGCGCAGGAGCACGGGGTGGGTCTGGGCCACGGCTTCGTACAACAGGCCGTGCACGTATTCACAGCTCTGCCAGGCCCATCGCGCGGCCTGTGCGGGTGTGCACTGTTCCCGGACCTGGCGGTGGAGATCGGCCAGGGCGGCTCCGAGGGGCGTGCTGGGCTGCCGGCCGTCCCGCAGGATCGCGACGCTCTCGCACAGCATGGGCAGCAGCCTGCCCGGAGAACGTCGGCCGAGGTCCTCCGCGAGGTCGTCGAAGACGAACTGGTAGGCGATCTGATGGGCCACGATCTGCAGGACACCAGAATCCACGGTGGGGCTGGTGTAGCTGGCGAGTTCGGCTGGGCGAGTGCGGGCGATCATCGCCGCCACATCAGGTTCGTCGGTCAGCCCCCACACCTTCAGCCATGCGTCGACGCCGACGGTGGCATCGGCTTCATGAGGGTTCCGCCGGAACGGGAAGGGCATGTGGAGGTTGGTGTCGATCAGGTCCCGGAGGTTGGCGACCGGCATTCCGTCCGGTAGGCCGAGGGTGATTTCCTCATGCGTCGTCGACAACGTGGTCACCTGCCTTTCGGCTGTCCGATGTGTGCGGGGCGGCGGTCGCTCGGTGCGCGAGCGAGGCCGACGAGGGCATACGTGATCGGGGCGCGCACGTCATGACCAGGGAACGCGGCCCCATCGTGATCCCGGGGCGCGGTTTCCGGTCGACGTACCCGGGCAGATGACGCAAGCGCCGGCGGCCGGCGATGGTCGCGAGCGTCAAGGTGGCCTCCACCATCGCGAACTCGTCACCGAGGCATTTGCGGTTGCCCGCGGAGAACGGCATCATCGCGCGGCGCTCTTCGGCGGTGGGCCGTCCCGGCAACCAGCGGTCGGGGTCGAAACGTTCGGGGTCGGGGAACGACGAGGGATCGTGCTGCAGGAGGTGGGGGCTGTACAGGACGGCGGCGCCCTTGGGCAGGCGGCGTCCGGCGAGCTCGGTCTCCTTGGTGGCGACGCGGGTGAAGAGCCAGCCGGGAGGCGAGTGGCGCAGCGTCTCGGAGACGACGCACCGGGTGTAGACGAGGCGCGGCAGATCCTCGGGAGTGGGCCGTCGGCCTTCGGGGAGGACGGAGTCGAGCTCGGCGTGCAGACGCCGCTCCACCTTCGGATGGCGGGCCAGCAGGCTGAAAGCGCTGGTCAGGGCCAGTGCCTGAGTCTCGACGCCCGTCAGCAGAAGCGTGATCAGGTGATCATGAACCTCCTGGTCGGTGACCGCGGCCGTCGAGCCGTCGTCCTTTGCGGCCTTCAGCAGCGTGCCCAGCACGTCGTCGCGATGGGCGCCCCACCGACGCTCCGCGATCACCGCGTCGATGATCCCGTGCAGGCGCGAGAGCGCGCGGAGATAGCGGCGGTTGGCGGGGGTGGGGAGGCGGAACAAGGCGTCGATCGGTACGACCGTGCGGACGAACAGGCCCCGCACGACCGCGCCGAGACAGTCGCGCACCTCCGAGGTCGTCCTGTCGTCCAGGGAATCGGAGAAGAGGACACGGCTGGTCACCCGTGTCGTGAGGGCCATCATCGCCTCGGTGACGGCAACCTCCTGACCGACCGGCCACGCGCGGCACACCGCCGCGGCCTCCTCGGTGACCAGGTCCGTGTACTCGGCGACATGGGAAGGGCGGAACGCGGGCTGTAACAGCCTGCGCTTGTCCCGATGCGTCGGCTGTCGGCAGGTGACGAGGCCGTCGCCCATCAGCTTCCCGAGCCTGTCGTACAGCGGGCCCCCCTTGTCGAAGGTGTGCGGATCCATGAGCACCTCGTGGGTCAGCTCGGGATGGCACACCATCCAGGCGCGCTGGGGGCCCAGCCGTATCTCGACCAGATCGCCGTACGCGGGCAAAGAATTCAGAAACGCCAGCGGCCGTCGGTATAACGCGATACCGTGGCCGATGACTGGGAATATGCCTGGAGCAGTTCCTGTCCTCCATGTACGCTTTCGTTCAGGCACGGCACGGCTCATGAAAACCTCCTGCCATACGCGGCACGCGAAATTGGTGAACGTGCCACGGACTTGAACACTTGAGACAAGTCCTGCCCAGTCCAAGTGGCTCTTGGTTTCCCGAAACCTTTCTCCAAAGGGGCGCACGGGAGCACGAGGAAGGCAAAAGAAGCATTCGATGAATGGCTGTTGACGCATGGCGCATTCTCAGCGCATCCCATGGGTCACTCATATGTGGTCCCGCCCCATGTGGAGCGGGACCACACCGACTCACCGTTCGCGTATGTGGACGGTCCTCAACGCCGGCGACGCCAGGATGTCCCTCTCGCA
This sequence comes from Streptomyces muensis, assembly GCF_021474425.1. GTDB lineage: Bacteria > Actinomycetota > Actinomycetes > Streptomycetales > Streptomycetaceae > Streptomyces > Streptomyces muensis. The sequence goes on along the minus strand of NZ_JAKEIP010000174.1, from coordinate 7,205 downwards.
GAACCGCGCCGTCACCCACCGCTCACCCGAGAACAGCCGGGTCTGGTCGCTGAAGTGGGCCGAGTTCGGGTTCGAGGACTGGGAGTACGTCAGGAGCGTACGGGCCACCGGGCAGCGGCCACCGTCCCAGCCGACCGCCTGGATGTGGCTGGAGCCGGTCGTCACCTCGGAGTAGCCGCCCTGGGCCGCGTTCCACACCGGCTCGATCTTGTTCCACACGCCCAGGCCCTCCGTGCCGCCCGGGACGGGGATGCGCCGACCGTCGCGTACGACGAACTGGTGCTCGCCGAGCCGGGAGTCGAGCGCGATGCCTGCCGCCCGGAGTTCGGCGACCGCGTCCGCCAGGGCCGTGCCGAAGCCGGGGGCCTCGGTGTTGAGCGTGTTCGGGGTGTGCACCGGGTCCGTCGCCGAGAACGGCACCTTCCACCGCTGGGCCGCCGGCACCTTCGCCGTCAGCTTCCGCCAGAACCGGTCGAAGAGCAGGGCGCCCCGGCTGCCGGTGTCCATGGTGCGGTCCCAGGCCGCGAGCACCGAACAGGCCTCGGCCACGTCGACGGCCCTGCCGTCGCTGCCCGTCGCCCTGCCACCCGGCAGCGCGGCACAGGCCTTCGCCGCGTCCGCCGCCGCCAGGTCGGCCACGGGCGCCCGGTTCGTGAACTGCTGGCGTTCCAGGTCCCGGACGGTCAGACCACCGCGCTCCGCCATCGCCGCCACGTCCTCGATCGCCCCGCGGGTGCGCGGCGAGCGCTGTGTGCCGATCGTGCCGAAGATCCGCTCGTACCCGGTGAGCGGCCGGTCCGCATTGGCCAGCCAGGCGCTGTCGTTGGAGTTCTCCGCGTACGGCGCGTCCTTCAGCGTCGGCATGCGTGCGGGCCCGAAGATCCCGGGCTGGAGGGCGTCGGCGTCACGGCCGAACGCGCAGTCGCCACGGGAACCGTCGAGGACCGCGAGGCCCGCCGCCGGATAGGTGGCCTTGCCCAGGTCAGTGGAGCAGCGCGCCGCGAGCTCGTCGGTGACCCGGGGCAGCACCTGGGACTGGGTGTAGAGCGAGTGCCCCGAGGAGTCCGCCGCGATGGTGTTCACCCACGGGAGCCCCTGGTGCCGGGTGAGAGACCGAAGGACGTCGGCCGTGCCGCGCGCCTTGCTGAAGCCGAGGGAGGTGTCGGCGAAGCGCATGTTGGCCGCGTTGGGGTCGTTGAGCGCGTACGCCGTGGTGGCGGTCCAGGGCAGCGGGAGCTCGCCGTCGGTGGAGGACACGACCGGGCCGTACCGGGTCCACCACTGGGTACGGGTCACCGGAGCGCCGCCGCCCTTGACCGTGACGGTCACCGTCCTCTTCTTCATCCGCTCGCGCTTGCCGTCCACCAGGTAGACCGTGGGGTCGGTCGGGTCCAGCGTCAGGCGGTGCAGATTGAACGGGACTCCGGTCGAGACGGTGTGGCTCCACGCCACATGGGCGTTGTAGCCGATGGAGATCGTCGGCGAACCCAGCAGGGAAGCGCCGGCCACGTTGAGCTCGCCGGGGATCGTCTGCTGCGCCTGCCAGAAGCGGCGTCCGCCGTGCCACGGGTAGTGCGGGTTGCCCAGCAGCAGGCCGCGGCCGTCGGCCGTGGTGTCACCATGGAAGGCGACCGCGTTCGAGCCCATGTCCGCGTCGGCGGTCCGCTCGCGCACCGCCCGGATCAGCGCCCCGGCGTCCGGGGCGGCCCCGCTGCCCCCGGCTCGGGCGGTGGAGACGGTGGGCGGCTGGGCGCCGGTGATGTCGTCCACGGCGCCGCCCTGGCCGCCGAGTACCGCGATGGCGTAGAAGCGGGCGGCCACGTCCAGCTGGGTGACCGGGCGCACCCAGGCGGCGCCCTTGCAGGCGGGGTCGGTGATCCGGTTCTGCTTCAGCCAGGTGTTGTACCCGGCCGCGAAGCCCCGCATCAGGTCCCTGACCTGATGGCTGGGGCCGCGCGGTGCCGGTTCGGCGAGGAGCTTCTCCACCGTGCGGGTCTGACGTACGCCGCGGAAGTACAGGTCGCTGGAGAGGTTCCTGGTCGCCGAGGAGAGGGAGAAGTCGGTCGCCGCGTCCGGGCCGAAGAACCGCGAACGCTCGCCGCGCACGGTCACGAACCCGTCGGCGAGCGTGCACACCTGGTCGGCGGCCTGCGCCCAACCGGTGCCGAAGCCGAGGGACTTGTAATCCCTGGCGACGATATGCGGAATTCCGTACTCGGTGTAGCGGACGACGGCGGACAGACCACCGTGTGAGAGCTGTTCGTGCCGGTCTTGCGAATCCTGCCGCTCGGCCGCGGTCGCGGGCAGCCCGGCCATGGTGGCGAGCAGGGCCACGGCCGCGACGACGAGCCGTCTGGGGCGGGTGCGCATCGTGCCTCCCAACGTCATTGAGGGAAGGAGCCGTTGAGCATACCAACGGGTATGTGTCCCCGGTCGGGTGTCCGGCCTCCGCCTTGACCCGTCTCTGCGAGACACCGAGGATCATGTGTCATGACGCCAGCACACGGCAGCACGGTTGACGGAGTACTGCGCCGCAGCGCCAGACGGACCCCGGCACGCGTCGCGATCGAGGACCGCGACCGCGCGTGGACGTACGAGGAACTCGACGACGCCGTCTCCCGCGCGGCGACCGTCCTGCGCGACCGGGGCCTCGCCCCGGGTGACCGGGTGGCCGCCTACGGCCACAACTCCTGCGCCTATCTCATCGCCTTCCTGGCCTGCGCCCGCGCGGGCCTCGTCCATGTCCCCGTCAACCATCACCTCACCGGCGACGACCTCGCCTACATCCTCGGTCAGTCCGGCAGCTCCCTGATCCTCACCGACCCCGCCCTCGCCGACCGGCTCCCCGACGGCGTCCCCGCGATGCCGCTGCGCGACGCCGACGGCTCACTGCTGGCCCGGCAGGCCACGGCGCCCGCCCACGACGGCCCCGAGGCACGCAGCGAGGACCTGGTCCAGCTGCTCTACACCTCCGGCACCACGGCCCTGCCGAAGGGCGCGATGATGACCCACCGCGCCCTGGTCCACGAGTACTTGAGCGCGATTGCCGCCCTCGACCTGAGCGCCGGCGACCGACCCGTCCACTCACTGCCGCTCTACCACTCGGCGCAGATGCACGTGTTCCTCATGCCGTATCTGGCCGTCGGCGCCACCAACGTCATCCTGGAGTCGCCCGACGGCGACCGGCTCTTCGATCTCATCGAGACGGGCCGCGCGGACAGCCTGTTCGCTCCGCCCACGGTGTGGATCGGTCTGGCGGGCCGCCCCGACTTCGCGACCCGCGATCTCGACGGGCTGCGCAAGGCGTACTACGGCGCCTCGATCATGCCGGTGCCGGTCCTGGAACGGCTGCGTGAGCGATGGCCCGGCCTGGCCTTCTACAACTGCTTCGGCCAGAGCGAGATCGGCCCGCTGGCCACGGTGCTGGGTCCCGACGAACACAAGGGCAGGCTGGACTCCTGCGGCCGTCCCGTCCTCTTCGTCGACGCCCGGGTCGTCGACGAGAACGGCGAGGACGTGCCCGACGGCACCCCCGGCGAGATCGTCTACCGCTCCCCGCAGCTGTGCGAGGGCTACTGGGACAAGCCCGAGGAGACCGCCGAGGCCTTCCGTGACGGCTGGTTCCGCTCCGGCGACCTCGCGGTGCGCGACGCGCACGGCTACTTCACGATCGTCGACCGGGTGAAGGACGCCATCAACTCCGGTGGCGTACTCATCGCCTCACGTGCCGTCGAGGACGCGTTGTACACGCACGAGGGAGTCGCCGAGGCCGCCGTGATCGGCCTGCCCGACGAGCGGTGGATCGAGGCCGTCACGGCGGTCGTCGTCCCGCGCGGCGAGGTGAGCGAGGCCGAACTGATCGAGCACGCGCGCGAGAAGCTCGCCGGCTTCAAGGCGCCGAAGCGGGTGGTGTTCGTGACCGAGCTGCCGCGCAACGCGAGCGGGAAGATCCTCAAGCGGGAGCTGCGGGACCGGTTCGCAGGCGAGTAGGCGAGTGGGCGAATAGGTGAGCAGGGGCAGGGGCAGGGGCTATGGCGTCCCGCGCGGCCGGCTCGACCATTGCGCTAGCGGGGCCGTAGGTCCTGGATCCGTCGGATCTTGCCCACGGACCGTTCCAGTGACTCCGGATCGACGATCTCCACGGCGACCGACACCCCGATGCCGTCCTTCACGGCCGCGGCGATGGCCTGCGCCGCGGCGTCCCGGACCTCGGGTGACGCGTCGGGGCGGGCCTCCGCGCGCACGGTGAGGGCGTCGAGACGACCCTCCCTGGTGAGGCGCAGCTGGAAGTGGGGTGCCACGCCCGGAGTCCGGAGCACGATCTCCTCGATCTGGGTGGGGAAGAGATTGACCCCGCGCAGGATGACCATGTCGTCACTGCGCCCGGTGATCTTCTCCATCCGCCGGAACACCCGGGCCGTCCCCGGCAGCAGCCGCGTCAGGTCCCGGGTGCGGTACCGGATGACCGGCATGGCCTCCTTGGTGAGCGAGGTGAAGACCAGTTCGCCCTCCTCGCCGTCGGGCAGCACCTCACCGGTGATCGGATCGACGATCTCGGGGAGGAAGTGGTCCTCCCACACATGCAGACCGTCCTTGGTCTCCACACACTCCTGCGCGACCCCGGGTCCGATCACCTCGGACAACCCGTATATGTCGACGGCGTCGATCGCGAACCGCTCCTCGATCTCCTGGCGCATCCGCTCGGTCCAGGGCTCGGCGCCGAAGATGCCCACCCGCAGGGAGGTGCCGCGGGGATCGACGCCCTGCCGTTCGAACTCGTCTAGCAGGGTCAGCATGTAGGACGGCGTCACCATGATGATCTCGGGCCTGAGATCCTGGATGAGCTGGACCTGGCGGGCCGTCATGCCGCCGGACGCGGGGATGACCGTACAGCCAAGCCGTTCGGCCCCGTAGTGTGCGCCAAGCCCACCGGTGAACAACCCATAGCCGTACGCCACATGTACCTTGTCGCCGGGTCGCCCGCCTGCCGCCCGGATGGACCTGGCCACCACGTCGGACCACAGGGACAGGTCGGCGTCGGTGTAGCCGACGACCGTGGGGCGGCCGGTGGTGCCGCTGGAGGCGTGGACACGGCGGATCCGGTCCTGCGGCACGGCGAACATCCCGTACGGGTAGTTCTCCCGCAGGTCGGCCTTGGTCGTGAACGGGAAACGGGCCAGGTCGGCGAGCGAACGGCAGTCCTCGGGGCGTACGCCGGCCTTGTCGAAGGAGTCACGGTAGAAGGGCACGTTGTCGTACGCGTGCCGCAGCGAGGTCCGCAGCCGCTCCAGCTGCAACGCCCGCAGCGCCTCCGGCGCGAGCCGTTCCCCCGAGTCCAGCAGCTCCGTCGCATCCGCCATGGGGACTTCTCCCTCGCCAACCGCGTCAATCCGGACGACCGATCATTCGGTCCGAGTGTTCGGGATCAGTAATCCAGGCGCGGAATGATCAGGCAAGGGGGCGGGCCGGACTTTCTGCTCTCTCCACGTCTGACGCGCTGACCGGACCGGCCGCCCCGCCGGTCTCAGCCCTTCCGCGGCCCGTACGCCGTCAGGAAACGGTCACGGAACTTGTCCATGCCCCAGGTCGGGGCGTTCTCGGCGGGCTTGAGGCCGTCCGTCCAGTTCCAGTCGGCGATCCTGTCCAGGACCTTCTGGTCGCGGGCGACGACCGTGACGGGGACGTCCTTGCTCGTGTTGCCCGCGGTGACGGTCGGCACGGGCTGGTGGTCGCCGAGGAAGACGAGGACCGTGTCGTCCGTGCCGTAGCGCTCGACCCACTCCGTGAGGCTGTGGATCGAGTACTCGATGGCGCGGCGGTACTCGGTGCGGACGCGCTCGGGGTCCTTCCAGACCTCCTTGGGGTCCGTGCCCTCCTTCTTGATCCGGTGGAAGACCGAGCCGTCGCCGAGGTCGTCCCAGTCGACCATGCGGGCGATGGGGGACCAGGGGTTGTGGCTGGAGGCAAGGATGATCTCCGCCATGATCGGCTCGCGGTCCTTCTTGCCGTGCTCCAGACGCTGGAAGGCCTCCAGGCTGAACTGGTCGGGCACGGGCGTCCAGCTGAAGTAGGGGCCCTGGTAGCCCAGGTGTTCGGAGTCGTAGATGTGGTCGAGCGCGAAGTACTTGCCCTCCGGCCAGGCCCGCCGCACGCCCGGCACGACGCCGACCGTCCGCCACGCACCGGTCTTGCGGAAGTAGCTGTTGAGCGTGGCGCGGTCGCTGGTGGTCAGACTCCGGTACCGCTGCTGGTTCTTGATCCACAGACCGGAGAGGAAGGTGGAGTGGGCGAGCCAGCTGCCGGCTCCCGTCACCGGCGACCTCAGCCAGCCGCTGCGCGACTGGAATCCGGCGGCCTTGAGATCGCTCGTCCCTTCCTTGAGTGCCGCGTCGATCTGCGGGGCCATCGCCGGATCGTCGATCGCCACACGGCCGTAGCTCTCGATGAACGTGAACAGGACGTCCTTGCCGCGCAGCCCGGTGAGCAACTGGTCCGACGGTGTCTTCGCGAAGGCGTCGACGGCTGCCTGCTTCTGGAAGACGCGTCCGTCCTTGAGGCCCGCCCGTACCTGTTCCACACGGTTGTTGAGCAGATCGGCGTTGGCCTTGGTGGCCAGCGGGACGCCGGTGATCTGGATGCTCAGCGTCATGCAGGTGATCCACGCGGTGCCGAGGATCAGCGTCGTACGGGCGGCGACGGCACGGTGGCCGACCATCAGGTTCGTCACCCGGACCATCGCGAGCGTCATGAGGACGAGCACGGCGACGATCAGGGCGATCACCCCGACCACCGCGAGCACCTGGCCGGTCCGGCCGAAGGACTCCCGTACGAACTCCGCCGCATCGTCGAGCAGGATCCAGTCCAGGACCAGGTCGAAGGGGCGGGCCAGCACCTGGTAGAAGCCCATGTCGACGAACTTCAGCACGGTGAGCAGCCCGAGCAGCGCACCCGAGACCACGGCCATCAGCCGCCGTGAACGTGGCGGCAGCGCCAGCAGCAGGCCCGCGAGCAGGATCCCCTCGGCGGGAAGACGGAAGAACGCCTCGGGATTGAGCCGCTCCATCCGGTTCGGCACGAGGAGCGCGAAGAGCAGGAGGGCCCCGGCCAGGACGGACGTCCCGATGGTGACGCCGCGTGCCGTACGGGGGTAGCGGCGGCGCCAGCCGAACCAGCCGGGGGAGGCCGAGGAGACCAAGGCGGCGGCC